>NZ_DDGH01000094.1:102361-130928 GCF_002337565.1 Rhodopirellula sp. UBA1907 | reverse complement strand
GCAGTTTGCGAACGTCGGGGATGGGTGCGGTTTGATGTTTGGCCAACCGCTGTGCGACGGTGTCGCCCTTGTACGGGGGGCGACCCGTCAGCAAAAAGAACAACGTGCATCCGAGCGAATAGATGTCCGCTCTCGCATCGACGCTGTGACTGTTGAGGGCCTGTTCCGGTGCGACGAAGTCGGCGGTTCCCGTCAACCGACGTTTACTGGTATCGCCCGATCCTTCCGACCATCCGATGCGAGCCAGTCCCATGTCGCTGACCTTCACCACACCGTCGGACCGCAACATCAGGTTGGACGGTTTGATGTCGCGGTGAATGATTCCGCGTTCGTGAGCGTGAGCCAATCCGCCGGTGGCTTGATACATCGCATCGATGGCGGCGGCGATGGACATCACACCATCGCGAGCGACGACCTGATGCAGGTCAATCCCGTCGATGTACTCCATCACGATATAGAGTTTGCCGTTGGACTGATTGAAGTCGTAGGCGCGAACGATGTTTGGATGATCAAGTTGTGCCGACGCTCGAGCCTCTTCTTGAAAACGCTGGATTCGGCGTTCATCGCGGCTGGCATTCGAGTTCAAAATCTTGAGCGCCATCTGACGCTTCATGACGTTGTGTTCACCCAGGTAAACCATCCCCATGCCGCCTTTGCCGAGCGGACGAAGCAGTTTGTAGGCCCCCAGAAAGAAGCCTTTGCTCTTCCCGGCGAGCAGCTTGCTGGCCTGCCACCGCGTCAACAAACCTGCGTTCTGCATCCCATCGGACAAACGCTGCGGGGTGAACCGGGTGTCGTCGGTCATCAAAGAAGCGACGACCGTTTTGATCTCGTCCAATGTCACCACACCGGCAGCGATGGATCGCCGCACGAGTGCACGGGACTCTTCATCTAGGATGGGCGCAGAGGCGGGAGGGCTCTCGGCAGACATAAAGACATCGCATCAATGAGAGGTGAACCGGTTGTGTCAGTTTACCAATCGACACCCGGTTTTGCGAAGGAACACTCTCTCTCGTTTCGACCGTAAATCCCGCGGTTTATCGCCAATGACGATGAAGTTTTGATGAACATTGTTTGGATTGAGCGCCGGTCATTCGGCCACGTCGGGTTCTTCCAACTGAAACACTTCGTCGGGGTAGTCGACCCGGCAAAGGAACAACCCCTGTGGTGGCGCGGTCGGGCCGGCCAATTTCCGGTCGACGCTGGCCAAAACATCATCGATCCATTCGAGCGGCCTTTTCCCGCGACCAACCTCCAACATCGTGCCGATGAGATTGCGGACCATGTTGTAAAGGAAACCTTCTCCATCGATTTCAAAGCACCAGTGCTCGCCCTCCAGTTCCGCTCCGGTTGGTCCGGTGGCGACGCGAGGGATCCAGCGAGCCGAGTGGATGGTTCGGACAGTGGACGGTCGTTCGGCGCCGGTTCCTTGGAACGCTTTGAAGTCATGACGTCCGACAAATTTGGCCGCCGCTGATTGCATCGCCGAGTGATCGATCGGACCACCAACTCGATTGACGAATCGATTGGCAAATGGATCGCGACTGCCACCCACTTGAACCAAATACTGATACTGCTTCCCCGTGGCATCGGCGATCGGATGAAATCGCTCGCGAGTCTCACGGACGGCTTTGACACGAATGTCGTTGGGCAGCTTGCTATTGATTGCTCGTTGAAACGCGACTGTGTCGGCTTTCCAAACCGGCAAGACACAACGAGCGACTTGACCAATCGCATGAACTCCCGCGTCGGTGCGACCACTGCCCAGCACACGCACCGGGCGACCGGCCAACGGTCGGATGACGCGTTCCAATTCGGACTGGATCGACCGCTGTTCAGGTTGGACTTGCCAGCCACAATATTCGGTGCCGTCGTAAGCGACCGTCAGGTGAAACGTGCGAGGGCGATCGTTGGCTTGCAATTCAATTCTCTTTGGAACCGGTTCTCAATGACTCACCGCATTCGATTGCGACGCCCCTGGACCCGCGAAATGTTTTGCGATGGCCAGTCGGTGCATCAAGCAGAACGCGTCGACGTTCCGGACGCTTCGGGTGCATCCGAGATCCCGACGGGCGGCGATGTGCCCGGCCAGGCAACACGGTCGGAGTATCATGCCATCTATCGTCGGCATTTCAATTGCCCGACCGGATTGGAAGCGAAGGATCGGCTATCAATCGAGATGGCGCCGGCACCGGATCAGCGTTTCGTGGTGCGATTGAATGATCAAGAGATCGGCTCGAGCGACAGCCTGGGTCTCGAAGAAGAAGGCCGCGAAGCAATCCTGTTGCCAGTCCCGAATTCGCTCGAGGGACAGAACCTTATCGAGATCGAGCTGCGATCCGAGGTGGCATCCAATCTCCCGCGTTGCGTCGCGGAAGTCGCCCTGCGAATCGACGCCGCGGGCTGAAAAGTCGCATAAGCTTCCCAGCCTGTCTTTGCACTAGGTAACTTCGGTTCCTTTAACGGCTGGAAGCCTACCACGTCTTCTTACAGGTGTTGTTCGATCAACCGGATCATCGATTGAGACGACTCGACCGCACCGACGGTGGTTGTCTTTGGAAACAGCAACTTAGGAATCGTTCCAGCACCAGCACGCTGGTAAAGCTGAACATGCTTTTGAATGTACTCGGTCGGAGTCGAGCCGCTCAGCGTTGATTTCAGCTTTGCTTCGTCAACCATCTTTGACGCGTGAGACAACGCCTGCGAATAGTTTGGCTTGGACTCAAACATATACGAATGGAAGTCAGCAAACTTCTCTCGGTCAACCATCCAAACGGCGACGGCCAACTTCGCCAAATCGCAAGCTTCGCGATGTGACGCGTGAGTGCTCTTGATCTCAGGATTGCATTGTCCATCCAACGGGACGGGCAACATGATGACGGCCAATCGGTCACCGAAGTGTTCTTCGGCGGCCTTGAGTGATTCGTGAGTTCGTTGGCAATGCGGGCAGGTGTAATCGAACATTTCGACAAACACCATCTCTGCGTCCGGCTTTCCAACGAGAGGCCAGTCCTTGGTCGTCAGTCGAACACCGCCCAAAATTTCCGCGGTCTTGGGAGCGTCCGTCGCAGCATCCACCTCTGCCGAAAGCAACGTCACTGGGTTCACGATTGCCATCGCGAAACGAGCAGGATCGAAACTGGTGATTTGGTTGATCACTCGAGTTGCTTCGTTGTTGATGCTGACCGACTCCGGTGGAGCGAACAGGCCATCGATCGCTTCGCCTTCTGCTGACGCGTCGCCCGACGGTGCTTCGAAAACGCCGGGGGCAGCGAATGTCTCGGAACTTTCTCCTGCGCCCGGGGCGCTGAAGGTCGCCGGTTCTGCGCTGTGTTCGATTACTTCAAATGTCGGTGGTGGTTCCGTGGCGACTTGCAACGTGATCAACACTGCCAAGCCTGCTGCGGCGGCGGTACCGATGTAGCGAAGCGATGGAGCGTGAATCGGACGGCTATACAGATACGTGCCAGCCAGCACTAAACCGGCGATGTGAGCGACCATGCAGTAGGGACAAAGGTGACCCAAGGCGAATACTTGAAGTCCAAGGAACCATAACGCGGCACCACCCGCGGTCAGCGCTGCAACGCCCAAGGCACCCGAGCGCACACGTCTCCAAGTCAAGCTGATCGGACGAAACAGAAGCAACGCGATGACGGACAAGTGAGTCAGAATCGCTGGGACACTGACGGGGACGGTCGCAACTTTGGACCAACGACTGTGCAGCACATGCCCGCAATCAAACACGCTGCCGCCGGAGCATCCGGCGACCGGCGATGACGTGAACGAAGAGTACGCCAGGTAGCTGCTTGTTCCCAAAGCGATGACGCTGCAGGCCAACATTGTCCACCACGCAGTCACTCGAATGCGGGGCACCGACCCGCTCGTCGGCATCCTCCAACGGAGGGACGATTGTGGGTAGCGGTTGACCGAGGAGTGCAAATCGACAGTGGCCATGGTGGATCCAAAGAAAAGTCTGGTGGGGGAATCTTGTTGCGGTGGATCACCGGAATTGCAGGTTGTGTGCCAATGCGAGACGCCAACTTTCGAAATCACGCGAATCCGCGGAATTGCCCAGATTGCGTCGCCGTTGGGGGCTGCGACGACCATTGACCGACCAATTTGAAAGCAAATGAACCATCCCGCATTGCTCTTGGGAGGTCGGTTTCAGGTCGAATCGATTCCGCCTGCGATGGCTGTTGTCAAAAGTGTCGCATTTCTTGCTCGCCACCGTCTCAATTTGGGAGGGTTTGGCAGGCTAGGCGGATTCGTCAGCGTTCAGCCGAGCGGGCTGTAGGTGCGACGGTATTCGGTCGGAGTGATCCCGGTCGATGCTTTGAATTGCCGGGTCAAATGGCTCTGGTCGTAAAACCCGGTGGAGGCGGCGATGTTGCCGATCGCTTCTTGGGTCGACTCGAGCAAGTGTCGGGCGACGCCGACACGGACCTCGCGGATGTAATGGTTCGGCGTGATCCCAAACAACCGAATGAATTCGCGGTGGAGCTGGCTTGGCGACAGGTTGGCTTCCCGTGCCAAGTCCGCGACCGCGATTTGATCGCCATAGTTTTGCGTCACAAATTGAACCACGTTGAGCAGCCGCAGATGACCGCTTTCTGGGGCCTCCGAGTCATGGTAAGGCCGCTTCACGCCGGCCAATGCAATGACCTCGCCGGCTTCGTTGAGCAACGGAATTTTATTGCAGGAATAAATTTGAGGGACGCCGCGACTGTCTGGGACCAACCAGATTTGGTCCGTCAACGTCTCGCCTGAGGCGACCACGCGACGATCTTCCTCGATGTACTGAGTCGCCGTCGCCGGAGGAAAGAAGTCGAAATCGGTTTTGCCAATGATCGACGATTCATCCTCCACGCCGACAACGCGGCAGACCACGCGATTTGCCCGTAGATATCGCCCGTCAGCCGCTTTGACGTACATGTAGACCTGCGGCAAAAAGTCGAACAGCTCCAAACAGGCCATCGGATTGGCGATGCTGTCGAATGCGTCGGTTCGCCAACGGTCGATATCGGGATTTGCTGCTGCCATGCGAGGATTTTACAAATCAATGCAACGAATCGGCAAGACACGCTCTCCTCTATTGACAATAATGAAAGGCAGAGATCGGCGCCTTCGAATGCGTCTATTCCGAACGAACCGTCATTATCCGCCATTGCGAGGGTGCTCCCGATCAGGCGAGCGACCCCGCAAAGCGACCATCCTTCCGTCGCTGGCCTCTTTCCCACCCGGTCACGCAGATTGCATGAGTGAAGTCATCGTCCATGATCTACGAAGTTTGAACGATTCACCGGTTGGCTCCATCGAGCAAACGGGTTCGTCTGAGGCAACCGGCCTGTCCCGATCACATCCGCGCCCGGCAGCCAAACCTTCGCGACACTTTGGCAAACCGTTCTGCGCCGTCCTTCTCGTGTCGCTTGGTTGGATTTTCTCCTCGCTCGTCAGCACGAACGCTTTGCAAGCGGATGACGTTTCCTTCTCACGTGATGTCTTGCCGGTTTTGTCGGACCGTTGCTTTCATTGCCACGGGCCTGACGAAGGGAACCGGGAGGCGGACTTGCGGTTGGATGTGGAGTCAGCCGCGAAGGAAGATCGCGGAGGATACGCCGCGGTTCAGCCTGGCGATCTAGAAAGCAGCGAGATCTGGTCGCGGATTATTTCCGACGACGAAGACATGTTGATGCCTCCGCCGGATTCGCATCGCAAGCCGTTGACCGAGAAAGAACGCGAAGCGATTCGAAAGTGGATTGCTGACGGAGCACCCTGGGGCAAGCACTGGTCCTTTGAAAAGCTGACTCGCCCCGAAGTTCCCGAGTCCGCCGAGGAGGCAACCAATCCAAATCCGATCGACGCGTTTGTCGCAGAGAAACTTGCCGACAACGACTTGTCGCTGAGCCAACCTGCCGATCCGATCACGCAACTTCGTCGGCTTTCGTTTGACTTGACCGGGATGTCGCCGACGCCCGACCAGATTGCTCTGTTGAAAGACGCCACTGACGAGACCCGAGAAGAAGTCTGGAAGGACCTCATCGAGGAATGTCTCGAATCACCGCATCATGCCGAACGCATGGCCATGTGGTGGCTCGATGCCGCACGGTATTCCGATTCGGATGGTTTCCAGCAAGACGGCACTCGCGAAAATTGGCCTTGGCGTGACTGGGTGATCGATCAATTCGCAAACAATCGACCGTTCGACGAGTTCACGATCGAACAGTTCGCAGGCGATTTGTTGCCGGACGCGACGGCGGAACAAAAACTGGCGACATGTTTCCACCGCAACCACATGACAAATGGCGAAGGCGGACGCGATCCCGAAGAATCACGCATCGACTATGTCATCGACCGAGTCAACACGACCGGAACGGTTTGGTTAGGGCTGACGCTTGGTTGCGTGCAGTGTCACACCCACAAATTTGATCCGATCACGCATCACGATTACTACTCGTTGTCGGCATTCTTCAACAGCATTGATGAAGACGGCAATGCCGGTATGAGAGCCAAGCCCTATCTTGAATTCGAATCGCCAAAGGTCGATCCTCAAGCCGAAGAATTCGAAACGTTTGTTGCGGAGTGTGAAAAGGCCGAAGACGCCGAAAAAGTGCGGGCCGTCGAACGCTTTGAAACATGGCTGGCCGAGTTCCAAAGCGACCCGCCGTCAGAACATTCTGTGTGGCACACGCCTTCGCCAAAGTTGAACAGCAGCGAAGGAACCGAGTTTACCGTCGAGGACGATCGCATCGTTCAAACGCACGGGCCCACACCGGTACAAGATGACTACCGCGTGGTCATGCAAATTCCCGATGACATGCCACGGGTTACCGGGGTTCGCATCGAAGTCTTCCCACACGAGTCACATGTTGACGGACGTTTTTCGCGGGATGGAAACGGCGAGTTCGCGCTGACCAGCGTTCTGGCGATGGGCCGGCGAGAAGGCAGTCCTTCGGAAAGCCAGTTGGAGTTTGTTCGCGCGAAGGCGGATTTCGAATCGGACGAAGAGCGTAAGACGGAGTGGGACAAACGCTATGCGAAAATCAGCAAGACGCTGAACGATGACGCGCGAGATGGTTGGACAACCGAAGGTGCGGAAGAGATCGAGCCTCACGTCGGTGTGTATGAGCTTTCCGAACCATGGGATGTGCAGCCCGGCGATCGGTTTGTCGTTTTGATGCGGCAACGTTCCACTCACGGCCATGCAAACATCGGACGATTCCGGGTCTCGTTGTGCTCGGAGTTTGGTGAAACGGTTCGCCGCGTGGACGGTGGCTCGCCGATGGCAGAGTTGGTTCAACGGTTGAATGAACCCAATGCCGAAGAAAGCAAGCCTGCCGACGAAGAAGCAGTCGACAAGCCAGGTGCCAAGCAAATTGGTGATGAACTACGCAAACGTTTGCTCGAACAGTTCTTGATCGCCGATCTGGATTACCAAGCTGCCAATGAGCGTTTGAAACGAGCTCAAAAGCAACTCGCCGATCTGAAGAAGCAAGCCAAACCTCGCAAGGTGATGGTGTTGAGCGAACGAGAAGAACCTCGCGAAACACATGTGTTGCTGCGTGGCGTCTGGGATGCGAAAGGCGATGTGGTCGAGCCAGCTGTTTTGCCAAGCGTTTTGGATTGGCCAGCCGAAGAGACTCGCACGCGTTTGGATTTGGCCAATTGGATCGTTGATCCGGAGAACCCACTGACCGCTCGCGTGATCGCCAATCACATGTGGCAATTGATGTTTGGTGCCGGTTTGGTTCGAACGCCGGGCGACTTTGGATTGCAAGGTGAACTGCCAACGCATCCAAAGCTGCTCGATTGGTTGGCGGTGGAGTTGATTGAAAACGATTGGGATCTACGCCATTTGCTCAGGCTGATCGCAAATAGCAAAACGTATCGCCAAAGCAGTGTCATTTCGCCTGAACTATTGGAACTCGACCCTGAAAACCGTTTGCTCGCACGAGCACCCCGTTTCCGTTTGCCAGCCTGGATGATTCGCGACAATGCGTTGCGAGTATCGGGATTGCTCGATCCAACCGTTGGCGGTCCGCCCGTGTATCCGTATCAACCGCCGGGTGTGTGGGCGGAGATCACGATGGGACGATTTGACTATCAACCCAGCCTCGGGTCGCGGCAGTACCGGCGGACGATCTACGCGTTTTGGCGTCGCAGCAGTGCACCGACCTTCTTGTTCGATAGTGCTCAACGTCGCGTTTGCGAAGTCGGTGTGCGACGCACGAACACGCCACTGCATGCACTGACGTTGATGAACGACGCGACAATGTTGGAAGCCTCCCGAGCATTCGCGGATTCGATCGTGAATCAATCGGAATCGCCTGATGAAGCCGCTTGGAAAGATCACGCCAATCATCTCTCCAATCAAGTTTTGTCTCGTCCGCTTAGCGACGAAGAACTCGCGGCTTTGCAAAACGTTTGGACGCGAACGCGTGACTACTACGGCGATCACATCGACGAGGCGACTGAGTTTTGCACCGTCGGCCAGATGGAATCGCCTGCTTCCGACGAAGCTGCGGAAACCGCGGCTTGGATGACGATCGCGAGTTTGATTCTGAACCTGGACGAAGCCATGACGCGTGAATGAGCGTCACCATTCAATTTGCCGCACAGACTTAAAGACGCCGCCTTACAATTCAAAGATCTCATGTCTCATCAAGAAACCCAACTGCAGCTCGGTCGGCGTAGCTTCCTGTCGCAAGCCGGCTTCAACTTTGGCGCCCTCGCCGCGGGAGCGATGCTGGGCGATGAATTGGCCGCCAGCGAGCTGAAGTCCAGCCTGCCGCATTTTGCTCCCAAAGCCAAACGCGTGATCTTCTTGACCCAGTCCGGAGGTCCGTCACAGATTGAGTTGTTTGATCACAAACCGGAACTTCCCAAACTGGCTGGTACGGAACTGCCCGACAGTGTCCGTCAGGGGCAGCGGCTGACCGGTATGACCAAAAATCAAAAGCAATTGATTTTGCCTGCGATCACCAAATTCAACCGTCACGGCGAATGCGGACGATTGGTCGGCGAGTGGTTGCCGCACATCGGTTCGATTTCCGACGATCTGTGCTTTGTGAAATCAATGGTCACCGATGAGATCAATCATGCACCCGCGATGACGAAATTCTTGACCGGGCATCAGCTTCCCGGCCGACCCAGCTTTGGTGCTTGGGCGAGCTACGGTTTGGGCAGCATGAATAGCAATTTGCCAGATTACGTTGTGCTGATTTCAAAAATGAAAAGGCCCAGTGATCAGCCTCTTTACGATCATTATTGGGGCAGCGGCTTCCTTCCGTCCAAACATCAGGGCGTCAAGCTGCGTAGTGCTAAAGATCCGGTTTTGTATTTGAACGATCCCAATGGTTTTCCACGGGAATTGCGTCGCGAAATGCTGGACGGGTTGGCGGGCATGAACCGTCTGCACCACACGGAAACTTTGGATCCCGAAATCGAGACCCGCATCGCTCAGTATGAGATGGCGTTTCGGATGCAAACCAGCATTCCGGATCTGACCGATTTGAGTGACGAGTCCGACGAAACATTTGAAATGTACGGACCCGATTCACGTCGGCCCGGCAGTTACGCCGCCAACTGCATTTTGGCTCGCCGTTTGGCCGAGCGTGATGTGCGGTTCATTCAACTGTTTCATCCCGATTGGGATCACCATTCGCGGCTGAGTTCCTGGTGCGTTTCGCGATGCGTTGACACCGACCAACCCAGTGCCGCGTTAGTCAAAGATTTGAAGCAACGTGGTTTGCTCGACGACACGTTGATCATTTGGGGGGGAGAGTTTGGACGCGGAGTCGCTGGGCAAGGCAAATGGGATTCACCGGAAGCCGGCCGCGATCACCACCCTCGCTGCTTCACGATTTGGATGGCCGGGGCCGGTATCAAGCCCGGAACGTCGTACGGCCAAACGGACGACTTCAGTTACAACGTCGTTGAAAATCCGGTTCACGTACGTGACTTGCACGCCACAGCATTGCACGTGTTGGGAATCGACCACGAGCGATTCACTCATCGCTACCAAGGACTCGATTTCAAACTGACCGGGGTGGAACCATCCAAGGTCGTTGACGACATCTTGGCATAACTTTCGCAGCTTCACATGGATGATTTTCGTTTGACTGTTTTTCCTTCTTACCGTTCCTTCGATGCTTTCATGATTCCTTGGATCAAAACAATTGGCTTGCTCTGCGTGCTGAGTGGTTTCGGCGCGGTCGCTCAAGGTGAGGAGGGCGAACGTTCAGGTCAGGGCGAAGCTCACGGCAGTGCTGAAACGCTGCCGGAGACGATCGATTTCAACGAACACATTCGTCCGATCTTCAACTCGCACTGCGTGGCGTGCCACGGCGGAGTGAAGCAGGCCGGTGATCTTTCGTTCGTCTATCGTGACAAGGTTCTGCCTCCCGATGGTTGGGTGGTTGAACCAGGAGAGCCTGATGATTCGATCGTGATGGAACGAATCACGACTGATGACGAATCGGTGGTGATGCCTCCCGCCGAACACGGTCCGCCGCTTCCCGAACACGAGGTGCAACTGATCCGGCGTTGGATCGAACAGGGTGCGAAATGGGGTGAGCACTGGGCGTACGAGAAACCTCAACGGCCGTCAGTTCCTGACGTCGCCAACGTGGATTGGTGTCTCCAAGCGACAGACCGTTTTATCTTGGCAAAGTTGGAAGAAGAGGGCATCGCACCCGCCGAGGATGAGGTCCCGACGCGTTGGTTGCGTCGAGTGTCATTGGACTTGATCGGTTTGCCACCCACGCCAGCCGAAGTGGCAGCGTTTGAATCGGCAATCGAAACGCAGCAAGAGCATGCCTACGAAGAGGCCGTCGACCGGTTGTTGAATCGTCCCGAGTTTGGCGAGCGTTGGGCCAGCGTTTGGTTGGACCAAATCCGCTACGCCGATTCAAAAGGTCTCGGACTCGATGCTCCTCGAAAGGCCTGGAAATTTCGCGACTGGGTAATCGATGCGTTCAATCGAGACATGCCATACGACGAATTCACGGTTCGTCAAATCGCGGGCGACTTGCTGCCAAATCCCACTATCGAAGACTACATCGCGACCGCCGCTCAACGACTCACGCAATCCAACGAAGAAGGCGGGACCGATGACGAAGAGTTCCGAATTGAAGCGATTCTCGATCGCGTCAACACGACCTGGCAGGTTTGGCAGGGAGTCACGTTTGGATGCGTGCAGTGTCACAGCCATCCGTACGATCCGTTCGAGCACGACGAGTACTACAAATTCGCGGCGTTCTTCAACAACACCGCTGACTCGGATCTGGATGAAGATTGGCCGGTGCTGAAGGTACCGGTTGATTCGGCTCACTACGACCAAGCCGCCAAGCTTGATTCGCAGATTCGTCCGTTGCAACGGAACATTTGGTCTCAGGAATACGAACTGCTCTCCGATGAGACTCGTTGGAAGCCGTTGACCGATTTGGAGGCCTCGACCAATAAGGCGACCAAGGTCGATGTTGAAACGGTCGGTGATCACGATGAATTTCACACCGTCGGAACGGTTGCTCGAAACACTGACATCACGCTTCGGTCGCCGCTGCCAGATTCGGTCGACTCGCTAACCGCGATTCGCTTCACCGGTATGCCTTTGGACCCCGAAAAGGCCATCTCCGATTCGGAATGGGGCTTCGTGCTTTCGCATGTGGACGCCAAGCTGATTCCTGCCGATGGCGGTGAACCGACACCGATCGAATTTGCCGACGTGATTTCCGACGAGCCTGATCCGTTTTATGATCCCAACGGCAGTCTCAACGGGAAATCGAACCATGGATTCGCCGCGTACACTCGCATTCACTATCCACGCTCCGCAGCGTTCTTGCTTAAAGAGCCTTTGGACGTCAGCGAGGGATCGCAGATCGAATTCACTATCAAACACCGCGTCTACATGTTGTCCGCGTTCTCCTTGGTCACTCGTCGAGGGCATTTGGCGGTGTCGAGCGATCTGGAGTTCCAGGGTTTGTTGAACGATGAGTCGTTGCAGGCTCAACGAAAAGAACTGGCCGAACTGAAGTCTCGACGCAACAAAATCGAAAGCACAACGGTGCCGATTTTGGCCGAACGGGAGTCGCATTTGGCTCGCCCCAGCCACGTTTTCATTCGCGGTTTGTTTTTGACGAAGGACAAGCAGGTTCAACCGGACACGCCTCAATCGTTTCCGCCTTTGTCAGCCGGCGATCAACCTCCACGTTTGGCTCTCGCACGTTGGTTGGTCAGCGATGAAAACCCGCTGACCGCCCGAGTTGCCGTGAACCGGGTTTGGGCTCAGCTCTTTGGAATTGGTTTGGTCGCAACGGAAGAAGACTTTGGTTCTTCCGGCGAAGCACCATCGCATCCGGAGTTGCTCGATGATTTGGCTTTGCGTTTCAAAGACACTCACCAATGGAAGTTTAAACCTCTGATTCGCGAATTGGTGCTCTCGCGGACATATCGACAATCCAGCGTTGTTCGAGATGACCTGAAAGATGTCGATCCGGCCAATCGTTTGTTTGCACGTGGTCCTCGACACCGTTTGGATGCCGAGACCGTTCGCGATCAAGCTCTCGCGATTTCTGGATTGCTGAGTGACGAGATGCACGGGCCGCCGGTTCACCCACCGATTCCCGATGGCGTTTGGACTCCGTTCGCGGCCTGGGACAAATGGAATACCGCGAAAGTCGATGATGGTGAACGTTATCGGCGTTCGCTTTACACCTACACCAAACGCAGTATCCCATTCCCCATGTTCGCGGCCTTTGATGCTCCTTCGCGAGAATTCTGCACGCCTCGTAGGTTGCGGTCAAACACTCCGGTCCAAGCCCTGATGACGCTCAACGACCAAACATTCGCGGAGTGCGCCAGTGCTTTCGCTGCTCACATGAGAACGTTGGCCGACGAGCCGTCGGAACAGATCCGGTTGGGCTTTGTGCGTGCAACCTGCCGAGAACCTTCCACCGACGAGCTGGATGAATTGGTGGGATTGCATCAACAACTCGGCGAACTGGAGACCGGTGATCCCTTGTCGATGGTTGCCAATGTGCTTTTGAACCTCGATGAGGTCTTGATGAAATGATTGACTTTCAAACCATGCATTCAATGAAAAACGCTTCGCGAAATTCACTTGCGTCCGAGCTGTACGCCAACTCGTTGCAACATTCCACGCGCCGACACTTTCTGCGTGACTCCACGTTGGGGCTTGGTGCGATTTGGATGGCGATGCAGCAGAACCAGGCGTCGGCGCGGAACGTGGTGGTGCCTCAGCATTCGCCAACGAACCCGCTCAGCCCGATCGATCCGCCGCTGCCTGCGAAAGTCAAACGGGTCATCTTCTTGCACATGATCGGGGCTCCCAGCCAACTGGAGTTGTTCGATTACAAGCCGGAATTGAAACGGTTGGATGGCAAAGATTGCCCGCAATCATTCTTGGAAGGCAAGCGTTTCGCTTTCATCCAAGGCACGCCCAAAATGCTGGGGCCGCAGTACCCGTTTGAGCAACACGGTGACTCGGGGGCGTGGGTATCCGATCGGATGCCACACTTGGCGAAACAGGTCGATGAAATCTGTTTCATCAAATCGATGCAGACGGATCAGTTCAACCATGGACCCGCTCAACTGATGGTCCACACCGGCCAAACTCGGATGGGCAACCCATCCATCGGATCTTGGGTCACTTGGGGACTGGGCAGCGAGAACGAAGATCTTCCCGGCTACATGGTTTTGTTGTCGGGCGGCCGATTGCCCCGTGTGGGCAAGGCTTTGTGGAGTTCTGGTTTTCTGCCTTCGGTTTACCAAGGTGTCCAGTGTCGATCCAAAGGCGATCCGGTGTTGAACATTTCCGACCCGCAGGGCACGACTCGGGAAGCTCGGCGAGCGATGTTGGATTCGCTTAATCGGCTCAATCAAACTTCTCATGAGATGTTCGGCGATCCCGAAACCATCACTCGGATCGCCCAATATGAGATGGCGTTTCGGATGCAGTCGGCTGTGCCCGACGCGATGGATATTTCGAAGGAGCCGCAACACGTCCTGGACAGCTATGGTGCCGAGCCTGGTAAGGAATCGTTTGCCAACAATTGTTTGCTCGCCCGACGTTTGGCTCAGCAAGGTGTGCGATTCATTCAGCTCTACGATTGGGGCTGGGACTCCCACGGAGCCGGCAAAAACGAAGCATTGAACGAGGGCTTCAAAGACAAGTGCAAACAAGTCGACCAGCCCACCGCCGCGTTGCTTGCCGATTTGAAAGCCAACGGGATGCTGGAGGACACGCTCGTGATTTGGAGCGGCGAGTTTGGCCGCACACCGATGCGAGAGAATCGCGGCGGCACTGAAATGACCTTTGTGGGGCGAGACCACAGCCCGTCCGCGTTCACATTGTGGATGGCTGGTGGCGGTGTCAAAAAGGGAATGACGTACGGTGAATCAGACGAAGTGGGTTACACCGCGGCGGTCAATCCAGTCCACCTGCGTGACTTCCACGCGACGCTGTTGCACTTGCTCGGGTTTGACCATCAGAGCCTTGTTTATCCGTTCCAAGGTCTGGATCAAAAGCTAACCGGCGTCAAACCAGCCCAAGTGATCGATGGCATTCTCGCGTGACGAAGTGAGCCAGATTGATTGGGTAGGTGGCTGTTTTGGCGAGTCGTTCCCTTTTCGGCTATTTGAGATCGCCAGGTGAGACCTGGCCTACGTTGTTTTGCGATTTGCGATTGAAAAATTGCACTTTGCAATCACCCCGTTCCTAGATGATGCCTCATCGAGGCACTGCTAGTTTCTCTTCCATCGTCCGCAGCTTTGCGTCCAGTTTTTGGATCACGGCTTGCACGCTCGGATCCCGGATCAGATTCACCGTTTCATCTGGATCGGACGTTAGGTCATAGAACTCGTCGCAGCCTTCATTGTGTCGATCGCGTATCAGTTTGTATTGCGGTGTTCGAAAGCTTCGGAGCGACGCCACGGCGTAGTTAATCATGTCGTATTCGAAGTACTGGGTTTGGTCCCAGTCCTCACGAGTTTTGCCCCTTAGCAGTGGCGATAGATCCCGGCCGAGCAAGTCTTTTGCCGATGGGCCTTCTCCTGCGATCGCACACAGCGTTGGAAACCAATCCAAATGCGATGCGGTGGCTTCGATCACAGCGGAAGGTTGGACCACGCCTGGCCATCGAACGATTGCGGGGACTCTCAGTGAATGGTCATAGAGGTTCGGTCGGTACTTGTTCGAAATGACACGAGTGCCTTGGTGAAATTCGCCCGGTGGCTTTTGCTTGGTTGCCCAGATGCCGTTGCCTTTGTGCCAGATCCCGTGATGGCCCATGTTGAAACCGTGATCCGATGTGAAGATCACAACGGTGTTGGACGTCAGATTTTGGTCATCGAGCGTTTGCAGCAACCGGCCCAGATTGCGATCAACCCCGGACGTGCTCGCCAAGTACTCCTTCATCTTCTTGCGAACCCAGTTGTTGTCCAAGTTCGGGTATTGGGGGATCGTTGGATCCATTTCTTCGTATGGCTGCCAGTCTTCTGGTGCGACCGGTAGCCAACGGCCGTGAGGTGCTCGAGTGGACAGGCATAAAAAGAATGGCTGGTTGGCGTTTTGTTCCACGAAATCGATCGCATGATCGGTCAAGATGTCCGTGGTCAATCCTTCGAACTGTTGAACCTTGCCGTTGAGTTCCAGTTCCGGATTGTCCGGCGTCGTTCCGCCTCCCGTCAGGCCCATGAACGAATCAAATCCGTGCTGCGTCGGATGCTTTTCCGAATCGCCGCTGGCGGTCCAATCACCGAGGTGCCATTTTCCGACCAAACCGGTTTTGTATCCCTGTTGCTGCAACACTTCTGCGAAAGTCACGGTGTTGTCAGGATCCAAGTAAACCGGTGAATCGGGATCGTAGAGTTTGTGTCCGGGTTGGGAGATAAAATCCTTGATGCCCAGTTCGCTGGCGTAGCGACCCGTCATCAATGTTGCGCGAGCGGGGCTGCACACCGGCGTGGTGCAGAAGAAGTTGCGAAAGACGGCACCTTCGGCTGCCAAACGATCCATGTTCGGAGTCGAGGGAATTGGCACGTCGTCGAACTGCCCCGAACGAACCGCTTCCGCAAACGCCCAAGGTGCTTGGTCGTCGGTCAGGATCATCACCACGTTGGGTTTCGCGGCAGTGGTCATACTGGGCGATGTGATGCCCACGAAACAGACGCACCCCAACAAGACCACAGACAAGGCTTTCCGGGAAATCAAGTCAATCATCATTAGCAAAGCGACATTCAAACAGTGTGGGTGAGTCATTGGGGTGAGCGGAACATCATATCCTCTCGTGTCATCCATTGCGCTCGATCGACAATAGAGCATTGCCCGGCCGATTGGCGTCGCCTGCATCTACAGATTTCATTGGGACACTTGCTCTACGGCGAGTTTATGTCACGCGACTGCGGAGTTTCCGAATGACAAACGACTGACCAATTCAGGACGATCCTTGGTATGATTTGGATTATTCAAGCCTTCCGGCTTGCTTTTGTTTTGATCTCTCATGATGCAATTTTCGGTCTGAAATGTTTCGTGTTCTCACTCTGCTATTTGCCTTGCTCGGCACGCCCTCCCTGGCATGGTCTCAGTCTGGTAGCAATGCCAAGCCACTGACAGCGAAGCCGGGAGAGAAGTGGACGATCAAATGGAATCGGTCGGACGATTTCAACGGTGACTCAGTTGATTGGAAGAAGTGGAACAAGAATCCCGAGAACTTTGGTGCCTGGACCTGGGATAACGAGAACACTGCAAATGCCGCAAACGGAGTTCTCACCCTAACGGTTCGACGATTGACTCAGGACGAAGCTAAGGCAACTCGGCGGGATCAAAGCGGGAACCCGACACCGTTTACTTCTGGGATGCTGAAGTCGTATGCGGTGGGAAGGTATGGGTACTACGAGGCGAGAATCAAAGGCTCGCCGGTGTTTCCCGGCGTGTGTCCTTCGTTTTGGTTGTACAGCAAAATCGATGACACCATCGTCGAGAAGGATGCGGTTCGCTACAGCGAGATTGATATTGTGGAGATGTCTCAGCGGGGAGACCGAATCGAGGGGAACGAACGGATCACGGATCACAATCTCCACGCGATTTTGTCCAATGGAACCGCCGGTCTTCCGGGCAGAAGTTGGCAACGCCCCAACGACTTGCGTTTCAAAGCAACCCAAGCGATCGAGTACCACGCTCCGTTCGATCCCGGTGACGGCTTCCACACGTATGGGTGCAACGTGGGACGAGACCAAATAATTTGGTACGTCGATGGAATCGAGGTTGGGCGACAAAAGAATAAGTATTGGCGTCGGGAAATGAACGTCGCACTCTCTTTAGGTTTGCGGGAGCCATACGCCGTGTTTGGGAACAATCGACTGCGTGCCAACGAGTCACACCCCGCGAACGAGTTTCCAACCAACATGCAAGTCGACTATGTCCGGGTTTGGGAGCTGGATGAGTGAACGCGATCTGTAGGTTGCGTCAGTGTCTCCAGCGTTGAGGTTGCTATTCCGTGGCAATCGCTGCCTTTGGATTGCAATGCGAACTGCTGAGGAAACTGGTATTATCTGTTGCTCCCAACATTCAATTGCAGGTAACGCTCATGAACGATCCAAGTCCGTATCAGTCGTCTGAAGTGACGCCTCCAAGCCATCTCGGGCCGACCGGGGGCGCGGACGCAATTGGCGAAGGGCAAATCGCACTGGCGTGGTTTCTGTTTGTCGTTGTGGCAACCATTGGCGGGGCAGTTGCTGGTGCAATCGGAGGTATGGTCATCGGAACCGTTCTTGGCGGCGCTGGGCAATCGATGCAAACGATTCAAGTCGCCAGTGCGTTCGCAGGATTTTTCGCGGGATTGCCGGTCTCGTGGCTGACCTTTCGATGGCAAGTTCGACGACTGTTGGCAAAGGCTTCCGCTCTATCCGTTCAACAGCTCTAGGGACGGAAGTCTAGGGACGGAAGACATCTTGATTTTTCAGAACCGTTGGCATCGACGATCGCGATACTCTTCACGCGGTTATTTGAGCCAAAACGGTACGCTGCTTGTGTCGAACTTGGATTGACTTGTTGAACGCGAATTCGGGAGCTGAGATGAGTCTCGACTATGAGAGACGCGGACAGTTCGCTCTGGTTCTTGCAACTGTGAGGCGGACGCAATCTCTTCCTGGCGGTGAAATCCGCGGTCTGCCCAACGGACATGTTGTCGGCGGGTTGAAAGGGTTTCATTTGTTTGCATGTCAACTCGCGGAAGCGGAAAAGGACGACCAGCACGGGCGGACAAACAAAGCGTTGGATCAGGTGAATCAACTGAGAAACGAGTTCAATGTGATCGCGAGTCGTTGGCAGTCATCGGTCGCCGGATTGTTGCAAGGCATCCGGTCAGGCCAGGACGTGAAGAACCTGGAACGTCTCAAGCGAATGAAAGCAGCTCAGCTCGAGATGGGACGATTGATCGACGCCGCTCAAAAAGCATTCAAGGATTTGATTGCGAATCTGAATACCGCCGAGTCCGAAGCCGGGAAGAACACTGGCGATGAATAGTAGAGTGTCACCGAGCGTGACGAACCAACGGATGAAAGCGATTGAATGCGCAGCAAGTGACAACGTTTTGAATCCGTATCAAAGCCCGCCTGAGCAGACGGAGGTCGTTGAAAGCGATCCAGAGCAGAGCATGTTTGAGCGTGAGCGTAGCTTTGCGGTGCCGCTCTTGATCTTGTCGACGGTTGCTCTTTTCATCAGTCTGGCCGGCACGCCAACGGCCGGTTTCCTTCATTCTCATCCCGTGAGATTGAATGGGTATCTCGCTTACGTTTTGGCGATCGTGGTGCATCTGATTCAGTGGTTCGGTGCACGCTGCATGTTCGCGGGGCGGAAAAGAGCGTTGTCCTATTTCGCCGCCATTCTGTGCTCCATTCCGTTGCTGTCGCCGCTCGTCGTTCTCGGGGTCCCCTTCGGCATGATGGCAATCGTTGCATTGATCCTTGGCGATGCTGGTGTCAAAGGAAAGCGTATTCCCGCAACTCTGGATTCTTAGAATCGCAGTGAGAAAAGCTGCGGTCCTTCAGGGGGGCAGCGATCCAGGTGAGTCTCGGTGATTGATTGCGACGACCTGATTGGCGATGTTCGCGTTGCCATCGATATTCCTGGGAACCGTCCAAGTGCCGTGCGGCTGATATGCCGAGCGTCTATAACCGACTCTCTTCTTTTGGGTGATGGACAATCGGTTTAGAAATCGGTGTCCGAGGAAGAATTGTTTTCCGAAAGGTTGAAGTGTTTGACCAGCCTTTGCGAGTGTTGCTGGACAATGTCTGGGAGCCGGGCGGCTACGTTTTGGCTTTCGTTTGATTCGGAACGGTGATCGTAGAGTTCTTCGGCGATGAGTTGGTCGTCTTGGATGGATCTCCACTGGGTGTATCGCCAGTTGGCGGTTCGGACGGAGTAGCCCCAAGCGACCCACTTTTCGCGAGGTGCGTAGAAAGGATGTTGGTGCTGGGTGAACGCGGCGGTCTTGAGCGTTTGAACGGGGTTTGCCAGCAGCGACGAGAGGTCGTTTCCCTCAAGATTTTCGGGCAGGTCGTTTGCGATGCGGGCGAGGGCCGTGAGTGTGGGGTAGAGATCGACCAATTCGGTCAAGCAATCGGTATTTGGCTGCGTTCGCTCGGTGCGTGGATCGGCGATGATGAGTGGGACTCGCGCGTCGAGTTCGAAGTTGCTGGTTTTGCCCCACAACGTTTTCTCGCCGATGTGGAATCCGTGGTCCGAAACAAATGCGACGATCGTGTCGTCTTGATGGCCGCTTGTTTCCAAAGCTTCCAAGATCAGTCCGACTTGAGCGTCGAGAAAGCTAATCGAGGCGTAGTAGCCGTGGCGAAGATGCCGTTTCAATTCCGGCGACAATTCGGCTTCTTTGGGAATTCCATCGTAACTGTGTAGCTCTCGCGAAATGTGCATTGCAATTTCGGGGACATCGGCTGGGATCGTTTCCAACGCCGGTGCTGAGATTTCTTCGGGATCGTAGAGGTCCCAGTATTTCTTTGGTGCAACGAATGGCAAATGGGGACGCCAGAAGCCGACTCCTAGAAAGAATGGGGCTGCGTTGTCGGGATAGTCTCGGATGACGGAAGCGGCCATACGAGCGATTTGACCATCGCGGTAGGCGGTGTCGGGAACGTCGAGCGACTCGGTCGAGGGCGCCTTCTTTACCTTGCGAGCACGGAGGGCAACGGGAGTGTTGGAATGCACTGTGTCGGCAGCGTGCGTTCCTGCATGCAGGACTTCATCCATGGACCAAGACTGCCGGTCTTGCGTGTCGCCCATGTTGTGAAAGATTTTGCCAATGTCTTGGCAGTAGTAGCCATGGTTTTTGAAGTGCTGGGGCAACGTGACCAGCGACGCGCCGTTCGGAGCGGTCTCGCGAAAACCTTTGCGGAGATCGTCGACACCCACTGTGTTTGGACGCAGTCCGGTCAAGAATGAGGACCGCGAGGGATTGCAGACCGCTTGTTGGCAGTAGGCTCGGTCGAACACCAATCCGCGTTCAGCGAGGGCATTCAGGTTGGGCGTGATCGCGTTGGGATCGCCGTAGGGTCCGATGGCACAATTCAAATCATCGGCGACGATCAGAAGCACGTTGGGGGAGTCTTCACCGATGACTGGGCGGACCAGCATCAACGCGAGTGCGAACACGCCAAACAGTTTGGCTGGTTTGGTGGCGTGATTAAGAACGAGCTTCTTTGAAACCAAAAGCAAACTGGTCACCTTGAGTCAGCCAGGGAACAAACATGTGTTGGACGCATGGTCCCAAGCTTAACCCGTATTTAGGTCGAGTTTGACCTCGACCGATGTTCAGATGCTTTTGGGTGCTAGGGCCGCAATGGCCATTCCTGTAACGAGGCCACCGACGTGAGCACCGTTTGCGATTCCTTGGATCAGTGGCGTCATGCAGGCGAACATGAAACCGAGCATCAAATAGACGTTGAATGGTGGGATGCCGACTGGATACGAAGCTTGAAAACGCGGGCGGATCCAAATGAAGCCAAAAACGCCAAACACCGCTCCGGATGCACCCACCGCCATGGGGCTTTCGAGCCAGTCAGGCAAGACGACTTGGACGATCATTCCGATGATGTGCGAAACTAGCAGCAGCGATGCAAGGAACCATGATCCATGCAACCGCTCAACGACGCTGCCGAGCGTGAACAACGCCATCATGTTGAACACCAAGTGCATCGTCGAACCATGCAAGAAGGCCGGTGTGACCAACCGCCAAATCTCTCCTTTTTTGATTGAGACCCAGGCGTCACCGGTCGTGGCGTAGTCGATCGGGCTCGCAAAGTTCAATGCCACGACCAGCTTTTCTCGGGCGGTGAGTTGTTCACCCCGGACCTCTGGGGGCGAATTGATTTGTTCGAGAAGCACCGGCAGGTTCAGCTGTGGATTGAAGTCCGTTGAAACGCTGGCGATCCCGCAAATGATGATCATGCCGATCACGACCGGGATATTGCCGGTTCTCGCGGTTCGGCCACCGAAGGCGCCGGATGATCCTCGCAGCTTCTTCTGAGCCTTGTTCTGCAGGGCTAGCTTGCGTTTCTTTTCCGCCTCCTCTTCCTTTCGCAGGCGAGCGGCTTCGGCGGAGACGTCAAACTTGGCCGCATTGGGCGATTGTTTGAACTCATCCATGGCTTCTCGAGCCGTCGCGACATCTTTCTCGTCGCGAATCCAGATATCATGGGAGTTTTCGTCGTGGTCGACTTTTGCAGGGATCTTCAGGGTCTGCAGGTAGTCGTTGAATTGGTCCGCCAGTTTGGGATCGGAAAAATTGCCGATTCGCCGCATATCAATCTTTCTTGTTCGAAACGAAAATGACATCCATGTTCTACGTTGATCACGCCAAAATTGCACGGGTGGGGACACAGCACGACGAAGCCCAGCAAACGCCGAAATCCCGCCAAACGCGTGAGCGGACCTGGATGAGCTGTCTGCTCGCGATCGTTGTGCTGGGTTCGCCAGCGGCGGCAGATGATTTTCCCACGCCAATCAACACAGAACCTCTCGCAGAATTAAACGCCGACGGCAAGCTCGCCGGACCCCCGCTGTTGTCTCCGCAGGAAGCGGCCGATTCGCTCGAGATGCCTGAAGGGTTCACCGCCACGGTTTTTGCCAGTGAGCCTGAGGTGCAGAACCCGATCGATTTGGCCTGGGACCGGAGGGGGCAACTTTGGGTCGCGGAGAACTACACGTATGGCCAGCGGGGCGTTTCATGGCGAGACGACCAACGCGATCGAGTGCTGGTGTTCAAGGACGAGAATCTGGATGGAGTCTCTGAGTCGCGGGCCGTGTTCTTGGACTCCGTGCAGCACCTGACCAGTGTCGAAGTTGGTCGAGGCGGTGTGTGGTTGATGTGTCCGCCGCAATTGTTGTTTGTGCCCGACGCTGATGGGGACGCGGTCCCCGATGGTCCTCCACAAGTCATCTTGGACGGGTTCACGATTGCCAAGCAAAACTATCACAACTTAGCCAACGGATTGCGATTTGGACCCGACGGTTGGTTGTACGGACGTTGCGGTGGTTCGTGTCCTGGAGTGATTGGTTTGCCCGGAACACCCGAGGACGAACGCACCGCAATCGAAGGGGGCATTTGGCGATACAACGTGGACACGCATCACGTCGAAGTGCTGTGTCATGGAACGACCAACCCGTGGGGACATGACTTTGATCGCAACGGCGAGTTGTTCTTTATCAACACGGTCAATGGTCACTTGTGGCACGGCATCCACGGTGCTCACTTGCACCGGCCGTTCACCTTGGACCCGAATCCGAATGCTTACGAGTTGATTGATCAGCACGCCGATCATTACCACTTTGATACGTCGGGCAAATGGCAAGACTCACGTGATGGAGCAGCGAACGATTACGGCGGCGGACACGCTCACGTCGGCATGATGATCTACCAAGAGTCGACTTGGCCGACCGAATGCCAAGACGATCTGTACACGTTGAACTTTCACGGCCGCCGAGCCAACCGCGAACGGTTGGAGCCTCACGGAACGGGCTATGTCGGGAAGCACGAGAAAGATTTTTTCCTCAGCGGCGACGTGTGGTTCCGCGGGATGGAAATGTCAGCCGGTCCCGATGGCAACGTGGTCGTATTGGATTGGGCGGATTTGGGCGAATGCCATGAGCACTCGGGAGTCCACCGGTCCAGCGGTCGTATTTTTCAGATTCGCTACGAAGCCGGTACGCCAGACAACGCTGCCGAACGTTTGGCAAAGTTAAATCAACCCGGAATCAATGTCGAGCAAACGGTCGCGTTTCAATTGGCGGGCGATCGTTGGTTTTCGCATCAGTCTCGATTGCAAATCGCGGAAGCCGTCGCCGGAGGTGCCGACGCCAGCGAACTGAACGCGGCGTTGTTGAAGCGGTTCAAAGATGTCGAGGGAACCAATCCGCAGCAACGATTGCGGATGCTATGGACGCTGAACGTTTCCGGCGGTTTGTCTCGCAAGGTTTTGCTCGAAGGTGTCGCCGATCCGTCGCCGCACGTTCGTTCGTGGTGCTTTCGATTGATGACGCAACATTGGCCGATCGACGATGTGTTTGGGCCGACTTCGGCGAGTGTGGCTGCCAAGGAGAAGGTGTACGACGAGTACCGTGCTTATTCGAGCGATTTCCTGACGCATGCGGAGGCCGATGTTGCTTCGGTGCGATTGACGCTAGCGTCGATTCTGCAGCGATTGCCGTTGGGTTTGCGTGGTGAATTGGCGGATTTCTTGACAGAGTTGCGTTCTGGCATCGAGGACGCTGATGACCACAACCAGGGATTGATGATTTGGTACGGGTTGATGGCGTGCGCGGACGAGCACCCCGATGAGTTGCTCTTTGGCGGCGAACAGTGCCAGATTCCAACGACCACACGACTGATCTCACGAGCACTGGCCGAACGAGTCGATCAACACCCGAAGGAGTTTGCGCGTTTGGTGACATCGGTGACACGACGCCTACGCGGGGATAGCGACTTGGACGGCAATGCCAACGTGGCGTGCGCGGACGCGTTCTTGGAAGGCGTGTCTGCCGGAATCGTGGGAGTCCGAAAGGCCGAGAGACCGGAGGATTGGGCTGATTTCCAAACCGTTTTGTCGGCTCACGAAGATCTACAAACCAAGCACGCGGAGACGCTTCGTAAGTTGAACACGTTGTTCGGCGAAGGCCAGAGTGTCGGTGAGATGGCGGCGGTCGCTGGCGACGGGGACGCAGATGTCTTGGAGCGTTTGGCCGCCGTCCGCGGGTTGATTGAAACGCGAGGGGCTGACGATGCCGTTCCCGATTCAATCATCGTTCGGTTGGCAATGCCTTTGATCAAGGACCCACGCGTCAATGCGAAGTTGGCTCCGGCATTGTCGACAATCGAGTTGCCTGAAGTGGGGAGCTTGTTGCTCGACAACCTGAATCGCTTTCGTGCGCCACGGCGATCGGGCGTTGTGGGCCTGTTGTGTTCGCGAGCGGTATTCGCGGATGTTTTGCTAACATCGATTGAGCAAAAGAAACAACCCAAAGATGTGCTGACCGCGTCGCACGTTCGAACGATCTTGTCGCTGGAGGACGAACGTTTGACCGAGCGTATCGAAAACGTTTGGGGGCGAATCCGGGACACGCCGGACGATCGCAAACGTGAGATCGAGCATTGGTCGCAAACCTTGACGCGTGATCAATTGGCCAAAGCAGATGTTTCGGCCGGACGAGGCTTGTTTCAGTCCGCGTGTGCGAATTGTCACCAGTTGTTCGGAACCGGAGGCAAGGTCGGACCGGATTTGACCGGGGCTCAGCGGAGCGACCTTGGTTATCTGTTGCACAACATCATCGACCCCGACTCGGTGGTGGGTGCGGACTATCGGGCGACCAAAATTGTCACCGTCGATGGCCGATTGCTGGTTGGTTTGGTAACCCAGCGAACACGTCAAACGACCACGATCGTCGCCGCGGACCAAACATGGACGCTCGCAAATGACGACATCGAACTGGAGTCGGTCACCGAGCAATCGCCGATGCCGAGCGGATTGCTGCAACCGATGACGGAGCAGCAAGTGGTTGATTTAATCGGATACCTGCAAAGCCCAACCCAAGTGGCTCTGCCATCTAAGAAGGCTGCCAACTGAGAAGTAGGTGAGCATGAGAAGTGGGACAATCTTCCAGCTTGTCATTGCACATGAAATCAAAACGCCGGTTATGGATATGCCGGCAATTCATTGAGAACGCTAATTGCACACTGATCAGATCGGTCGGCGGCGGTTTTGTGATTAGCGTGCAATTAGAGGCGATTAGTGTTCCTCGTATTTGCACGCCGATTCGCAGAGCCAAAAGTGGGGTCGAGTTAGTTATCAAACTCGGTGTCGCTGAGTTCAAAGACGACCTGCACGGAGGCTGAGATTGTCATCATTCCGGCTTCGATCGAGCCGCCCTCTGACTCGCTTCCAAACAATTGCATGCTGTTGCCGAAAGGATCTGAACCGCGATGCGATTCCTGGACGCTCAGCACGCGTTTGACCTTCGCATCGAGAGCCCCGGCCATGTCACTGGCTTTTTCGTAGGCGGCGGCGACTGCTTTCATTCGAGCCGCGCGGCGATGTTGGATTTGATCCGAGTTCATCCACTGAATCCCAGCGATGGAGTTCACTCCGCGTTCCAGGATTCCTGTGTAGATCGCTTCAAATTGTTTGATGTCTCGGACCATGATTGTTAGTTGACGACTGGCCGAATATCCGATGGGTTGGTTCTGCTGTAGTTGATCGCGAACGGTCGGTTGCGGAGCTTCGGTCTGAGTTGCCTGTATCTGTGGCTCATCGCTGAAGAGGTCGCCGAATCCTTGCGATGCCTGGTTTGAATACCCTTGCTTCGCGTATTGCCCCTTTTGACCACTCGGGTAGATGGGCGAAAGCACAATCGATTCCGTTCGGATGTCTCTTGCTTCAATCCCCCGGTCCTTCAAAAACTGGACCACGCGAGTGACTTGCTCGGATGTCTTCCGTGCGGCGTCGGTGACCTCTTCCTCACGAGATTCGATTGCGAAACGCAACGTCACGCTGTCGGGTGCGACTTTTGTGTCGGCAGTTGCATTCACGGTCAACTTGGACCGAGTGTCGATGCCGTCTTCCGCGAGGCAACGCGTCGCGGGAAGGGCTGTGGTCGCGGTGATCGCCGCAATGATCAAGCGTGACTTCCAAATGCTAAGAATTGACATGTGAGGGCTCCTTGGATTGGGGTGAACCAGTGGGACCCTCAGTCTAATGCATTCGCCATCGAAGGACTTTCGCGATGGAAGGCATCCAAGTCCGATGAGGGACGCTAAAGCAGACGAACTTGCAAGTTCGTCCAGTAATCATCCAACCGACGATTGAAATTCGCGAACAAATTGTTGAACGACGGGACGATGCGTCAGGCGTGGGTTGATATGCGGACGTTTTTCCAGCAACCAAGCTTGAGCTTGTTCGGGCGTCATTTCTTTGTGAGCGATCAACCAGCAAATCGCGATGGTGGCACTGCGAGCCCGGCCGGCTTTGCAGTGAATGTAGACCGCTTTGCCGGATTCGACGTTTCGTTGAATGAAGGCGACTCCCGTGATCACGTCTTGCAGACTGGGGTGCGTGAAGTCGGTGATCGGCAGATGCAGTTGCTCGATGTCGTGCTTGGAATACTCATCGACCGGGCCGACGTATTCTTCGCAAGTATTGACGACGCCGCCGACATTGAGTTCCGCCATTTGCGGAACATCTCGAGCGAACGGGCGAGCGCCGACAATGACCAGTGGATCGATCCAGTCAAACCAATTGCGGACTTTGAGAACGCGTCCCAGCAACATGTTCCACCACAACGTTGGTAAGAACACAACGCGGGCGTACAACCGCCTCAGCCAACCGGTTTGGATGGGACCGCTCACGCCGTGTGGATCGCTCGGTCGTCGATGGCCAGAGCGGCTTCGTGCACCGCTTCGGACAGGGTCGGGTGAGCGTGGCAGGTGCGGGCGATGTCTTCGCTGCTGGCACCGAATTCCATTGCCGCGGCGGCTTCCGCGATCATGTCGCCGGCACGCGGGCCGATGATGTGGACGCCGAGCACTCGATCGGTTGCGGCGTCGGCAAGAATTTTGACCCGGCCATCGATGTCGCCCAACGTGCGGGCTCGGCCGTTGGCACCCAGAGGACACACGCCCTTGTTGTATTCGATGCCGGCTTCTTTGAGTTCTTCTTCCGTCTTGCCAACCATCGCGATTTCCGGATGGGTGAAGACGATCGCGGGAATCACTTCGTAATTCATTTCCGAAGCGATGCCGGCCATTTGCTCGACACAGACGATGCCTTCTTCCATGGCTTTGTGAGCCAACATGGCACCACCGATGCAATCACCGATTGCGTAGATTCCCGTCACCGATGTTTCGAATTGGTGATTGACCTGAATGAAGCCTCGTTCGTCGAGCTTCACGCCGGCTTCTTCGAGTCCCATGCTTTTTGTCGCGGGAGCACGACCGGTGGCCAGTAGCACGCGGTCGCATCGAATCGTTTCGCCGTCTTTGATTTCAATCACGCATGGCTTCTTGTCACCTGGCTTCGGATCCACTTTGGCGGATGCCACGAACGTTCCAGTTCGAATGTCCATGCCTTGCTTTTTAAAGCTGCGATGAGCCAACGTGGCCATCTCTTTATCGAGCCCCGGCATGATGCGATCGAAGGCTTCCAGGACGATGACTTTGCTGCCGAGCCGATTCCAGACGCTACCAAGTTCCAATCCGATGTATCCGCCGCCGATGACGACCAAGACTTCGGGCACTTCGGGGAAGGACAACGCGGTGGTGCTGTTTCCGATTCGATCGCCGTCTTCTTCGACGAATGGCAGTTGTGCGGGAACACTGCCCGGGCACAGCATGATCTGGTCGGCGGTGACCAAGGTCGGCTGATCGTCGGCCGCACCTTCGCTGGCGGTGATTTCGATGCTGTCCACATCGCGAAGGCGGCCGCGTCCGTGATAGGCGGTCACACCTCGGCGATCGAACAGCATGTCGATTCCGCCGGTCAGCGATTCGACGATTTTCTCTTTGCGTTTCATCATCACGTCGAGATCGACTTCGACGTTGCTGACATTCAGCCCGTGATCGGCAAATTTATGCTGGGCTTCTTCGTACAGGTGGCTGGATTCCAACAAGGCTTTGCTGGGAATGCAGCCGACGCGAACGCACGTCCCGCCAAAGCGAGGGTTGTCGTCGATGCAGGCAACGTCGATGCCAAGCTGTGCTGCGCGAATCGCGGCGACATATCCGGCTGGGCCACCGCCCAAAATGACGAGTTCGTGACGAGCCGTTTTCATAGCAATTGAGTTGGAGTGCGTGGCGAGAATCGTTGCAAATCAGGTTGAATTGTCAGATACGCGAAGCGGTTTGTCGACCGGAGCGCAGTTGCTTTGCTGAGGCAGAAATTTCGCAGGGTGAAGCACTGGGACACCAGTTGGCCATAAAAGTGCGGCCGGAGGGCTGCTGACCACTTCCCATGCTCGGCCCTCGCCCTCACGTACGCCTGAACGGCG
>NZ_DDGH01000094.1:77855-102227 GCF_002337565.1 Rhodopirellula sp. UBA1907 | reverse complement strand
CGTACGCCTGAACGGCGTCGCTCGAGCTCTTCCCAAACTTCGTTTCAGGAGAGGTGAACCATGTGGGAATCTGCCAAACCCGGTATCCGATAACTGCACGACCTCGGTGAGGGAGAGTCCCTCCAGCACGGTCGCGCAGGTTTCTGTGCGGCGTCCTACGCGGAACAAGAATCTGCTCACGCAATCAGACACGGGGATCGTCGAAAACGTTCGCCCAGCTCACTGGCTGGCGATTGCCCCGTCCATCGCGATCGTGTCGGCGAAGTCGTAGGGGTGGAACACTCGGCCGATGCGTTCGGCGAGCATCTGCAGATAAAGCTTGCGGAATTTCGACTCGGTCGTCTCGCTGGTGTATTGCCCCGCCGTCGAGGGAAACATGAACTCATCGATCTCTTTGCGAAAGATGACGGATTCTGTTTCGACGTCGAGCACGGTTAGAGTCACTGCGGCGGATCCGCGATAGAGCGTCGCACCTTCGCGGAGCTTCATGCCGGTCAGTTCGATTGCCAAGACCTTCTCTGCTTCGACGCCTTTGCCGATGTCCAGGAAGTCCGTGTTTTCCCAACCGTGGGTGTCGCGGAACTCTTGGATTTGATCTTCGCGAACCAGACTGATGTCTTTGATTTTGTTGAGCACTATGTCGCTGACTTTTCGCGACAGAGTCCGTGCGGCGATGTCTTCGCTGTATTGGCTGCGGTCGGTGAAGGTCACCACCGCGACCTTCGAATCCTTGAGTTCTTCGCATTCTGCGGGGACTTGATCGGCACCAACGGCGTGCATCAAGTTGGACATCAAACCCAGGCAACCGGTTTGAGTGGTCAAGAGGAAGCAGGAAATCAGCAACGACGAAACGGTGCAAATGAGAGCGGTGGATCGAGCTGGCATGATGAACGTCAGAGGGCAAGCGGCGGGGAATACAACCGGAAACTTGGTCGTAAGCACTGCCAGTAATTCGACGCCACCCCAATCCGATGTTGTTCGCGAAATGCGAACGAAATTCAGACTGAAAAGCTTTTTGCGATGAGTTCCACGCCCGCTAAAGAACGACCGGCGCGACGATCAATTCGCGTTCGATTTGGAACAGCGTCACATGCCAATCGGATTCGTCTTCGCTGCGAGACGGATTCCATTGCAGTTCGATTTGAATCACGTTGTCGAATTGCCCGGTCGGATCTCGCCAGTACGTGTCGACCTTTTCACGGCCGTACTTCTGGAAGACGCGAGGTCGACGGTCGAGTTCCCACTGGATTTCTGGGCCGAGCCGTTTGACATCCGAATAAGCACCCGCACGAAACGTCTCGAGCTGTTCCTGGGCGGATTGATCCAACTCGTAAGCCGCGTCCAATTTCATCGTCGAAACTTGACGGTTGGGAGCCGATTTTTGCAGTTCGAGTGCCAGGGCTTCTTCGCCGTTGGCGGCCAGTTCGAGGTACTGCTGTGCGAAGTAGGTCGCTTGGTCGCCCAGCGTTCGGTACTTCAGGTAGTGCACGAAGAACCCGGTCGACCCGAACAGACACGCCAGGATGAGCCCGATTCGGGCGACGGTGGTGCCGACCGGTTTAGCCTCTCCGCTGTGTTTTCGCAATGCAAACAAGCAGAACGCAATCGCCAAAGCGGGCAGCACCAGCATTGGTTTGGCAACCGCGGCGGTGAAGCTGGATAGCGAGATCAGGAAACCGATGAAGGCACTGATGCGAACCGGTGCGACGTCATCAACCACCACCGCTTCGTAGCCCGATTCGGCTCCCATTCTGGGAACATCCTTTTCGCGATTGGCGGCGGTGGCTTTCGCGGCACCGCCCAAAAACAACGACTTGGACGATTCAGGCTGGTTCATTTCGGCGAGGTTACGAAAAGAGGACCACGGGGGAAGGTAGACCCGGGCTGTTACGCAGCGTCTCGCATTTGGGTTTGCATACCCAGAGATTTCTTTTCTGGGAGCGTTTCGAGGTCGCCGAACAGCTTGGAACGCAGTAGTTCCGCGGCTCTTTGGGACGCCCCCGGGCTGGCGTGTTCATTTCGCAGGTTCTGAAGGTCTCGCCGGATTTTGGCGTAGTAAAAGCTGTCCTGAAGCATCGCTCGCATGGTTTCAGTCAGGAAATCGATCGCGGGTTCCGGGTCGCCAACCGAAATGAACTCGGGGAAGAGTTTGCGTCCGGCCATCAAGTTCGGAAGCGTGACGCTGTCGATCTTCAAAACGCGTTTTCCGACCGCGTGCAAGACTCGTCCGACACGGTAAATCACCGCGGCGGGAGTTTCGCGGGCCAGCAATTCCAGGCTGACACTGCCGCTGACCATCATCGCACAGTGGGCGGCTTCGATGATTTCCGACGTGCAATCGACGTAGAAATCGATCGGCAAGTTTTTGTCTTCTTCGGACAGTTGTTCTCGGCACCAAAGGCATTGCTTGTCGCGGTAGGCAGCGACGGCAAAACGCACGCTTTCACCGGACTCGCTCAATTCGCGGTCCAGTCGGCGGATGGTTTCCAATTGAATGGGGAAGTTCGAACGGACTTCGTGGTCACGTGATCCTGGCAGAACCGCAACGATTCGCTCGCCCGAATTTTGTTGGCTATGGAAGCGACGCATGACCGCCGTGTCGAGTTTTTGTTCTGCGACGGCGTCAAAGAACGGGTGCCCGACCAGGCTGACTGGGATTTGATGTTGGTTGAAAAACTGTTGCTCGACCGGCAATACAGCGACCACGTGATCGACGCTGCGTTTCATCTTGCGAACTCGCCATGCACCCCAAGCCCACAACTGTGGCGGGCAATAGTAGTGAACCGGAATACCGTACTTCTTGGCTCGTTTCGCGATGTGCCAATTGAATCCGGGAAAGTCGACCAGGACGACAGAGTCCACCGATCCGGATCTGAAAATGTCTTCGGCTTGGTCGGCAAAGCGAAAGAATTTGCGGAGTTTTGGTAGGACTTCCACAATTCCGACGACGGCGTGGCGTGTCAGGTCCAAGTCAACGCGGCAACCGGCCGCCAGCATGGAAGGGCCGCCAAAACCGCGGCAAATGATTCGCTCGTCGTTTTGCATCGCCAAACCACCGGGATTCGCCAATTGACGAATCAATCGAGCGGCGTGTTGGTCACCGCTGGGTTCCCCGACGGAAAAAAAAATGGTCTTGGTCACGTGTGACGGTCCCCGGCGATCGTGGAGCAAAGTTCAACGTGGGGATATAGGAAATCACGCTTTGGCAACGCAAGTTCGATCCGCTCTTGCCACTCCGCCAAGCCAACGATACGCTTCGAAATGTTGAACAGGATGTTTCACACCGTGATGGTCAAGGAGGCCGATTCGGATGCGAAAAAATGGACCCCATGAGGCGGGCAGCCTCGCTGCAACGCATCCCACGGCGTCGCTATTTGGCTCCGGTTCGGATGAGTCATCTGCTGACGACGCGACGATTTCGATGTCCAACCGTGATGCGGTCCCGGACTCGGTCGCCGAACCTCTTTTCGCGCCGCCGAAGTCTCCTGCCGAGGCAAATCCTACGTCAGGCGAGGGTGCCGCTGCTGAAAAGTCGGCAACCAATTGGTCTCGGCGAATCCCACGTTTGCGAACCGATTCAAGAGTCTGGCGTTTGGCTCCGCGAGGCAAGTTCCCGAAGATTGGCTCGATTCAAGTCAAGCTGCTGACCGGGACGCTGGTTTTGGTCGCCTTGGTGATCACGCTTGGCGGCGTTGGAATCATCGGGTTGTACCAGTATCGAAACTTGGCCGACGCGATCAGTTCGCGAGCCAAGGAATTGCCGATGGCAACGCAGATCGCTCAAGCCGCCGCAAAGGCACGCGACAGCAACACGCGTTTGTGCCAGATGCGTGCTCAGGCAACCATGATCGACCCCTTTGGAATGCCGCACTCCAATTTGCAGATGGAGAACGATGAATTCCATAACACCATCAATGAACTGGATTCGGCACTCGGTCGCTATTCCACCATGGTGACGGCGAAGATCGAACAGCCCCAAGAAGTCGAGGCTGGTTCGACGCTGATCAATCCTGAGACGCAGCTCGCCTCGTTGGATACGATCCGGGGCATTTTGTCCGAGATTCAACAGAATCAAAACAACCTGGATTACTTGGTCATCGATCGTCGGTCCAGTCGCAACAAGATGGGTGAAACGCTCGACGAGTTGGTCGGAAAGACGCGTGCTCACCTCGTGTTGATTCACGGTCAAATGGCCGCGTTCAGCGACCACGTGAAAGGCCGATACCGGCTTGGGATCGGAATCGCTTGGGTGGCGTTTGCTGCCGCGATGGTGATCGCCGCTGTGATGGTTTGGGTTTTTCAAACCAGTGTGTTGGCACCGTTTAACAATCTGGTCATTGGCGCTCGTTTGGTATCACGCGGCCAGTTTGGACACCGCATTGATTTGGGAACGGGCGACGAACTCGGCGAGTTGGCCGTCATTCTCAATGAGATGACCGATCGCTTTCAAAACAGCATGGCTCACATCGAAAAGATGTGCGACGAGTTGGATCAAGAAGTGAAGGTTCGATCGCAGGAAGTGATCCGCAACGAACAGCTTGCCGGCGTCGGTTTCTTGGCGGCCGGGTTCGCTCATGAGATCAACAATCCGATGGCCGCGATTGCTTGGAGCGCCGAAGCGATCGAGTCGCGGATGAACGACTTGATGATGCTGCCCGACGACGAGCGATTGCTCGACAGCGAGATGACTGAGAATTGGCGTGAGAACCTGCAACGCATCGAAGGCGAAGCTTTCCGGTGCAAGTCGATCATAGAAAAGATGTTGTTGTTCAGCCGAATGGGCCAGGTCGAGAAGACTGCGTTCGACATCGTGCCGTTGGTCAACGACGTGATTGAAATGGTCGGAACACTTGGAAAGTACAAGTGTCAATCACTGCGGTTGCTCGGTGACGAATCGGCAATCGTCTATGCCAACGATCAAGAGATTCGCCAAGTCATTTTGAACTTGGTGACCAATGCGCTCGAAAGCGTGGATTGCGACGGCGACGTGAGCATCTACATCCAACAAGGTCCCAAGACGTCAACGGTTCGCGTGAAGGATACCGGTTGCGGGATGTCAGCCGAAGTTCAGGCCCACTTGTTTGAACCCTTTTTCACACGGCGCCGCGATGGCACCGGAACCGGATTGGGTCTCAGTATTTCGCACCGAATTGTTTGTCAGCACGGTGGCCAGTTGAGTGCTCGCAGCGAAGGCGAGAACCGCGGCAGCGAATTTGAATTGCGATTGCCAATCGCTGCCATCACCGAAGAAGTCACCTCCCCCGCGTATGAAAGTTGGAAGTTCCAAGATGCCCAGCAAACCCAAGCAGCCTAAAGCCGACGGCATGCACATTCTTTTCGCGGACGATGAACCTCAGTTGCAAAAGCTGATGGGCACCGAGTTGCCGCGAATGGGATACCGCGTGACGGTTTGTCCCGACGGGCAAACGGCTGTCGATGTTCTGTCGAAGGAGCCGATTGATTGCCTGTTGGTCGATCTCGATATGCCCGGAATGAACGGTATCGAAGTCATCGCTCGTGCTCGCGAAATCCGACCGGAGATCGAAGCGGTGGTGATGACGGGCAACCCCAGTCAGAAGACCGCGATCGAAGCCCTCCGCCACGGCACGTTCGACTATCTGATGAAGCCGTGCCGGTTGGCAGAGATTTCTGCATTGATGGGGCGTGTGAGTGAACGCCGTGAGTGGAACCGTTTGGTCGCCGCGCTTCGGCATCGCTTGCAGCGAGCGGAAGGCGATTCGGATTTGATTGGCGAGAACCAATCGATGAATGCGGTTCGCAAGCTGATCGCCAAGGTTGCTCCTACCGAATCAACGGTCTTGATCCGTGGCGAAACGGGATGCGGCAAAGAATTGGTCGCTCGTGCGATCGCGGACGAGAGTCTTCGCAGCGATCAACCCTTCGTCGCAATCAACTGTGGTGCACTGCCCGAGACGTTGATCGAAAGCGAACTGTTTGGGCACGTCAAAGGTGCGTTCACGGGAGCGGACTCCGGACGGATGGGATTGTTCGAAGTCGCAAGCGGCGGAACGTTGTTCCTCGACGAAGTCGGTGAGCTGCCGTTGGCTGTTCAAGCAAAGTTGCTTCGCGTGTTGGAGACCGGTGACATCCGGCGACTCGGTGACAATCAAAGCGTCAAGGTTGACGTGCGAGTCGTTTGCGCGACCCACCGTGATTTGGAAAAGATGGTCACCGAAGGCACGTTCCGTGAAGACTTGATGTTCCGCATCAACACGTTCGAGCTTCGGTTGCCGGCGCTTCGCGATCGCATCGATGATTTGCCCGCGTTGGCGGAACACTTGCTGCGTCGACATCGTGCCGATGGCACGAGCGGTCAGCTTTTCACCGAAGCAGCGATGGCTGAATTGCAATCGCATCAATGGCCGGGCAACGTTCGCGAGCTTGCCAACGTGATCGAGCATGCTTCCGTGTTGTGCGATGCACTTCCGATCGATGTGGAGCATCTGCCTCAACACTTCGCCAGCCGTCAGCTTCGTGCCGATTTGGCCGAAACCGCTCCGATGACGATGCGAGAGATCGAACAGCGTGCGATCGAGAGATCGATGACTCGTCATAACGGCAACAAGAAAGCCGTGGCGGAAGAGCTCGGTATGTCGTTGAAGACGCTTTACAACAAGCTGAACGCGGCATCGGAAGCTTCTGAAGCGGCTTAGCTCGTGCGTCACGCGATCGTTGAATCAACATCTGTACGATGGACTTCCAAGTCCGTCGCGGTCAATGGCTTTCGACGGACTTGGAAGTCCATCGTACGGGGAATTGAGCGATGGCCGGCTCGTCCATTCGTCGGGATTTGGTTGACTCGGGCGTTTGGGGGTAAGATATTTGCGCCGCCTCAATTTTGAATTGCTGGCACACGCACGCAAGCATCCCCATCCCGCTCGGTTTTCATGAAACTCCTTCTTAGAACCATTGCCACCGTTTTCGCGGTAGTCATGGTGTCCGTTCTCGCGCACGCTGAGACGAAGTCGCCCAATTTTCTGATCGTCATGGCAGACGATTGCACCTACAACGATCTGCCGATGTACGGGGGCGAGAACGCCAAAACTCCGAACCTGGAACGACTCGCCAAAGAAGGGATGACGTTCGATCGGGCGTTCCTCGCCGAAGCGATCTGCCAGCCTTGTCGTGCCGAGTTGTATTCGGGTTTGTATCCGATGCGAAACGGCTGCAATTGGAATCACTCGGCCAGTCGCGGTGACATCGAGAGCATGCCGCAGCATCTTTCACGAGTTGGCTATCGCGTCGGATTGGCTGGCAAGGTTCACGTCTCGCCGAAGTCCGCTTTCCCATTCGAGATGGTGGATGGTTGCGACAAGAATTGTGTTCGCAATCCGACCCAAGAAATGCAATTGGATTCCATTCGTGAGTTCATGGCTCGCGAGGATGGTCAGCCGTTTTGTTTGGTGGTCGCGTTGGTGGAACCGCACGTGCCTTGGGTGATGGGCGATGCGAGTGCGTACCCGCCTCGTAAACTGAAGTTGCCACCGAACATTGGTGACACGCCCGAGACTCGATCGGCGTTTGGTCGTTACTTGGCCGAGATCACTTACATGGATGATCAGTTCGGTCAAATCATGAACGAGTTAGATGAGGTCGGTGAATCGAACGATACGATCGTGTTGTTCACGTCCGAGCAGGGATCGCAGTTTCCGGGCAACAAGTGGACGAACTACAACACGGGTGTGCACACGGCGTTGATCGCCAAGTGGCCGGGCATGACCGTGCCGGGAACCAGGACAGACGCTCTGGTGCAATACGCCGATGTGTTGCCAACGTTGATGGATTTGGCCGGTGCGGAGTATCAACCAGAAGCGTTTGACGGGTCTTCCTTCGCTCATGTGCTAAGACACGAGAAGGATGCCCATCGTGAATATGCTTACGGGACGCACAACAATGTTCCTGAGGGTCCGTCCTATCCCATTCGATCCATCACCGATGGGCGCTATCACTACATCCGCAATCTGCAGAACGAGAATCTGTACATCGAAAAGCATTTGATGGGCATCAAGGGCAACGGCGAGCTGAACAACAAGTACTGGCAGACTTGGGTGTTCCAGAGCTTTGATCAGCCGGAGCTACTTCGTCTGATTCACCGTTACCAGTTGCGTCCGAAAGAGGAGCTTTATGATCTGGAGAACGATCCCTACGAGATGACCAATTTGATCGAAGACGAAAGCTTGGCCGGAGTTCGCGAGGAGCTGGGGCGAGAGTTGGATCGTTGGATGCAGTCGCAGGGTGACCCGGGAGCGGAGCAAGATACCACGGAGTCTTTGCGGGCAGCCAAACGCGGTGAGCATCGGTTCGGGATTGGAACCGAAGGGTAGAGAGATGTTGGCGATCGGGGCCCTGATCGCTTGGAGGGAGATATGCGATTGGTGGAAGCGGTATGTGAGGTCGACCGAGAGGCTTCGGTCGACTACATGGCGCGCGCCTGGGAGTGTCGGTCGACTACATGGTGCGCGACTATTGGGGCTGGTTGGTCGCGGGGACGCGACTAGGAGGCCCTAGTCGCCTACAGGTGCCGGATGGACTTTGGGCTGCCTAGATGACTGGGCAGACGTCGAACCATTCTCGTTTTTGGTCGAACAGCCACTGCGAGCATTCTTCGGGGCCCCACAGACCAGTTGGGTAGGTGTGCAGTGGCGGAGCAGCTGGGCTTCGCCAAGCTTCGATGATTGGATCGATGATGCTCCAGGCGAGCTCGACTTCGTCGCCACGCGCGAAGAGGCTGGCGTCGCCCTGAACCGCGTCCAGCAGCAATCGCTGATACGCGTCCGGCATCTCTTCTCCGCCAATGGAATCTTGGAAGTTGAAGTCCAGGTGATTGGTTCGGGTCTTCATTCCAGCATCGGCGACCTTGGTTTCGAAGTGCAATTGAATGCCTTCGGCCGGTTGGACTTGAATGACCAATCGGTTGCCAAGTTTGTTCTCTTTCTTGGGGCCACCGAACAACTGGTGCGGGACGTTCTTGAATTGGATCACGATTTGAGTCGTTCGGCATGACATGCCTTTGCCGCTTCGCAAGAAGAACGGCACTCCCTGCCATCGCCAGTTGTCACAGTACAGTTTCAACGCGGCGAAGGTTTCCGTTTGGCTGTTCGCCGGAACGCCTTCTTCTTGCAGGTAACCAGCGTATTGACCGCGAACGGTTTGGGAGGCGAAGTCGCCGCCTCTCATTTTGCGGACGCTATGCAGCACCTTGACTTTCTCGTCGCGAACCAAAGCCGCGTCGAACTTCGCCGGCGGTTCCATCGCCGTGATCATCATCAGTTGCAAGATGTGGTTTTGGAACATGTCGCGGAGGATGCCGCTGTTGTCGTAGTAGCCAGCTCGCCGGCCAATGACGACTTCTTCGGCCACGGTGATTTGCACGTGGTCGATGTAGTTCCGGTTCCACAGCGGTTCGAAGATGCTGTTGGCAAATCGCAAAGCGAAAATGTTTTGGACGGTTTCTTTGCCGAGGTAGTGATCGATCCGGTAGATCTGGTCTTCGCGAAAAACGTTGTGGATCGATTCGTTCAGGCGTTGGGCCGTTTTCAGGTCCGTGCCGAACGGTTTTTCGATGATGACCCGACGCGGTCCGGTTTTGTCACAGGCCAGTCCCGCTGCACCGAGTTGCTGGATCGCTTCTTCGTACAACTGAGGCATGGTCGATAGGTAATAGACTCGACCGGTCGATTTACCTTCTTCGATTTCATCCAAGAACGCCGCGAGAGATTGGAACGAGTCCGCGTCTTTGATGTCGCCGGGTTGGTAAAAGATGTTGGGTGCAAACGATTCCCAAGCTTCATCGCTGAACGACTTGCCGACGAATTTGGCAGTGGTTTCGCGAAGCGATTTTCGCCACTCGGCGTGTTCGTAGGGGCTTCGCGAAACACCGACGATGCGAGTCGAGTCTGGCAGGCGTCCGCGTGAGAAGAGTCGGAAGAGTGCCGGGACCAATTTGCGGCTGGTCAAGTCGCCACTGGCACCAAAGATGACAATTGTATGAGACATGGTCTGCGTGTCAGGTCAGAAGGAATCGCGATCAAACGGAAACGGAATGGAGGTGTGCGTTAATTGGCTGGAACCGAAGTTTGTCGCAGAGCGCTTCGCCGTGAACTTGCCGTGAGGACGTGCAGTACAAGGCCGAGACTCAGTCGTCTTCATCGTCCGGTTTGTCAGGATCAAAGGGTTCTGGGTCGAGGTACTCTGTGCCACTGGGATCGAACTCGCTGGAGCCAAATTCGTGGTCGTCCAGAAAGGCTTCGTCGACATCGTCATCGAGGGAGGTGAAGTCTTCTTCAATCGTGCCGGGGTCCAGCAGGTGTTCGGGAATGTTGCGACCGTCTTCGGGAATCCAGCGGATGGTTGGGCGAGGCGGATCAGAGAGTGATTGGTCGCACTCCATCGCCAACCACGTTTGGCCTCCAGGACCATCGGCGGTGTCACCCGTCGTGACTTCTTCATCGCCCGCCAGTAAGTACAGCGACGCATGTCGAAGGAAGCGTTCCACGTCTTCGGCAACGTATTCGGAAAGCGGGAACACCGCCTCCATGTCCGGCAAATCGAACTGGCCGTTTCCAACCGTGTCCATGATGGCGAAACGGTTGTCGTCGACATACACCCGGACATTGGTCCACATGTCGAGCGGAGGCAATTCCAAGTTCCAGGCGTGGTTGAGTCCTTGGCGAAGCACGTTCTCGTCGCAGAGAACTTCTCCGCCGGGATTGAAGTAGCAGATCGCTTCGGGAGCTTCGAGAACCGCGGCGACGGCTTTGGTTAGGAAGTGTAGTTCGTCGATCGCCTCGTAATCATCAGGGACGAGCGGCAAGTCGTCCTCGTCTTCGTCGTCTTCCTCTTCGGTCCCCAGGACGTAGCTGATCAGGAACCGGATGTGACAGGTGTGCTCGGATTGAATGTCCGGCATGTCATCCCAGTGCCGCGTCTGATCGCAGGCTCGTGACAAACAGCCGGGGAATGCGAGCGGACCGAATTGGCCCAGCGACCAAGCGACAAATCGTTCGGGCGATTCGTCTGGGTCACCCATGTCATCGGGCCAGGGGATCGACGACGGTGTGACGAGCAGATGGCCGCCGACTTCCGGACGAAAATCATAGATCAGCGTCTCGGGTGAGTCCTCGTCATCGAGTGACTCTTGGCGACCAGCCAATTGAAATTGGTTCAACCGCGATTGGATTTCGTCCAACTCGAGCGGACGGCGCAATAGCACGCACATGCCCTGGGTGAACAATCCTTTCGCCATCAATCCTATTCTCCGTGTCCGGTTTGGTTTCAAACCGCGGAGTTTACCCGTATTGCATCTGTCTCACGACCCCCGCACGCACGGTGCGAAATCGCACGAATCGGGAGAATTCGCCGATACGTCCCACCGGCCAGCCGTGATCTGAGCTCGCGAGTTGCGGAGGCGTGACCGCCAACTGCGTGCGCACGCGTTTTAACGGCGTTGAAAATTCCTTTGCGGCGTCCCGCGGAGGCTGCAAATAGCGGCGGTAGAAGACGGCACTTTTGTGCTGGAAGCTCTCAAGACGGTTTCAGTTGTAACTATGTGTTGCTCAGCCTGATGCCGTAACCATGTTTAGATGACGGCGGGAACGACCTGTTTCACGAGTAAGTTATATTGTCAGTGTGCGCAATGTTAAGTTTCTACTTTTAATTGGTCTGGCACGGGAGCATTTCGTAAACTTTGCGGCCTAGTCAGTCGATATGATTTGCGCATCTTTTGCGCATCGGCTTACAACCAACGGCGATGCCGGTCATCGCCCAATCGGGGCTAAATGGCGTGTAGTGCGGGCCGAAGTGATCCAATCGGGGAAGCCCGTCGTATAGAGATGCATTGATGGTCCATCCGGGGTGGAGGGGAGAGTTCTCCTTTGATCGGCGGATGGGAATTCAGCAAAGACATTGTTGAGTTATCAAAATTTTTGGAACCTTTTCCGAAAAAAATACGTTTACCAGTCGTGTGACAAAATCGGATTAAAAACACCCTCACAGTGATGCGGGTTGAACCACTGCAGGGGGATAAAATTGAGCGTCGCTTGTTTTACCAACTGTCTCGCTCGCTGGAGGGGATTGGCGGAAACCCCCAGTTTTTGCTTGCATTGGGTGTTTTTAAGCCGGTTTGGTACCGGGGGTGCTGATAGGACATCGCTCGATTGACCGGATCGTCACTGGCCTCTTGGTGTTAGTAAGCTAAGATTTAGCGTGCAAAGGATCGTGCGGTGCGATGTCGATGGTCAGATGCGTCACATGTCAACTAAACCGGTTTGCGTTATTAGTTGATTGAGTTACAACCCGCTTTTACCCCTCGATTGCCCAGAAGCCCTCCACGGCTCCCGCTCATACCTCTTCTTTGAATGGAAAAAACTGATGTCAAAACGCCTACTGATCGTCGATGATCACGAAGTATCCCGTTTGGGAACTTTAGCCGCCCTTGAGGGAACCGGCATTGAAGTGGTCGCTCAAGCTGACAAAGCTGCCGACGCTCTGGAGATTGTTTCGAACACTCCCCTCGATACCGTGTTGCTCGATATCCGGATGGAAGGCGGTGACGGTCTGAACACGCTTGGTCGTATCAAGCTTGATCACCCAGACCTGCCGATTCTGTTGTTCTCCGGATACGATAACCCTACCTATGTCGCTCGCGCGGTTGCACTTGGTGCATGCGGGTACATCCTGAAAACGGCGCCCGTTTCGCGTCTGATCGAAGCTTTGAATCTGGCTTTCGATGGTCAACAGTCCTGGACTCGCGAAGAACTTCGTCGCGTCACCGGTGCCTTGGCGACTCCTCGCATGAACCAAGACATCGACGTGCCGTTGACTCAGCGTGAAAGCGAAGTCTTGCGTCAAATGGCGTTGGGACTGACCAACAAAGAGATCGCCAAGATGCTCGGCATCAGCTACGAAACGGTCAAAGAGCACGTGCAGCACATCCTGCGTAAGCTCGGCGTTTCGGATCGTACTCAAGCCGCTGTTTGGGCCGTTCGCAAGAACTTGGTCTAATTCCGCTTGGATTGATCTCTCACGAATTCTCAGACACTGGTCGTCGGTTCCATGCGGATTTGGCGGCCTGGGAATTCAACAGACGTCTCGCACTTCGGCAACGCAATGGTGCTTCTGCCGAACTTCTTTTTTGCGGACGTGTCTGCTATCTGGGCGAGTCGAATGATTCCTCGTCCCGCGGACTGACACTGCGTCCAGTTTTGTGTTCGCATGTCAATTTCGGCTTTCGCTTGCCATCGATTGGTCGCTAACGCTCATTCTCGCACGAGGTCTGCTCGTCGTGTTTGAAGATCATTCGCGATCGGAACCCGTCGATTGAATGCGTTTGGGCGGTCGCTGCCGATTGCGGCAGCGATAGGACGGCGTGAACCGAGACCGATCGCTCAGACTGTTCGTTTCGGCCGCATTTTGGCCCGTGAAATGTTTTGAGAAAACGTTAAACTGCTCGCTTGTTCCATGACCCTGTTTTTGACTTTTGTTCCGGACGTGCTTGATGTCTCCCAGAAAAGGCAGCGATTTCGCTGGTTTGTCCACCGCCATTGTGACTCCCTTTCGTGATGGACAAGTCGACGAGAAACGTTTGGCTGAACAGATCGATTTTCAAATCGACGCGGGCGTGACGTGCATCGTGCCATGCGGGACGACGGGCGAGTCACCGACGCTGACGCATGACGAGCACGAACGTGTGATCTCGTTGACGATTCAACACGTTGCCGGCCGCGTCAAGGTCATGGCGGGCACGGGCAGCAACAGCACAGCAGAAGCGTTGCGATTGACTCGTCGAGCCGCCGATGAAGGTGCGGATGCGACGTTGCAAGTCGCTCCGTACTACAACAAGCCAACTCAGGAAGGCATGTATCAACACTTCCGCGCCGTTGCGGAAGCTGTCGATATCCCAGTCTGTGTCTACAACATTCCCGGTCGTTCGGCGAAGAACATCGAAGTCGACACGATCGTGCGTTTGGCGGAATTGCCGAACATCACGATGGTGAAAGAAGCGACTGGATCACTGGATCAATGCACTGCGGTCTTGGGAGCGACCGACCTGACCGTTCTGTCGGGCGATGATTCGTTGACATTGCCGATGATGAGCGTCGGAGCCGAAGGCGTGATCTCCGTGGCGGCCAATTTGGTTCCATCGGTGTTGTTGGAAATGGTTCAAACAGCAGCGGCGGGCGATTACACGAAGGCAGCCGAACTGCATCATCGTTTGTATTCCCTGTGCAGCAAAATGCTGGGGCTGGCGACGAACCCAATCCCGGTCAAAGCTGCGATGCAGATGGTCGGACGTGACACCGGCGAAATGCGTTTGCCGATGGTCCCACTGGATGAGGCCGACCGAGCGATCTTGCAAGAGACGCTGATGAAGTTTGGCATGGAATCGGCCATCGCTGGGCAATTGCAAACCAGCGGTGCGTGATCGGAAGACGCCTTCCAATCGAAAGCAATAACGCGGCAGCCTCAATGGTTGCCGCGTTTTTTGTGCGCGGATTGGCTGCCTTGCTTACGCTGCGGGTTGTGAAACGTGGGCTGTGTGCATTGCTTACGCTGCGGGTTGTGAAACGTGGGCAGTGTGCCTTGCTTACGCTGCGGGTGATGACAGATGGCACCTATCTCCCGCGTTTCTTAGGCTCCAGCCAGCTGAGCGTCGGCATCGACGCTTTCGCCTGATTGCCAGACCGTGAAGTCATTTTCGTCGCGAATCACGCGGTTGTAAGTCGTGTCACGTTCGATGGGATCTCGGCCCGCTTCGCGAATTAGGTCTTTGATCTGGTCCACGGACATGAATTCGGGAGTCTTCGCACCGGCGTCGTGGTAGATCAATTCGTGCCGGACGGTTCCGTCAATGTCATCGGCTCCGTAGGCCAATGCCGTCTGAGCCGTCTCGATGCCCAGCATGATCCAGTACGCTTTGATGTGTTGGATGTTGTCCAGCATCAAACGGCTGATCGCCATTGTTCGCAAATCCATCAGCCCCGAGGGCTTTTTCAGATCCGACAGCTTCGTGTTGTCGGGGTGGAAGGCGAGCGGGATGAAGACTTGGAATCCGTTGGTTTTGTCCTGCAGTTCACGCAGACGCATCAGGTGGTCGATTCGGTGGTAGGCCTTTTCAACATGGCCGTACAGCATCGTGCAGTTCGTTTTCAAACCAATTTGGTGCGCGGTGCGGTGGATTTCTAACCAAGCCGGCGTGTTGGCTTTGTGTTCGCAAAGTTGATCGCGAACTTCGGGGTGGAAGATTTCGGCTCCGCCGCCCGGCATGCTGCCCAGTCCAGCGGATCGCATGTCGTCCAGAACCCACTCAAACGACTTCTTGGTTTGGAATCGGAACCAGTCGATTTCGACGGCGGTCCAGGCTTTCAGGTGAATCTTCGGGTAGTTCTCTTTCAACATCGAGATGATGTCGCGATACCACTCGTACTTTCTCTGGTGGTGCAATCCGCCGACGATGTGCATTTCGGTGCACCCGTTGGCCGTCGCCTCCGCACCGCGATGTAGGATTTGCTCATCCGTCATCGCGTATCCATTTTCGTCCCGCAGATCTTTGCGGAACGCACAAAAACGGCATCGGTAAACGCAAACGTTGGTCGGGTTGAGGTGCGTGTTGATGTTGTAGTAGCCAACGTTGCCGTTCTTTCGTTCGCGAACGTAGTTGGCCAGTTCGCCGACCTGTTGGATCGAAACTTCGGGTTCGTAAAGAAACAAACCGTCTTCTATCGACAGGCGTTGTTCAGATTCGACCTTGTCACGAATTTCGCGAAAGCGGGCGTCTCGTTCGTTGGCTTGCATGGTGATGATTCGAAGGGAAAGGCAATGCGAAAAGGACGATCGGTCGGCGTGTTGCTAACCGCCCATGTAATCAACCGCTAAACAAAGCAGTCGATCACGCCGGCGGTCATCAGAATCAGGCTGACGATCGCGTTGGTATGAAAAAAGGCTTGGTTGACGCGAGACAGGTCGCTCGGCGAAACCAATCGATGTTGGTAAATGACCAAAGCGGCAGTCAGCATGACGGCGGTGAGGAAGACCAGCCCCAGACCGGAGGATCCTCCCGTCCAGGCCAGCAAACCCAACGCTAAAATCATCGCAACATGTGAGACCGCCGCAACCCGCAGGGCGCCCGAAACGCCGCGGCGAGACGGAACGCTGTGCAGACCTTCGGCGGCGTCGAACTCGGCGTCCTGGCACGAATAGATGATGTCAAACCCTGCCACCCAAAACGCGACCGCGACGGCCAGCCATCCGGGGACCCAGAAATCGCTGGGGTGCTGAACGACGACTTCACCGCGAATTGCGGCCCAGACACAGATCGGCGACAGGCTGAGTGCGATGCCCAGCCACAGGTGTGCCGAAGAGGTGAAACGCTTGGCGAGCGAATAACCGCAAAGAAACAACAGCACCGGAACGGATGCGAAAAGCGGCAATCGGTTGGGCAGAAACAGCAGCGTCGAGGCGATGAATCCGACTCCGCAAAGTACCGTGAACGCGAGCACGGCCGGAGCGGATAGCTTGCCGGCGGGAATGTGGCGAGTCGCGGTACGAGGATTCGCGGCATCGATTCGTCGATCGACCCAGCGGTTGAATGCCATCGCTGCGCTGCGGGCCAAGACCATGCACAGCAGGATGCCGACGATGTCCTGCACTCGGATTTGCGGGTAGGTCACCGGCGAGGTCTCGGGCAACGGAGTCGCCCAAGCGAGGAAAGCCGCCAGAATCGCGAATGGGAGTGCGAAAATGGTGTGCGAAAAGCGGATCAGGCCGAGCCAGTCATTCAGTTTTGCCATCGTTGTTCCCGCTTCATGCGTCCTTCCATCGTTGGATCAATCCGTTGTCCAAACCGATTTGATCGAGAATCCTTGCGACGACAAAGTCGACCAGGTCTTCGATTCGTTTGACATCGTGGTACCAACCCGGCATCGCGGGAAGCAGTACGGCTCCTGCGGCGGCCAGTCGGTGCATGTTCTCGATTTGCAAAACGCTCATGGGCGTTTCGCGAGGCACGACGACCAGTTTGCGATGTTCCTTCAAATGCACTTCGGCGGCACGTTGGACCAAGTTCGACGCGGCCGAACGAGCGACGCCTGACAGGGTGCTGCCGCTGCAAGGGCACAGCACCATCGCGTCGGTGAGAAACGACCCACTGGCGATCGGTGTCATGTAGTCATCGTGCTGGTGGTAATGCAATCGCTCATCGCCGGTCGGTCCGATCTCGTCGAACTTCGGCGCCGGTTCGCTGGCCCACTGCGGCACGCATGCCAGCAACGCGTTTAGGTCCGGTGATCGCAGATTCAGTTGCAGCCCCATTTCCTGGTGCAGAACGGCCGCTCCGCTGGGGCTGATCGTCAGGTGAACTTCCACGTCTGGATCTCGCCGCATGACTTGCAGCAAACGAACCGCGATCGGTGCCCCGGAAGCTCCGGTCATCGCCAGCACGATTCGGCGGCGACGTTTGGTTCCGTCGCTCATGTCGCCACCAAGGCTTCGCGTTCGCGGTGAGCCGCCATTTCAGCGTGATCCGTTTTACCGCCTGGTTTTTCGCCCACGTAAATCGTCGCGACACCGAGCGTCAGCGGGCGGAAGGTCACGTGCTGCAATCCAACGTCCCGCATCCGACCCGCCAAAGCATCGCCGCAAGGGAACTTGCCAACCGATTCAGGAAGGTACTCGTAGGCGGATTTGTCGTTGCGAGCCATCCACTGGCCGATGCGAGGCAACACGTGTCGGAAATAGAAGTTGTAGGCTTGCTTCAAAACCGGCAGCGTCGGCTGAGAAAATTCGAGCACCAGGACCTGTCCGCCTGGTTTGCAGACGCGAGCCATCTCGGAGAGGCCTTGATCGGTGTCGGCGATGTTTCGCAATCCGAACGCGACGGTCACGCATTGGAAGGAGTCGTCGTCGAAGGGCAGCGCCATCGAGTCCGCTTCCAGGAACGGGATCGTGTGTCGGCCTGATCCGCCCGCTGTGTCGCGAGTCCGTTTGGCTTCTTTGACGCGAGCGATCTCCAGCATCGCGTGGCAGAAATCGCTGCCGATGACCTGGACGTCCGGGCCGACCGCATCAGCGATCGCGATCGCCAGGTCTCCGGTGCCGCAGCAGAGATCCAAAATCGGATCGTCGCCTTGAATCTTCAGCGTCTGCACCGCTTTGCGTCGCCACCATTTGTCGATGTTCAGTGACAGCAGGTGGTTCATCACGTCGTATCGCGGTGCGATCTGCCGAAACATTTCGCGAACTCGCTCGCCACTTTTGTCCAAGCCCTCGGTCGCTGGCGACGGACGTGTTGCCTCTTTCGCCGAAGCATTGGGCTGGTGGGGCGGGTCAACGTTTGGGACACTCATGCGACAACTTAGGAAGACAACAAGAGGGAAGGGGCAGCGGTTAAGTGCGAGTGTTGCTATTTGACATCGACGGGACGCTTTTGACGACCGCCGGTGGCGGGAATCGAGCGCTTCGGCAAGCGATTGAAGAGGAATTCGCGGTCGAAAATCCCGATACTCAGATTTCGTTTTCGGGCCGGACTGATCGCAGCCTGATGGTGGAGTTGTTGCAGCGAAACCGAGTTTCGCCCTCGAAGATCAATTGTGGTCGATTGCGACGACGATACGGAGCCCTGTTTGGCGCCGAACTGCGGCGATCGGGTGGCACGTTGTTGCCGGGCATCGTGCCTCTGTTTCAAGCGTTGAACGCGATTCCGAATCTCGACATTGCTGTAATGACCGGGAATTTTCCGGAGACGGCAACTCAGAAACTGGAACATTTCGAGATCCGTCGGTGGGTTCGCTGGATCATCGGCGGCGATTTGGACGTGCATCGCGATGACATGGCGCGGCGGGCGGCGATGATGGTGGCACGCCGGCACGGTGACGCTCATCAAGAAACGATCGTGATCGGCGACACTCCCGCCGACGTGCTGTGCGGCCGAGCGATCGGTGCAAAAACGCTGGCCGTATCGACTGGCGAATTCTCCCGCGAACAATTGGCCCCGGCCGAGCCAACGTTGTTGCTGGATGATTTGTCGGATACGGAACGAGTGATGCGTTTTTTAGTCGATGATGAGCTTTTGGCGGAATGAGGTTCCCGTCGTTGCGTTTCGGGCTGATGTTGCGTTGCTGGCTGATTCTGAGATTTGGCGATTCTTGAGTGAATCCGCTCGATTTTTTGAAAGTCGTTTCGAATCGGTGTTGTGATCGGTTGGTTTCGTTTCGTAACGTCCGTGCCATGAACGTTCTACGTCAACGCTCCGATATGCCTTTCCTCGCGGTCGCACTTTTGTGGACCTGCGTCGTAACGGGCTGCTCGCAAAACCCGTACTTGGCGGGCGGCGGTACTTCCGTGTGGCAGCCGCAACCCAGCACCACCGCGGTCAACGGCATCCAGGCCCAAGTGGCCGAGCTGAATCGTCGAGTTCAATTGCTGGACGACAACAATCGCCAGCTCACCACGCAACTCGCACAAAGCGAGCAACAGTCTCAGGTTTATCGCGACGAGTTGAACCTGGTCCGCAAGCAATTGTCGGACACGACTCAGCAATACGAGTCGGCTCGCATCGCGGCCCAAGACGCTCAGACTCAGGCACGAAGTTTTCAAGCCTCCGCTCAAATGCGTGGCGGTGCGACGATTCGTGCGAACACGAACCTGAACCAAATGGCTGGCCGTTTGAACTTAGGCGGTTTGAAAGTCGAACAAGACGGCGAAGTTCTGCGGGTTGTGTTGCCAAGCGATCAACTGTTCGCTCAAGGAACCGGCCAACTGCAGCCTTCAGCGGGTGCGATCCTCGATCCGACCGCCGCACAGCTTCGTTCGGTTTTCCCACGTCAACGAATCGGCATCGAAGGCTACACCGACAACGCTCCCATGTATGGCGGAGCCGCCGGCAGTGCTCATCAACTCACATCGGCTCAAACCGGCGCAGTGCTGGATTGGTTGACACGACGAAGTGGCATGCCCGAACAGCAGTTGTTCACGGTCGCGCAAGGATCAAACAATCCGCGGCAAGACAACACGACGCCCGCCGGTCGCGCCGCCAATCGCCGCATCGAGTTGGTGATCTATCCCGAATCGTTCTGATCTGGGATGAGACTTGGCGGACGACCAAGCCGGTGGTCTTTCAGACTGCGGCTGCCTGTCTAGCTCAAGTCAACCTTGCCGTCGCTGGTTCCGAATTGCTCCGCGTTGATTCCCATCGCGTTGAACATTGAGACGTACAAGTTGCACAGCCTGGATTTTTCGGGTGCAACCAGACGGCGTCCTGTGCGAACGACGCCGCCTCCTCGACCGGCCAGCAACAGCGGCAGATTTTCGATGTCGTGTTTGTTGCCGTCTCGGATGGTCGAGCCGAACATAACCATCGAGTTATCAAGCAACGTCGAGTCGCCTTCTTTCAATGATCGCATGCGATCGATCAGGTAGGCGTACTGCTCCACATGCCAGGTGCCGATGCGCTCGTATTCTGCGATCCGGTCGGGTTCGTTTCGGTGGTGAGAGATCCCGTGGAAGGAACTGTTCACGCCATCGATGAACGAGAAGTTTCGGCCGGTTTGAGCGTTGCCCATCATGAAGGTCGCAACGCGAGTTGAGTCGGTCCAAAACGCGAGGACCATGATGTCCATCATCAGCCGAACGTGTTCAATGTGCTGTTCAGGAAGTCCGGGGCCCGGACGCGGCACGTCGATTTTGCCTTCGTTAATCCAGCGTCGTTGGGGCTTCATCGATGCTTCGATACGCTGCTCCACGCTTCGGACGCTTTGCAGGTACTCGTCCAGTTTCGCGCGGTCTTCGCTGCCGAGTTGCCGCGACAACCCGCGAGCGTCTTCGAGAACGATGTCGAGGACGCTGGTTGTGTCTCGTTGCAGTGATTTCGCGACCTTCGGATCGTGCAGATTCAATCCCGAGACGGGCGGAGACGCGGCACCGCCTCGGAACAGCCGATCAAAGGCGAGTTGCGGAACGATTTCATTGGGCAGCGGCGTGTTTCGGTCTCGCCAAGCGATGTGAGAACCATAGATGCGAGTGAATCCGCCACCCACGTTGTCGACGCCGGTGTAAGCCGAGTCGACGCCGAGTTCCAGACTTGGCAGCGGCGTTAGCGAACCGATCTTTGATGCGATGAATTGGTCGGCCGACATGCTGCCGGTGTCCATGTCTCGGCCCGATGTGCGAAGCACGAAACCGCCGGACAAGAACGCGGGCACTTTCGGCCAGTGCCCGTTTCGCATGTTCAGGTTGGGGTGATGCAAGTTTTCCAGCAACACGACTTCGTCGCGAACATCGGCCAGAGGTTTCAGCATCGGCGTCAGTTCGAATTGGTCGCTGTTTTCGATTTCCTGCGGCGTCCAATTGGTTGGGTTGACCCCATTGGGCATAAACAAAAACGCGGTGCGAACGGGCGGTCGATCGAGCGGTTTGACTTTGCCGTTTGCATCCACGTCCGGTGGCGAATTGTCAGGTGACTCGCCGGCCATCGCATGCATCCAAGGAAGGCTGAGTCCCACCGCGGAGCCTTGCGACAGTCCACGGAGCAACCGACGTCGTGACAAACTCGCACTTTTGGTTCGAAACAGCATCGTTTAGCCTCGGTTCAGAAATGGAGTGCTTTGAATGATCGCGTGAATCAACTCGCGAGTCCGCAGGTCGTTATCCGACATGTGATTTCGAATGGAGTCGATCGTGCACGCATCGGCTTCTTCCAGGCTTCTCGCCAGGGCGAACCCGAGCATGCGCCGGATGTACTCGTCCAGGAAGGCTTCTTGGCGAGCCATCAGGACAGCTCGCAATTCATCAACGCCGTCGAACGTTTCTCCGCTGGGCAACCGTCCCGAACTGTCGATCATCGGAAGCTTCGCGATTGTTTCGGGAGCTTTTTCAATCTTCTTCTGCCAATCCTCTTCGCTCGCGGGGCCGCGTTCATGATCACGCCATCGACCGATCACGTCAAAGTTTTCGAGTGCGAAACCAATGGGATCGATCAAGTCGTGACAGGCGGCACAGGTTGGGTTTTCTCGGTGTTGTTCCAGTCGTTGGCGAACCGTCGATTTGCCGTTCTCCTTTTCACCACCTGGCAGCGACGGGACATCCGGCGGCGGTGCTGGGACTCGAGTTCCAAAGATTGTCTCGAGCACCCACGCTCCACGAAGCACGGGACTGGTTCGCCGCGAATAACTGGTCAGCATGTGAACGGCACCCAAGCCCAAAGCTCCGGCGCGACGCGCCGCTTCGGAATCATCTGCGATGCGAACGGCAGCGAATCGATCTTTGTCGTCTTTCAGTTTCTTCGCAGTGGTTTCCATTCCGTAGTGTTTGGCCAACCGATGGTTGATGACGACCGTGTTGGAATCGATCCAATCCGTCACCGGCCGATTTTCGCGAATCATCCAGGCCATCGTTTGGCCGACTTGTTCGCGAAGATCGATCACGAGCTTGTCGGAGTATGCCGGTTTGAAGAAGTTGGTGTCAGGGATGACCGTGTTTCCAACCGCGGCGGTTCCGAGCCACTGGCTGGCAAATGCATCGGCGAAGCGTTTCGAGCGTGGATCGGCGAGCATCCGGTCGACTTCTTTGCGAAGCGTCTCAGGCTGGCTGAGCTCACCACGCTCGGCAAGTTTCAGCAGTTGCTCGTCGGGGATCGAGTACCAAAGGAAAAACGAAAGCCGCGTCGCGAGTTCCAAATCCGTGATGCGATGAAGGTTTGAATCATCGGAGTCGGATTCGCTGATGTACAGAAAGTTGGGCGACGTCAGGATGGCTTGGAGGGCGAGTTGCAACGCGGCACGAGAGGTTTCGCCTCGAGCAACCACATGATCGAACAGCACCATCCAGCGAGCGGTCGTGGATTGGTCGATTGGTCGCCGCCACGCTCGTCGAGCGAAGCGAGCCAAAATTACCTCAGCATCTTCGCGAGAAACTGGATGAGTCAGCGCGTCATCATCGGGTGCGAGCCCCAGGATTTTTGCGGTCGCGACTAAGCGTTTTTTCAACGAGTCACGACCGTATTCTTCGAACCCGCGATAGAACTTTGGCCTGAGTTGATCGATTGGGACTTCCGAGTTCTTCCATGCGAACTCGCGGACAACGTCGGACATCTTTTGTCGGTCGCGCTCGATCTGTTGCCCCTTGCGGTATTCGATTCGAGGCAATTGAAACAGCCGAGCATAAGTGATTGTTGGTAAGTCTTGATCGGCTGAATCGCTTGCAGTGGAATTGATTTGGACCGCAATGTGGTGCTGTCCTTTCGGGAGCGACAACGTCATCCAGTGATGATCGTTCTCTCGGCGGTTCTCTTTCAACGTCGCCGCGACGATGCCGTCCACGCGCACTTGGACTCGTGAGTTGTCCGGGACGTTTCGCGGCAGCCGAATGGAAAGGCCGTATGTTTCATCGGTGCTGCAAAGCATCGTGTGCGTTGCGATGGGTGCCTCGCCATCCGGTCGGAACTCAATGAGTTGTGGCGTGAGTACGATCACTTCGTCGATGACTTGGGAGGCGACCTCCAGATAGCGTTCCATCAACAAAGGCGGCATGAACAGGGTTTCGCCGTTGTTGTTGAATCCTTCGCCGCCTCCACCATCCGCAGGAAACGTTTCGACAAAATCAAAGTTCAGTCCGGTCAGGTCATTGATTGCATGTGTGTATTGATCGCGATTCAGCCGTCGTGGTACGGGGCGTCCTGCGAACTCGCCACCGTCGCAGGCGGTGGCCTTCAAGTGGTCTTCAATCCACTGGCTGAGCTGCAATCGTTCCGTTTCAGTTGGTTGGTCCGCATCCGCGGGAGGCATCGTGCGATTGTGCAATTGCTCCGCCGCGCTCGACCAAACTTCGCGGCGTAGTTGAATCTCATCCATCGTCATGGATTTGAGAAAACCGACTGGATCCTCGTCGTCATCTGGCGAATGGCAATCGCCGCAGTACTCGACCAGCATCGGGCGAATGCCATCTTCAAAAGACGACATCGACTCCGGCTTTGGGATCCCGGCGGTGTCAGTTTTGTCTGGTTCCTCGCCAAGGCACGCGGCTTGTTCTGCAAGCATGACAAGCAAAAGCGATGACGCGAGGAGAACTGCGTGCAACGAGATGGAGAGCCTGGTTGGCATGATCGCTCGGCGGGGAAAGCAATCGCGAGCGATTCGCGGGTGCTTTCAAAGGTGGGGCGAGATGGGCGGGGAAGCCTGCGGTGGGGAACTCATTGTCGCCGCTGGGGAATGCCGATGCAAGTTTTGCAGGATCGGGATGTTTAAGGCGACGTTTCGACTCGCAGCATGCTGAGGCTTTTCTGTGCGGCATCGATTTCAAATTTGAACTCACCGAGATAGCTCATCCCAAGCATCGGATCGGCTCGCGCGGCGATGGGCTCCA
>NZ_DDGH01000094.1:46934-77727 GCF_002337565.1 Rhodopirellula sp. UBA1907 | reverse complement strand
GCTCGCGCGGCGATGGGCTCCAGGACCGCACACGAGACGTCTTTGGCTTCGAACTGGCCGACTCGAACGGAATCCAGTTTGACTCGTTTGGCAGAGATTTCATCACCGTTGGCCATCACCAAACGCAGGAGCGGTGCGTCGGTCGGGATTTCGACTTTGAGTTCCTTGGCTGCTTCGGCGGTCAATGTCACCAGCGTCGCACCGCTGTCGACGATCATGCGAATGGGTTGGTTGTTGACGCTGGCGGTCACATAAAGCGAACCGTTGCGTTCGATTTCCAACGGGATCGATTCAGAGAAAACTTCTTGCTCGATCTTTGCAAGTCGTAGTTCGATCGTCTGCAAAATGTCTTCGGCGGAGATGGATGCGGGAACGCTCTGGTTCGCGTTCATGACTTGGACCGCGATTTTGACTTTGGGATCTTCCAGCGTTTTCGCGAGCACCGTCCGCAACGCGTCCAGGTCTTGGCGGATTTGGAAAACGGATTCCGCATAGTCTGCTTGTTTGGTATTGAGCGAGGATCGATGCTCGTTGGCGCGTTCTTGTGTCTTGGTTCGTTGCGATCGAAGTTGGCTGACGCGAGTTCGGTTGGCGTTGATCAACGCGACGATTCGATTGTTTGACCCAACGTCGTTTCCCGCGACGCGTGCCAATTGCAGATTCAGTTCAGCGTCTTGGTTCTCCGAGGCTCGGATTTGGTCGTTGATCTGCTGGACCTGGCCCAGCACCGCGTCGAGTTCCTTTTGTTGCAGAACCAATTCGCGTCGTTGTTTGATCAAAGCGGTCATCGCCCGAGCGATCTCAGCTGATTCATTCGCGATCAATGACTTGCCGCTGCGACGCAGTCCGGCTTCGTGAAGGATTTTTTCCGCCTTGGCTTCGACACTGGCGGAGTAACGAGTCACTCGCGGCGTGTCGGCGGTTTGGTCATTGGTCTCGTTGGCTTCCTGGTTCGTGGGTTCCTGACTCGGTGCTTCCTGGGCCGGCGATGGGGCTGTGCCGAGCGTCGCTAGGAAAACGGCACAGGCCAATGTCACCCATGCCGACGGTCGGCCAGGCCGTATCTCAATTGAGTTCAACGCATGTGCCGATTGGCAGGGGCGGTTGCTCGTTTGGAGGCGGCGATGGCATTCGGATTGCATCGGGCGAGCTTGACGAAAGGACGTGGGAAAGCCAGTTTGATTGACAGCGGCGTTGCGGGCGAACGATTGACTCGATCGAATCCTGTCTACAGCAAACAAGTGCAGCGAAATTCGCGTGCCAAAGTCTCGATCGCATGCGACCAGGACGATTGTAGCAAGCCCTCCTGCGGGAGGAGGCTTTTTCCACCGCGAGATTACTGAGTGCGTCGCAGAAATTGCGCTGCTTGACCAACTGAACCGACTGAGGAGCCTTGCATGGAACCGCCCGTCAAAATCAATTGCCCAACATGCGGCCGCCGTTTTCTATCGGATGAGACGCCGGCGATGCCGTTTTGTTCCAAGCGATGTCAGTTGGTCGATCTGGGACGCTGGATGAATGAGGAGATTGGATTGCCGCATGAAGGTGACCCTGGTGATGCGCCGGTCGAGTACTTGGATGATCGTGATCTGACGCAGCCAAGTCCCGAGCGACAGAATGAGAGCTTTCATCGATTCAGCGACTAGCGTTAAGAAAGTGGCTTGCGGTCGGTGGCTTGGTTTGCGACCGGTTCGGATCGCCCCGGCGGATCGTTGCTTTTGAATCGGTTGAAATGAATGTTTGGTCGGCTTTGGAACGGAGCCCACCATCGCCGGTCGATTCGGTCCTGGGACTGGACTTTTCAATCTGACTGGTCGACAATTGCGGTTTGCGAACGAACCTTTCCCTCGGGGAAGGTTTCTTTTTTTATGTCTCCAGCCAAACACATGTAGGATCGCGACAATGGTTGAATCGGTACCAATGACCCGAGAGGGCTACAACAAGATCAAGGCCGAGATCAATCGCATGGAAAACGAAGAGATGCCCATGATCGTCCAAAAGATCGCGGAAGCTCGTGAAGAAGGTGACTTGAAAGAGAACGCGGAATATCACGCCCAGCGTGAGAACCAAGGCATGTTGATGGCGAAGATCAACGAGCTGCGTGACAAGATCGCTCGCGCGTCGATCATCGACGTCTCGTCGTTGCCCAAGGATGAAGTCGTGTTTGGTTGCACGGTCACGGTGGAAGACGTTGCCTATGGCGACGAAGAACAATTCACTTTGGTTGGCGCCGGCGATGAAGATTACGACAGCGGCAAGATTCTCGTCACCAGTCCGTTTGGTCAGGGCTTGGTTGGCAAGAAAGTCGGCGAGACGGCTGAAGTCGACGTGCCAGCAGGCAAGTTGAAGTTCAAAATCCTGAAGATCGAATTCAATCTGTGAGCTCGGCCAACGATGAAAACGAACCAGCACCGGAGTTGACCGCAGCTGGTGCCGATCCCGATTCGACGTCCGCCGGCGACTCGAAACCTCAGAGCAGCACTCCGGAGCAACAAGAGCCGGGGTGCATGCCCATCGTGGTTGCTTGCACGTTGCTCATGGGAATCGTGTCATTTGTGTTTTGTGGCGTCACGACGTGGGTGTTGTTTCAAAAACGCACGGAAGTCGCGATCCGTACGTTGGTTGGCTACGTCGACGTGATTGAACAGAGCCTCTTGCCGCCGGACGAGAAGAAGTCGGTCATCGCTCAGTTGGAATCGACGATCAAAGAAATGCGAGCGGATGACTACCCGCAGGAAAAAGCGTCCGCGGTGATGCAGCGTTTGGTGCGTTTACCAATCCCGCAGTACGGCGAGCTGGACGTGATCGACTCGTTCGTCAAAGAAAATTTTGATGACGAAGAACGCGACGATGCGCTGAAACAGATTTCTAGGTTGCGGCGTGCGATTGAGCTTGGCAAGGCAACGGTGATTGATGTCAATGATGTGTTGTTGCCAACAACCCAAGTCGACACGACTCATCCGCTCGGCCGTGTGCTGAAGCAACCGCTTGCGGCCGAAAATATTCGCGAAGTGGTCCAACGAGCGAAGTTGATCGGTGATCGTGAGAAGCTGGCTGACCAGACGTTCGCACGCAAACCAATCGATGAAATCTTGAAGCGAGAATTGAAAGCGGCCGTCGATCAGGGCGGTTTCTAGTTCCGTTTGTCCGAAGTGGAATGTGGCGGTCGTTCAACTTCCACTGTGATTTGGAACATCGGCTAGTCGGTGTTTCTTTCGCAGTTCTTACTCGATCGCGCGTTTGCGTGTCTGAGTTTTTGCTTCGATATTTGGTTTTCTGGCGGTGTGGTCGATCTCGGTCATTGACGATCCGCCAAAATGTCCAGCTCGGGATTGCTTGCAAACAAGATCGACCAATGGCGATTTTCTGTCGTTCTCCGCCATTAATCTTCGTTCAACCACCACACTTTCTGCGCCAGTTTGTTGTTGTCGTAGCAGTCGTTTTGAGAACGTCTCGCAGTTGGGGGGCAGCGGATCCGCGGCAATTCGTTGGCCGATTGCCGTTCGATCTGCCAGAAAGGCACTCATGTGCGTTGCGTTCGACCGCAAAGTTCCGCCAGTCCGCACGAGATGGTGCGTTAATACCCCACTCGAGCGATGGGAAGGGGGTTCTGAGTTGCAATTCCCGTCGTGGCTTGGAATAATAGTGTCGCTAGCGATCGAACAGACCGGCGACTGCCGGATCGCGTCGTCTCTTATCTCTTCGCCTATGGACACCGCCATGAAAACCAAACCATCCGGTTTCACTCTCGTTGAATTGCTGGTGGTGATCACCATCATCGGCATCTTGATGGGCCTGCTCATCCCCGCTGTTAACACGGCCCGAGAAACAGCTCGGCGAAACCAGTGCAGCACGCAAATCAAGAACTTGTCCTTGGCGGCGATCCAGTATGAGAATACGAAAGGTGAAATGCCGGGGTACGTCCAAAGTTTCGGACGTCACGATAGTTACATCGATCCGTCGGACCCGAGCAACTCCGGTGCCGCACTGGCCCCACACATGAAAATTGGCACTTGGGCAGTTGCACTTCTCCCTTGGTTGGATGCCCAACCAACCTACGAGCATTGGAGCGAAGATCGCTACCCAATTTTGCACACGAACGTCTCTGGTGCTGAGCACGAAGCGACCAGTGGTGCATCGGGAGATGGTTTCCACTCTTTGGCTGCACCAAACTTGGCGGTAATGCAATGTCCGAGCAACCCGGTTGCGGTTGGCGATTTTGCGAAGAATAGCTACATCTCAAACAATGGGTTGTGCCACAGCACTGGGCCGTCCAACTTCCTCAGTGCTCCATCGGGTTCCAGCGTTTTTGCTGAATCGCAAAACCGGGCCAACGGTGTCTTCAACTGCAAATACAACGTCACCAGCGTGAATTCACGCGGGGACGGCGTTCACGAATCTGAAGGACCAAGAGTGCGGCTGGATGACTTCAAGGACGGAGCCGGGAACACGATGTTGTTTGCTGAGAGTGTTCAAGCTCTTCCATGGAGTCGTGCCGGTTTCATCAATGCAAGTAATGTGACGCTCGCCGATCCGGCACATAAAGACGTCGTTTTCGTAGTTGAGAATGCTCGTTATGTCCATGGAATGGTTTGGCACTATGCAGATCCGAAAAACTCCGATGCGGCTTTGGCGTCTTTTTGGAACAAGAATGGCAACGCTGGTCCCCAGGTTCCAAATGCCGTTGTCGGTTTCTACAAGATCAACGGTGGCGGCACTTCTGTCTCAGACGAAATCTTTAACTTGCAGATGACAGCCGCAAACGCCGCGCAAATTGCTCGTCCATCGTCGGCTCACACGGACGGTGTGAATGCAGCTATGGCTGATGGGGGAACGCGTTTCATCTCAGATTCCATCGACTACCGAGTTTATCAGGCTCTGTTGACACCTCGCGGGAAGAGCAGCAATGTCCCATTCCCAGAGTATGTTCACAATGACGAAGAGAACTGATTGTCTCATTCTCAGCTAGTTCAAAGGAAACGGTATCTTCGGATGCCGTTTTTTTATAGCTGTGTCGTACTGCGAGTTGAGAGCCTGCTTGAGATACTCTGCCAATCTAAATATCCAGGTCGTCAAGATTGACTTCGTCGAGGGTTATTGCGGAGTCGGGAGAACGGGTCGGGAGAATTGGTTCTGGTGTTTCGGTGGGGGGTGGATCTTGGCTTTCCTCCGAGGCTGCTAGTCGCACCTGCAGTTTGCCGGATTGGACTCGGACGACTTTGATGGGATCTCCGCTGTCGATTGGCATTCCCGTGCTGACGGCGTCGACCTTGTGGCCGTCGACGATGATCCTGCCGGCTGGTAACAGGTTCGATGCTGCGACTCCGTAGCAGCCAACCAAGTCAACTAGCGGTGTGCCGTCGGGGGCTGTTGCTGTTGGCGTGGTGCTTCTCGAGTCGCTTGACCGCCGGTTCAGGATTTCTTTGCCAATCGCTGTTTGGGGCCAGAGTCGCAGGACGATGCTGAGCAGGATCGGTGTCAGCACCAGCAGGGCCAAAATCACTGCTAGGGCGAAGTTCAGGCTGACGGTGAATGCGATCAGCACAGCTGTGATTGCCGCAGCGACAGCGAACAGCCCGAGCAAGCCTGCGCTCGGGACCAGGATTTCGGCGATGGCCAGCGTGAAGAAGATCACCAGCAGGCCGATCGTATACAGAATCGGCATCAATCCACCGCCTCGACGGTGATTCGATTTCCAAGGACTTGGATCACGCGAATGGATTGGCCGGCGTCAATCGCGGTGGCGTCGCTGACAACTGGCACGATTCTCTCGCCAAATTGCGCCTTGCCGCTCGGACGCAGTGGCGTGGTCGCTTTGCCAGTTTGTCCCATCAGATCGTCGTAGTGGGCCAAGCGTTCAGATTCATCCAGGTTCGCCTCGGGCACACCCATCGAAAGTCCCGTGGCGAGGGCGGCTTGAGGCAGATACATCCGCACCAGAATCATGCCGAGAACGCATCCGCCGAGCCCACCCAGTGCGACCCAAAGGCCTCGTGTGAGCTCACCGAGCTGGTAGGCGTTCTGCGGAATCACAAACGTTTGGCTCATCAGCATCACGCCGATCGCTGTCAAAATCAGGCCGCCGACTCCGAAGACTCCGAATCCGGGCAGTACAAAAATCTCGATGCCGATGCAAGCTAACCCCAGTCCAAACGCGAGAAGTTCGGCCCATTCGGCGGTCCCCGCGAGGTATTTGATCCAGAAAAAGAATGCGAAACAGACCAGGGAAATGAAGCCGGGAAGGCCTAGTCCGGGGGCGCTCGCTTCGATTGACAGCATCATGAAGCCAATCACAAGCAGCGACATGGCGAGACCGGTTTGGCCTCCGAGTCGTTCGACCCAGCGGACGATTCCACGGTCGGATAGTTCCGGCGGAACCTCGTTCAATCCCACTGACGCGGCAGCTATTTGAAGTGATTCGGAGGTTGCCTCGGCCAGCCCAAGTTCGATGGCTTGAGCAGCGTTCAGTCCAGACCCGAGTTCGATCTTTTCCATCCGCTGCCAATCGCTAGATTCGTCTTCGTTTGTCTCTTGGCGAATCTGTTCAGACGTGGCGTATCGGACACGTCCCGATCGACGGTGGACGTATCGATGCACGGAAAGGGAAGGATCCAGCATTCCGCGAATCAGTGCGGCGCTGCGCCCGGTTGATTCAGCAACCATGTCAATCAATTCTGATTGCCGTCGCACATCCTCAGGCGACATCGCATCTGCACCGCTGCCGCCGATCGTCGCTTCGGGCGACATCAGCAGGGGTTGGCAGGCCAAAGCGATCAAGGCTGCGTCGCCCCGGGCTTCACCAGTCACCCAGCCACCGACGGCCTGGATCGCGATGCCGGGATCAGCCAATGTTGCGGCGAGCGATGCGCTGCGATTTAAGTTGCCACCGGGAGAATCGATGGCGACCAGCCATGTATTCACGTCCGGTGAATCGATCGAAGCCGCCAAGTTGCTCTTCCACCGGCGGACTCGGGATCCGGTGATGTTGCCAGTGATTCGGACCAATCGTCCAACCGCTTGGTCGACCGAACGTGGATCGTCACTTTGCAATTCCTTCAGTTCCAGCCAGTCTGAAACGGTTGCCTCCGAATCAACGACTGCTGCAGCGGCACGGATTTGCCGAAGTTGGTTCGCGTCTAGCACGAGCGGTTCACCGGCGTTCGCCAAGGTGGTTTCGGACACGACTCGCCCGTCGGATCGGGCAGCCAGCAGCGAGTCGCCTGATAGGAAGCTCGATTCGTCATCGATCAAGTTGACCTTTGCGACTTCAAGACTGGAGTCGACTAAACCATCGACCAGCTCAGTAGGGATCAAGGCTCGTCGTCGAGCGATGGACTGGTACAGGACGCCGATTGTGTCATCCAGCTGAGGCTCGAACCGGCCGGCGTCGCCGATTGAACCGGCGGATGAAACCAAAATCGTTTCGGAGGCGAGCGGCAGTAGCACGTCATGACCGCTGACCGCTCCATCGACCCAGGCGACGACTCGGACACGTTTGAGGTCAGCGCTGGAAATAGCACGCGCGATCTTGAGAGCATCCTCGAACGCGGTCGCTCGAGTGAAGGAGGTTCCGTCGCTCTCGTTTGCCGGTTGATTCTCAGGCGGTCTGCCGGTGTCGGTTCGTTCGTTGGAGCCGGACTCTCGCAGTCGCATAACCACTGTGGTTCGGCCGCTATCGGACGCGTCACCTCGTTTGGACGTGACGGCGATTTGAGACAGCCGGGCCAAAATACGATCAACATCGCGAGCGGTTAACGGCGACGGAACATCGATCAGTACACCGGTATCAGGCGTCGCGCTCGTTTGTGCCCATCCTGACCGGGCGCAAAGTATGCAGAGGAATGCGACCACCAAGCACCAAAGCGATCGCCCCCAGCCGGGGACCACACTGTGCCGGAAACCAACTAAGACGAACCATTGACCGCTCATGCCAAGATTATACGGCGGATGGAAGGCAAAAGACCATGACTGGCCTGAATCGCCCGCGAATATAAAGGTCGCGTGAAGCTTGAGTTCCCGACGGAGGGTAGACGCAAAGTCGCAGCGGACTCTACGTCGTCGTTGTGGGTTCGGTTTCGGGAATCGTTGTCCCCACAACCGCCGCGCCGACGCTGTCACCCAGCACATTGACCGCGGTTCGAAAGCGATCGAGCAGCCAGTCAACGGCCAGGATCAGTCCCAGGTACTCCAGTGGCAATCCGACCGCTCCCAGGACAATCAGCATCGTGACCAGCCCGGCTTCTGGGATGCCCGCTGCCCCAATCGCAGCCAACGTTGCCGTGACCGCGACGATCAACTGATCCGATAGCGTGAGATCAAACCCGATGGCTTGCGCGATGAAGATCGCCGCGGCGGCTTCGTACAAAGCAGTGCCGTCCATGTTGATCGTCGCTCCCAGTGGAATCACGAACTCGGTCGAGCGTTTGGAGACTCCAGCCGATTCGGCGCATTCCAATGTGACTGGCAAAGTCGCAGACGAGCTGGCCGTTGAGAACGCGGTCAGCAACGCTTGGCTCATTGCCCCCATGTAGTGATAGGGATTCTTTTTGGTCACGACGTAGTAAATCAGCGGAAGGACCACAAAGCCATGGATCGCGAGCCCGATGATGACGGCGGCGAAGTACCAGCCGATTTGGCTGATCTCCTCGTAGAAGCGGCCCTCCGCTTGGGCCTTGCCAAATCGGGCGGCCACCAAACAAAAGATCCCGATCGGTGCGACTTTCATCAGAGCCATGACGAATCGCAGGAGGAGATCATTCGCTTCCGTGACCAGGGTCGCGATCGAGCGAACGCGATCCATCATGGTTGTCATCAAAGCTCCGATTGCGATCGTGAAGACGATGATTGGCAACAACTGTGTGTCCGCTGCGGCAGCGAACAAGTTGTCGGTGATCAGCATCAATGCCAAGTTCTCCAGCACGACGCCCATGCCCGGTGCTTCGGTTTGCCCGTTGGGAAGTTCGGCTCCCTGGGCGAACTTTTCCAGAACCGCGGGATCAACCGTTCCGTCACCCGGTCGAATGACGTTTACCACGATCAATCCGATGATGACGGCCAAGACGGTTGTGCAGAGGTAGTACCCCACCGCGGCCGCGCCTGGTCGCCCCAATTGCCGGACGTCGCCAAGCCCCAGCACGCCGCACATCACCGATGTGAAGACCAGCGGAACGACGATCATTTTCAACGCACGTAGAAAAAGCTCGCCGCCGATTTCGAAGTGAACCGCGATTTCCGGGACGCTCAGTGCAACCGCGATCGCCGCCACAATCGCACCCGCAATCCAATAGGTCAGTGACTGATTGTGTTTGGGTGATTCCGTCATGCTTGTTCCCTGGGAGCGTCCATCACGCGGGCTTGTCTCTTCACAGCGACACAAAATAGCGGTTTCTTTCCGACCTCGCACGGCATCCGCGAGGAGTGCGACCTAAGTTTTGGATGGAATGGTTCGTCCCCCACCCTCATGTAATTCATTTGGCCATCGGCCACGCCTCAGCCCAACCAACGAGTAGCTTCGGATGCCCTCCTCAAAACGACGTAACACTCGACGTGCAGCAGTCGGCAGCGTTTTGTTCTCGGCCGGTCTCTTTTGCGGGACTCTCATCGCCGTTCCCAAGCTTCATCGTGCATTGTCATCGGAGCAAACTCCGGTCGAAATGACTTGTGCCGAGCTCGTTCAATATGGAATCGGTGAATCCTCGGTCGTTCGATTGACTGACGCAACCATCGCGGAACCATCCGAAGAGATGGAGTTCGCCATGTTGGAACCTGATCCCAACGATACGGCTCCGTTGCCTGTCGGAACAGGAATGCGAGCTTGGATGTCAGGCGACAAGGTCGCGATGGCAAAGTCGACCATTGCGAAAACTCTCAAGCACCCTCGTTCACGGAAGCTGATCGATCAGATGGTTCGTGGCGAAGTCATTCCGCGAGACTTCATTGGTGCTTCGATGCCACAACCATTGAAGTTGTCACCGGGCCGAAACATTGCAGCGTTGGCTTTGGAAGAAGTGAAGTCGACCGGCACGCTGACTGCGTTCGTCACCGAAGACCCAACCTCGAAGTGGATCGCAACGTCGGCTGAGTACATCGGCCTCGAACTACCAGAGCCGTTTGTGAAGTCAGCTGAAATGGATCAGTACTCGTTGCATCCCGTTTCGCAAACCGAAACAAAGTCCAACGCAGGGCTTTGGGTAGGCGGTTCCGCCTTGGCGATGACGCTGGGATGGTTGCTGTGCAGTTCGGCTGGATGGGGACTTTGGATTTTGTTCTGTCCCATTGCTGCCATCGTTGGATTGTTCGGGCTTCCTTTGCGATCCGGTCGTGGCAACCGAGTCACGTGGGTGTTGGCATTCTTCGCAGGTGTGATCAGCTTGGTCGCCGCCTACGGTTTGGCCTTTGTTCTCGGAGGACTCGGACAGGCTCAATCGATGTGGACTTGGCAAGCCGCCGGGTTCGTTGCCGCTTGCGGCGGAACAGCCTTATTGTTGGGGATCCGTGGCAGCGTGAAAACAAAGCGAAGCATGGTGCTGTCACCTGGATCACTGGACGATTTGATCGTGCCGGAGAAAGGGCGTTCAAAACGGGCAAAGCCATCAAAGAAGCAAAAGCGTGCCAAGAAGACGAAGGGCACGGAAGTCGATGCGGATCAATTCGCAACGACAGGCGTTCAGCAAGACAAGCTTCAAGAAACGTTGAACAAGAACGCCAGCTACTCAAGAAAATACTTGGACCCGCGTTTGAGCGTGCCGGCCAATGCACAACCGTCTCCTGAAGCGATGGAGCACAACGTGCTTTGGCAAAAGGCTGACTTCGAAGAACCATTGTTGGTGGAAATCGGTCGCGGCGATGCAGCGTGCCACGCAACGATCCAGGTCGGATGCCAGAATCTCGTTCTGGGCATGACAGATGAGCTCGATGGGAAAGTCCGTCTGCGACTGATCAGTATCCTCGAAGACGGGCACTGTCTGATCAGCGTCGATGATTCCTATGAAGAGCTGCAGGTCGCAGGCGCAAACGAACACGCAACTTTGTCGGTTCACCCATCCGTGACCGCACCCAAGTTATTGGCAAAACATTTGGAGAAAGCCGCCGACATGGCAGAGCAACGCGGTGCCGGTTTGGTGACCTTGGACACCAACGAATGGCGTGACGTGGTGCTGCTAACGGAACGATTGATCAAGTCCGTTCTGCACGACGATGGGCATCAGAAGTGGGACATTTACGAAATGACCTATGGGCGTTTCGCCTACCCAATCCAGCCCGTTCGGATGTTCCAGGACGCTGCACCCGTCTGAGTTCATTGAGCTCGTTGTGCTTGACGAGTTGAAAACGAGCTACCGAGGCGGAATTTCGTAGACTCCAAATTCCGCCCAAACCGGCATGTGGTCACTGACTTTCAGTGCTTGTTCTTCCGTGAGTCTCAACGCGGCCTTGAGGTCAAGCACACCAGCTCGACCCGTGAATTCGCGCGTCGTGGCGGCGTCGATCAATATGTGATCGTAGGTCTTTGTTTGCAGCGTGTTGGTCGGTTTGTCGCCAACCAGCGATGTCACGTTGGGGATGCGTCCCATCTCAAGAAGCCATCGTGTGTCGACGTTCAAATCGCCCATCAAGATGAAGTCTTCTTCGCCGGTGTTTTGGTATTCGTACATCCGGACGCTGTGAAAGACATCGTCCAAGACGTTCATCTCGTTTTCCGCCGTGTCCCCAACACGCGAACCGACTTCGTCAGGATCCGTGTGTGCATTCAGCAACGTGAATCGGAATGGTTTGCGAGTCGCCGTCGGTGTGACGCGAGTTTGAAAGCTGGCGACCATCGGAGCGCGGTGCATTCGATCAAGGTCGTCGTTGACCAAATAGTCCGACTCGGGAATCAAGTCGATGCGATCGGTGTCCCAAACGTATCCGTATCGCTCCGTCTGCGATGTTCTGCCTTGGGGAGCACTCACGGTGGCATCGTAACGGCCGCCGAGACTGGCGATTTCGTCCAGCAAGCCGTTCATTGGAAGTGCGGGATCACCTTTGATCTCTTGGATCGCGACGACATCAAACAGCAAGCAGACTTGCGCGAGCTGACGCATCACGTCCGGCTTTCCCGATTTGCTCTTCCCAAAGACTTGGATGTTGAATGTTGCGATGCGAATGGATGTGTCGTTTTTGTTTTCGCGACCGCTGACAGGGGTGACCAAGCTAACCGGAGCGATTTGCCCCATCGGTGCATTTCCCGAATGTCCTCGGGACGCCATTTGTTCGGGCGTCAATGAGGCTGCCAGCGGATCTTCGTAGACTGGTTCCTCGCTGCCTCGCAACGAATCCAGGCTTGGCAAATTGACTTGTCCGGTCAACGCCGCGATGACCAACGCGATGACACCGGTGACTGAGATCCCTGGCGTGAACCAGCGCAGCAATGAGCCGCTGGATCGACGAGATCGCCGCCGCGAATTGGACTTATTGCCCCAGATCAATTTCCATAACAGTTTGATCACCACGGCCTCCTTGCCGCGTGTATCACAAGCTCACTGGCGGTTGCCGAGAATCCTTCTCGATGCGTTCCAGCCGCTCTCGCTAGTCACTTCTTCTGTTTCACGAAATGGCGACGTCGACCACCTTCTTGGCGGAGAAGTCGCTGGTTCGATCGGTCACAGAACCTCCTTGGGCGATAGCCAATCCGTTTCAATCGCGTCAACTGCAATATCTCGTTCACACCGACCAACCATTGCGAACGCATCCCCCGGTTGACCGATCGTGTCGCTCACGGCGAAGCGGAACAGAACGCGCGGAATCGTGTCGTAAATTTGAACAGCTAAAACTGTTTTGTCCGCTGTTTCAATTGTGTCGGCATGTCACTCTGCATCAATCGTCTCCCAATCGCATCCGTGATCACGGGGCTGGTCCTGGCCATGACCGCCATTGGTTTGTTGCAGATGCCGAGATCCCAAGACTCAGCACCTGATCTGGATGCATCAGCAGGAGAGCTGATGCGATGGGCTCCCGCTCAAGGCGGCGTGTTGGTCAGTTCGATGGTCGACACCGCCAGCGCTGCTGGTGCTGCGGCCAAACCAGTGGATCCACATTTGACCATGGGCAGCGAGACATGCATCAAGTGTCACGCGAATGAAGTGAAGGTATGGAAGGCAACGCCTCACCATCGCACCTTCGATGAATTGCATCGTCGTCCAGCCGCGAAAGAGATCGCGTCGAAGTTGGGCGTTCGTTCCATCAAATACGACGGCCGATGTGTTGATTGCCACTACACACAAAAAGTCGACTTGGCCTCGGGCAACGTTCACGCGATCGAGGGGGTTAGTTGCGAATCGTGTCACGGCTCAGCCAAACAATGGTTGGACCTGCACCATGACTATGGTGGCGAACAAGTCACGCGAGCGATGGAAACACCGGAGCATCGACAGCAACGTTTGGCTCAGAGTGTTGCGGCAGGGATGCGAAATCCAGTCAACGTGTATCTGGTTGCGCAAAGCTGCTTGCGTTGCCACACGACCGCCGATGAAGAACTCGTCAACGTGGGTGGTCACCCGACCGGAAGTCTTGATTTCGAATTTGTTTCGTGGAGCCAGGGCACGATCCGGCACAACTTCATCGATTCCGATGGCCAATCAAATGACCAGAACACTCGCGATCGACTGCGAGTCATGTTTGTCAGTGGCATGATCGCGGACTTGGAAGCCAGTCTTCGAGCGACTGCCGAAGCGACTCAAAAAGCAAAGTTCGGTGTCACCGCCGCCAAGCGAGCAGACCGAGCGGCCAAACGTTTGCTGTCAGTTTCTCAAAAGGTTGACTCGAAACAGATTGAAAATGTTTTGATGGTTTACAGCGGCGTGACGCTAAAGCTGAACAACCGAGAGCAACTCATCCAAGCAGCCGACGCGATCGCCGATATCGGTTTCCGTTTCGCAGCGGAAACAAACGGTCACGTTCTCGAACCGCTCGACGCGTTCATCCCTCCGGCGAATCGCTGGAAGTAGCGAAAAGCTCGTTGACTTGTCGTCGCACCGCTTTGGGCAATGGGCCCGCGGTTCGAAAGTCAGCAATTTGTTCGGGGCGATGGGCGCCGACCAACGCGGCGGTCACGCCGGGTTGGGATACCGCCCAGGAAATTGACAAATTCGCGACCGAGCGTCCGGTGTCGGCCGCGATTTCTTTCAGCTTGTCGACAATGTCATGAGCTCTTTTGCGGGCCGCACCTTGAAAGATCGGATAGTTTGGCCGACTGTCACCTTCCGCGAAAACGTGGTCACGCTCAATTTTGCCCGCCAACAATCCTTTCATGAGCGTCCAATAAACCCACGCGTCGCAGTCGTGTTCTTTCGCATCGGCGATCTCGTTGGAAAGAGCATCCTGCTGAAGTCCATTCAGTGGACACTGGATCGCTGAGCATGGAACAACGCTCGCGAAAGCTGCTCGTTGTTCGGGGGTGGCGTTGCATACCCCCACGCGTTTCGCCATGCCTCGTTGCATCAACCGTTGCAACGCCCAAGCACTTGCTTCGATCGGCACTTCGTCATCGACACAGTGCAACATCAACGTGTCAAAGCAGCGAATGCCAATGCGTCGGAGTGAGTTCTCAGCGTCGACGACGAGTGTTTCTGGATTGCCATCGTTCACGCGAACGCCGTCTTCGCCGTAACGTTGCCCGACTTTGCCAATGATTTGGATCTCATCGCGAGTTGCCCCGTCCAGGTCCTTGAGAGCCGCCCCAAGGCGTTCGTCCGCCTCCCCCTGCAGGCCATAGCTGTACGCCGTGTCGAACTGACGGATGCCTGCGTCGATTGCGGCATGAATGGTCGCGATTGCATTTTCACGAGTGACGCCAATTGTGGTGACTCCCGCGATGGGCCAGAGCCCCAAGATGATGTGTTGGTTCAAAACAGTTGCGAGAATGAAAAAGGGAACTAAGTTGGGCGCAGGACGTGGTTAATTCGTAGTGAGAATTGACGATCGTTCGATCCGATGACCTCTAGAAGAACAATTCAAAAGCAAGATGGCAACGACACCCACCAAAGCAACGACCGTTGCTCCCGGAATCACACGAGTCGAAAAGAACAACTCGAAGGGATATGTGGTCCGCGTTTGCCGCGATGGAGTGCGGAATTCAGAGTATTACTCCGACAAAATGTGCGGCGGAAAACGCAAAGCACTGCAGCTGGCAAAACAAAGCCACGCGGCTTTGTTGGAAGTACTGGGGCCGGCCAATAACTCGACCAAAGACAAGTTGACCAGTCGAAACACCACTGGCAAGGTGGGGGTGCATCTGGCCCACTCAGTCGACAATCGTTATCCCGGTTGCGAATACCAAGCGTACTGTGCGTCTTGGAAAACCGAGGATGGGCGACGGCAAAAGATCAGCTTCGCGTTCAACCGCTACGGCGAAGATGAAGCGTGGGAGCTGGCCTGCATCGCACGTGATCACGAATCGGTTGATCGAGAAGAGGTGCTCGCGATTCGCGAAAAACAGCTGAAGCGAAAAAGCCGGAAGACGAAGGCTCGCCGAAAATAGACAGCGAGACTTCGGCTACAGATAGTTCAACGGGTTCGGCGAGGAATCGTCGAACCCGTTTTGTTTTGGTCACTGGGCGTCTTTGTCTTGACGACTTACTTCGCCATCAAAGAGCCGACCATTTTAACGGCGATTCGTGCGGATCACGACAGCAACAATTGCTGGCCTGGTTCGGCATCGTCGATTTCGCGGCGGATCTCACGCAGGCCGTAAGCACACAGTTCGAACTGGTCGCTCAAACGGTTCAGCAGCTCGCAAGGCGGTCGTGATTCATCAGCCTGGATCGTTGATGCGATCTTGTACGACCGTTTGCCGTGTTCGAAGTAGTTCAGCAATTGGTCCGGTGAATCCTTGCCATCGCCGCGCACGGATTCAGGAAACATGCCGGCCCAAAAAAGCGTGACGTCACCGATGTGTCGATGCACTTCACGTTTAGCGATGCCGATTCGACGTTCGGCTTCGCACAGCAACTGAAAGACTTCCGTTGCCGGACGCCCATCGTTGCGCCGCATTTTGTGGACTGCGTCGATGCGAACGAATCGCAACATCAGGTCACTGACGTAACCGATCAACTGGACGTCCGCGACGCCCAACTTGGTTTGGAAAATCGATTCACTCAGTCCGCTGAGAAAGCGATCGAGTGCCGATCTTTTTTCAGGTGTGTGTTCAGCTGCCATTGCTTCATCCCCTTGTTCAGGCTGCGAAAGGGGGCCAATTGAAAGACCTGAAATCCACAACTAGTAGCCCGCTCACCCAAAGTCAAGACATCTTTTGGAGAGCTTGATGCCCCCGCTGGTCAAGCAAGGTGGGCTCGCGACACTTGGTAGTACGTGTCTGGCAACGCGTTGGGTCAGATGTGTTTGGCGGAAAACAGCGTCAACCAAATGGCTTCACTGATTCTGGTTGAGCGTTGCGGGAGGCGACGCATAGGTGGGCCGGATGCCATTCAAAATGGCCGCACCGCAAACAGCAGAAAGAAACGCGATCAGTAGCCAAGCACACCGCGCGACCAAGAGTCCGTAGTGCTTTTGAATCGCCGCGATCGAGCGAATTTGATAGGGGGCCATCCAGGGACCGATTGCGATGGCGGTCGTGATGGCTGCGATCAGCAATGCCAAGCTGCCGACCAATGTGTCATCGTGAATCAAAGCTACTTCCTGAGATCGAGTTCAAACGTCGCTTTGACGCAACCGGCGACGGATGACTCGGCGTTGCATGCGAGCCGTTTCGACATCAGGGTTGATATCCAGACAACGATTCAGTGCATCGAGTGCTTTGTTGCCCTTGCCAAGAAGCACGCGGACTTTGGCCAGACTTTGCCAAGCCGTGTAATGGAATCGGCAATGCCACAAACACGATTGGTAGGCGGCTTCTGCCTTCTCAAAATCTTCCAAACCGTGCCAGCAAATTGCGAGCTGATGGTGAGCTTCCGCGTACAAAGGAGCTTGGTCGATCAGCACCATCGCGGGTGACAAAGCCGCGGCGTACTCGCCACCGTCGTTCAGGTGAATGACGCGAAGAAGTTTTTGGTGATGCAGTGGAGCCGCGTCACGAACGATGACGGAATGAAACGAGTCGTCCGCGACCAATCGAACTCCACGATCGCTGTCCGAGAGAGCTCGGCCGAGAAAATCAACCGAATGACGGTCGCCCAACATCCCCAAAGCCAACGCAGCGGCCCTGCGATGTTCGACTTCTCCTCGAGAAAGCAGTGCGGTCAGCGTGGCCGATGTGTAGTGCTCGTCAACGTCGTGAGCAAACCGGGGTGCGTCCGCGGAGCCGAGGTATCGCCGGTAGGCGGCGACTAGGCGAGTCGTGTGGACGATGGGAGCTGTCACGTTCGATTCCACCTTGGGCTAGTCAGGACGGTCTGGGAGGATTGGGCGGGTCAAACGGCCTGGAGCCGGTTTTTCACTTGCAATTTGGCTGCTGTGGTTTGACTTCTCGATGTTAGACCGATCAAGCTGTCGGGCAAGACGGCACACCAAAAGAACTTTCCAACGCACGGATTGTCGGATGCTATCCCAACCACTTTTCCTCGATGGCTTTCCGCACGCGGGAGCTTGCCGAACCCGCCAAAACACCGCACTTCGCCCAACTGCCGACCGTTCGGTCCAAACGACGAATCGACTGAACGGGCAATCGCGAGAAGATTGGGGAAGACATTTTGTGGTCGCGGTTTTGGGGGCGACGTTTTCCATTTGCTGGGGTTTACCGGCCTTTTGTCAGCCTCCAGCGGACTCTCCGGTGCAGGCGTCGGCTTTCACCCGGACCGTGATCACGGTGTCATTGGATGGGCAAACGGCGGAAGAGGCGATCAATCAAATTGTTTCGCAGGTCAGTTCCGGAAGCCCCGATCGGCCTTGGACTTGGTGGCGTGATGGCGGCGTCGACCCAAACAAAATCGTTTCGCTAAATTTGGCTGGTGGTTCTGCTGCACAAGCGATGACCCAACTGACCCGTCCGCTGGGTTGGGAAGCTTTTCCGATCCCGGGGATTTTGTTGGTCGGGCGACCTGAATGGATCGATCAGACGCTTGGTACTTTGGTGAGTTCTGCCAAGCAAGAATCAATCGATGTTCAATGGCCCAGGGGCACGTCATCGACCATGGCACTGAATGCCGTGCTCGCGAGCGCAGAGAATCGTCGATTGAATTTGCAGGGTGTCTCATCGGACGAAGCGGTCGGTGTGCGTTGGTTGCCGCACGATGTTTGGCCGGAAGCCAAGTTGCGAAAGGTTGACCCTTGGCATGTCGCGTCGATGGCGTTGTCAGAATTCCAGATGGCTGCACGCCGAGGCACACCGCTGGCCAGATTGCGGTCGCGTGATGATTCTCTTCCGGACGGAGTTCGCGTCATCGAGCCCAGCGACACGGACTGGAAAGACGTCAAGTTCTTGATGACTTATCCGATGGAGGATGGCGAAGACGAGGTTCGGCGAGCGGTCCAAGCCGTTGATGCGGCCGCGTCGTTTCGATCTGGTCGCGATCAAAAGACTCGTACGAAGACATTACGAGTGCACACGAATCCGGCCGGACATCGCGCGGCTTTGGCGGCGCAATGGAATGCTGCTCCGGCGCCTGCACAAATCGCGGCATCGGGAAGAGAGGCCACTTACGATCTGAAGTTGTTGAACAAACCCGCCAACGAAGTGCTTTCGCAATTCGCAGGTGCGGCGGGGAAGAAGTTGGCCATCGACGACAATGCGAAACTGCGAAGTCAGGCATTGGTGAGCTTGGACGCAACGAAGCAAACGCTATCGCAGTTGGCTCAGACAATTGCCGCGCAAGCCAACCTGAAGGTTGATTGGGGCGAACAAGTTGTCCGTGTCAGTTTGCCGGTCGATGATTCCGGTGAATGAAAAGACAGGCTGATCTTTCGCGGCACTCAATACCTTTGCCGCGTGTTTTTGCCGTGAACAAAGGTTGCATTCATGACACGAAAAAAGGCCGGCGTTTGCCGACCTTTTTGTGTATGACTGACCATTGGGTCAGTCGTTTGTTGCCAACTGCAAATTAAGCTTTGGGCTCTTTGCGAAGTTGAATCCACTCGCTGTGGAAGGTGCCTTCTTTGTCCAGACGTTGGTAGGTGTGAGCACCGAAGTAATCGCGTTGGGCTTGCAGCATGTTGGCTGGCAAACGTTCCATGCGATATCCGTCGTAGTAGCACAACGCGGTGCTGAACGCGGGAACTGGAATGCCCATGATCGAAGCAACGGCGACAACCTTTCGCCATTTTTCTTGTGCGTTTTCGACCGCGTCTTCGAAGTACTTCGCGAGAAGCAAATTCTCCAGATTTGGATCAGCGTCAAAGGCTTCTTTGATGCGATCCAGGAACTGAGCACGGATGATGCAGCCACCTCGCCACAGCAATGCGGCGGCGCCGTAGTCCAAGCCCCAGTTGTGCTCGGCCGATGCGGCTTGCAATTGAACGAAGCCTTGGGCGTACGACACAATCTTGGAAGCGTACAGTGCCTGGCGAACTGCTTCGACGAACTCGGCGCGGTCACCAACCAGCGATTGAGCGATCGCTCGCATTTCTGGGTTGGATGATTCAGCAGGACCGTTGAGCGTCTTGCTGGCACGAGTCCGTGCTTCCTTTTGTGCCGACAACCCGCGAGCGAACACGGCGGTTGTGACCAGGGTGCTTGGGACGCCGAGGTCGAGAGCCAATTGGCTCATCCATTTACCTGTGCCCTTCGCACCGGCAACGTCCATGATCTTGTCGACGAGGTATCCGTCGCCACCTTGGTCGTCTTTGACGCTGAAAATGTCGCGAGAAATTTCGATCAGGTAGCTTTGCAGGTCACCGCGGTTCCATTCGTCGAAGACGTCGTACAGTTCATCGTTGGACAAACCGCCGAGTTCTTTGAGCAATTGGTAGGCTTCGCAGATCAACTGCATGTCGCCGTACTCGATTCCGTTGTGAACCATTTTGACATAGTTGCCCGCACCGCCGGCACCGAGCCATTCGCAGCAAGGAATGTCGTTGTTGGGGCCGACCTTGGCTGCGATCGACTGGAACATCTCTTTGATGTGAGGCCATGCTTCGGCACTTCCGCCGGGCATCAATGATGGGCCTTTGAGAGCACCTTCTTCGCCACCGCTGACGCCGCAACCGACGTAGAGCATTCCGGCTTCTTCGACTTGCTTGGTGCGGCGTTCGGTGTGAACGTAGTACTCGTTGCCACCGTCGATGATGATGTCGCCGGGTTCGCAATGAGGCAGCAATTGCTCGATCAAGGCGTCGACAGCGGGGCCGGCTTTGACCAGCATCATCAATTTGCGAGGTCGTTTGACTGATTTGACGAATTCTTCGATCGAGTGACAGCCGACGAAGTTTTTGCCCTTCGCACGGCCTTCCATCAAAGCGTCAACTTTGGACGTGGTGCGGTTGTAGACGGCGACTTTGTAGCCGCGGCTTTCGACGTTCAAGGCAAGATTTTCGCCCATGACGGCCAAACCAATCAGGCCGAAATCACAATCACCACTCATAGCTGTACTTTTGTTCGTGTGTTAGACGGGGACGTGACGACCCGGGTTGCGGCGATCCAAGCGTGCCGCAGCGGCTCACGCGGGCCAGCAGTGTAAATGACTGGGGCACGGCGAAAAGGCCTGGACGCTGTTTGTACGCCCCGTTTGGCTCCATACACTTTTGAGCCGGGACATTCCAACCGCTCCAACCGGCCCAAACTCGCCTCTCGGCGGGGTCTGCCTTGCTTGAGAGCGGTGGAGTCGTATCGGAAGTGCGTGTTGTCCGGCGATGGGGGCCGGTTCGATCCACCAAACGTCGGCCAGCCGAGAGCCGAGGACGCGGCGGCGGGAGGCTCGGCGAGGTGGAGGCCGAAGTGAGCTGACTCCGGCCGAGGGCTGTGACTGCCCGCCGGACCCCCGATAGGCGAAAAGTGGCCATCGCGGGCTAATGTGCGGCTCCAAGAAAAGCTCCTCAGGAATTTCGTTGAGGTTTTCCGCGGGCGTTATTAGACTGACCTTTGGCCGCCGGTCGGAATCCGATCGACGTCGGCCCTCATTCTCACCCTCGACGTTCTTCTCTGCAAAAGAATCCACCGATGCGACTGATCGATCGCCATTCTCGAATTCGCACCTTGGCCAGTTTCGCGTTCGCAGCGTTCATGGCGATTGCGTTGGTTCCCTCCAGCTTCGGCCAAGACGGTGGCGGCGGCGGTGGCAATGTCACGAACAACTTCGGTACCCAGCCTGCTGGTGTGGATGTCGATGCCGCAGGCGTCTTGAAAATTCGCACGATCGATCCGCGTTTGGCTCGCCAGCGTTGGGTGCAGTCGCGAGCCAATGTGGCTTCTGGCGAATCCATGGAAACCAGCAAGCTGCGAAAGGTCTCGCTGAATCGACTGGAAGCAGCCATTTCCGAATATGTCGAAGCGGATCGTCCGCTTCCCGATGAGATGCTCGCGATGGCCGGGCTAACCTCCGTCCAGTACGTGTTCTTCTACCCCGATTCCAATGACATCGTTTTGGCTGGCCCAGCCGAAGGTTACGTTGCTGACGCAACTGACCGCTTTGTTGGAATGCAGTCAGGACGTCCAAGCGTTCTGTTGGAAGACGTCGTCGTTGCTCTTCGAGCTTTCCCACCGCAAGGCAAACCGGCTCGCGTGATTTCGGTTTCGATCGATCCAACACCAGAAGGCCTGCAGCGGATGCAACAATTCCTCGTGCGAGTCGGTGGACGTGCGGGCCGCGGCGACACACAGCAACTCGTTCGTGGTCTGAAGCAGAACTTGGGTCTGCAAACGGTGACCATTCAAGGTATCCCAGCCGCCAGTCACTTCGCTCGCGTGTTGGTTGAGGCCGACTATCGAATGAAGTTGATCGGCATCGGTTTGGAGCAATTGCCTGTTCCGGTCCGCAGCTATGTGTCTCGCACCAATCCCGTCAGCGTTTCGGCGAACTCAATGGAACGTTGGTACTTCCAACCAAACTACGACGGTGTTTCCGTCAGCGAAGACAACTTGGCGATGCGAATCAATGAACGTGGTGTTCAGTTGGTCGGTGCCAATGAACGCGTTCAAGGCGACGGTGCTCGTGTTGGAACCGGTCGCGTGAATCGCGCCAGCCAAGCGTTCACGAAAGAGTTCACCGAGAAATACAACCAAATCGCAGACCGTGTTCGCGTGTACGCCGAGTTGCGTCAGTTGATCGATCTGTCGATTGCCGCGGCTTACATTCACGAGCAAGACTTCTACGGACAAGCCAACTGGTCGATGCCAGTTTTGGGCGACGAAGGCAAGGTCAGCGTGCAGACTTACACCGCACCCGAGAAGGTCGAAACAGCCGTCAATGCGATCTGGCGAGGCAACACTTTGATGACTCCTTTGGGTGGCGGCGTGAACGTTCAACCACGGATTGCACTGAAGAAGGACCACGTCACAATCGACACCGAAGGCCAGCACGAGCAGGTCAAACATTCCTCGGGGCCAGATCAATTGGCACCCGGCCAATGGTGGTGGGACTGATTCAAGATGACATCGATTGACACAACCTTCTTCGCCGCCGCGACTCGTTTCGCGGCGGCGTTTTCTTTTGTTGCATGCCTCGGTTTAGGCTCGCTGCAAAACGTTCGCGGCAATGAAAACACGCCGAAAACCAAGCCGTTGCCGATGATTGTGGCTCACCGCGGTGCGTCCTACACCGCACCGGAAAACACTGTGTCCGCGTTCAATTTGGCTTGGGAAGAGAATGCCGATGCGATCGAAGGCGACTTCTATCTATCGGCCGACGGTGAGATCGTCTGCTTGCATGACAAGACAACGGCCCGCACCGCACCGGAATCGCCTTCCCTGAAGGTGTCTGAGGCAACCTTGGAACAGCTTCGCAAGTTGGACGTCGGAGCCTGGAAGCACGAGCGTTACACCGGCGAACGCATCCCAACTTTGAAGGAAGTCATGGCCACAGTCCCCGATGGGAAGGGAATCTTCATCGAAATTAAATGTGGCCCCGAGATCTTGCCAATCTTGAAGCAACAATTGGAAGAATGCTCGCTCAAACCCGAGCAAATCACGATCATCTGCTTCAACGATGAGGTCGTTCGCCAAGCTCGTGAGATGATGCCCTACGAAGCGAACTGGTTGTCATCGTACAAGAAGCAACTGACGGGAGGCTGGAAGCCAAGTCTCAGCACTGTGACCGAGCGATTGAAGTCAACGAATGCTTCCGGGTTTGGGACACAGGTCAAAGATGGGCTGGTCGGCCCGGTTCTCAATGAAGCGTTCTGCGAGGCCGTTCGTGGCATCGGCTGCGACATGCATGGTTGGACAATCGACGATGCCGAGGTGGCTAAGCAGTTGGTCGATCTCGATTTCGTCAGCATCACCACCAATCGTCCGGCTTGCATCCGAGATGCTTTGACGAAGTGAGTTCACCTCGACGCGAATCCGCTGCTTCCGGCTAGCGGAGTTCGAGGACTTTGCGGAGCTTCGTTTCCACGATCAAATCCGATTCGGCTTTCAGGCGTTCTTGCAAACGCTGTTTGACGGTTCGGTTTTTCGATGGGGCCAAGATCGAGATCACGTGCATTCGTACCTGACGATCTGGATCGTCGAGCAACATCGACAACCACGGCCATGCGTTCAGGCCTCCTGATTTCAGCATCGAGTCAATTAGCGTGATCCGGTCCTTGGGTTGGGCGATTGCGATCGCAGTTCCGAACTCAAGTTGCACGTTTGAAAAGCCGCGTTCGATCAATTCGGCGCGAGCTTGTTCAGCCAGCGATCCATCGGGGTTGCCCAAGTGCCGCAAGATGGTTTCGTCGTCCATCGCGGTGAATGGAGATCCGGTCAGCTCCGCGTTGACCCGGATGACTCGTTCTTCAGCGGATTTTGCCAGGCGTGGCAGTTCAGGAACTCGGTGGACCAAGGATTCCTCAGACGAGGTTGGAACCTTCGTCAATGGAACGGTGACACCATCGGGGACAGATTCCAGTTGTCCATCGCCTGATTCCGACGAACCAGCCGACTGCAAACGTGTGGCTGTCTCTCGAACCTGGATCGACTGTGAATCCGATGTTCCCGAGCGAATGATTGCAACGGGACGCGATGGAGGCCAATCGGTCCACATCGAATCAGTGTCTGCGTTGGGCAATTGATCGGAAGCTTCCGTCGCCAACGGTGCTTTGGCCAGGGTTCGTACCGGTTGGTCCAGTTGGGCCAACGTATCGCGAGAGCTCTGTGAGACACCTGCGATCAGTTGACGAAGTTCGTCGGTCAATTCAGCGTCACCGAGTGTCTCAGTGCCGGCAAATTCGAGCATCGTTTGTCGGAGTAGCGATCGGGTGCGAGCGGTCTGTCTCGCTGTCCATTCAGTAGAAGGCATGTTGTCGATGTTTTTGCGAACGCCATCGATCAGACGCTGATGCGATCGGGCGGCCATCTCTGGCGGCAGCGTTGTCCAATCATTCTGCAATTGATTCAGAAGTCCAAAAGCGACTTCCGATACCGCGTCCTCTTCATCGATCAAGCTTGCCGACAACGGTTCAATCGCATCGATGCCGAAGCCAGCGATCTGAATCAGTCGGCCGCTCTTATCGGTAGCGTTAAGAGTCGGAAGTTCTTGGACGAGCTGGTTCAGCAGATATTGTTTGCCGTAGACGGTGACCAACAACCAAACCGTTGTGATCGCGGCTGCGATTCCGAGGAACTGCAGGGCATGCACGAACCTTTGCTTGGCTCCGCTGGCGGGAGGCAAAGCAATCGAGAATGGGTTCGGCGCATCGGCCGAGGAGTGCGTTTGGGAAGGGGACGTCGGCATGGCCGGATTGTGCCGATCGGAGCGTTCTGACAACAAGATCAATTCGGAGGCGATCGATAGCGTGATTCCGCCAGTCCGCGGCAAACGCTCGTTGTTCTGACTTTCGTTGCGGCGAAACCAATGTCAAATGATCGTGACCACAATGGAAAGATGCGCTGATTAGGCAGGTGAATCCTCTCGAAACGAAAGGTGCGGTGGATCAGTTTTTGAAGGATTTACCGTTTTGACCAGCAATCTGGCTAAGCCTTTTCGATCAGACGAACCGATACTACCGGCACAACCCAATGCGGTTTGCTCAGAAAGTGGGGCGGCGGCGGGACTTAACAGTGATCAGCAGTGACGTTGATTGAGCGAGTTCTCAATTGAACGTGACGGCAACTCCTAGCATGACGGTGGAACAACGATGTCGGTACGGAAGCTGACTGCAAAACTATTGGCAGCCCTGGCGGTATTTGCTGGTGGCGCTTCGGTGTCTGCCCAGGAGCATGCTTTGGCGGACCCCTTCGCGTTTGACCCAGATTTTCAATGGTTCGAACCGATCTACGATGCTGACATCGTGGACACGAAACCAAAGAAGCGGGCTCACACGGGCTGGTTCGGAACTTACGACAAGCTGCACTTGTGGGGCAAACGCCCTGAAGGTGAAGCGACGACGCTCGGCGGCGACAGCGGCGAGTATCAACTCGACTTCGGCGATGGAAACCGATACGAGTTCGGCTACATGACGCCGCAAAAGGACACCGGTTGGTTGTTCGGCTGGTCTGATTTGGACATCCGTGCAGGTGAATTCAACCGCGTCGAACGAATCAACCGTCTCAATGCGACTCAATTAACCGGAACTCCTGAGTTCCCGGGCGGCCAGTTCGGACAGAACGTGCTCACCGATGACAACAACAACTTCGGTTTCGACACGCGATTCTACGAGCTCGGTCGTTCAACCAACTTTGTCGAGTACGACACGTACGAAATCAACAAGACCTGGCGAATGGAACCCTATCACTACGGTGGGATTCTCGAGCCTATGGTTGGTGTGAAGTTCGTCACATTGGACGACCGAGCGGTGACAAACACCTACTCGCGGACTCGTGAAGACGGTGCTGACATTCTGCCGGGCACGACGGAACTGACGCAGAACCCATACTTCGTCGATCTTGGTATCAGCCCTGATGCGTACGAACGTTTGGATCAGGACCTTTCCGAAGTTGAAAACGAGATGTACACGCTGCAACTCGGTTTCCGATACTTCAAGTTCGTGAATCGTTTCCGCTACTCGCTTGAGTTCCGTGCCTTCAGCGGCGTGAACCTGCAGCACGCAACGCGGTACGCCATGTCAGAGAACACGTTCTATGACGGCTTCGGTGCTGACTCAGAAGTCACATCGTTCTACCGGACTCAGAACAAACTGGAGCACTATCGCGATGAGCGATTCTTCATCGGATACGACGCTCGAGCAGAACTGGGCTACCAGTTGACCAACATGATTCACGTCCGAGGTGGTTTCCAAATCTTCGACCTGGCCAAGGGGCTTGGACGAGCTGGACACGAAAGCGACGCGGGCACCATGATCGGACCGTCTGACCAAAACTTCTTGGCAGTAGGCGGAACATTCGGGATCGAACTGAACCGCTAATTCAGTCATCGTCCCACTGCTAGCTGATCACATCATTGAAGCCGGCGAGGTGAATTCACCTTGCCGGCTTTTTTTCGTAGGCATGCAGCAATCTTCTGTTGCTGGCAATGCGTGATAGACGGACGTGCTCTTCGAATGAATCCTGGTTGCTAACGCTCGCATGGCAACAACTTGCGATTCACTCCTGATGGTGAAGGATCCGGTATGATGCAGGCCCAATCGCTTCGCGGTTGCCCGCCTCACCTTCCCTCCCTCGCCTCGAAACGAGACCCGCCATGCGCCCTGCCAAGGATCGACGTTCCTTTTTAAAGTCCACCGCGATCGCTGGAACCGCGATCACGCTCTCCGCGACGCAGTACTCGCGTGTCTACGGCGCGAACGAACGTTTGCAAATCGCGAGTGTTGGAACCGGCGGCAAGGGCTGGAGCGACTTACTTGGCGTCGCGGCGAGCCCGCATGTCGACGTGGTGGGGCTGTGTGACATCGATAGCTCGGCGAAACACCTGGGGCAGGCTGCCGAAAAGTTCTCGTCCGCCCGTCAATACGATGATTGGCGGAAGTTGCTGGACGAAAGCGGCGATGTGCAGGGTGTGTTGGTTTCCACGCCAGACTTCATGCACGCACCTGTATCTCTGCCCGCGATGCAACTGGGCAAACATGTCTTTTGCCAAAAACCGCTGACCCACACGGTTCTGGAAGCCCGCCAAATGCGGAAGGCGGCGAAAAAGAATGGGGTGATCACCCAAATGTGCAATCAAATTCAATCGCACTCCGCTTATCGAACGGCAGTGCATCTGATTCATGAAGGCATGATTGGCAAAGTCCAAGAAGTGCACTCGTGGCAGGGCGGCCAGCCTTCTTGGCCGCGAAACATTCCTCGCCCGAGTGGCAATGATCCGGTTCCTTCTCATGTGCGTTGGGATTTGTGGCAGGGCGTCGCCGTGGAGCGACCGTACAAGATCGGGATGTATCACCCATTCAATTGGCGTGGCTGGCAGGCTTATGGCACGGGGCAGTTGGGTGACTTCGGGTGTCACATCTTGGATCCGGTCTTCAAAGCGTTGCAAATCGCATCGCCAACCAAACTGACGGCCGAAGCACCTGAATTGATGCCAGAAACCTGGACGGATCGAGCGACCGTGCGGTACGAGTTCCCCGGAACGAAGTGCACCGCTGGTTCGACATTGCCGGTCACTTGGTACGACGCGGTGGGTGTATCGCCGCCACGCGAACGACTGGCACATATTCCCGTCGATGCGAAGTTGCCCGGCGCGGGATCGGTTCTTGTTGGCGAAAAGGGATCTTTGGTGATCCCGCATGTCGCAATGCCACAACTCTATCGTGCGGATCAAACACTGGTCGAAGACCTGCCGGAGATTCCGTCCGTGGACCACTACACACAGTGGGCGGACGCTTGTCGTGGTGCCGCCGAAACGACTTCCCACTTCGATTACGCCGGCCCGCTGACCGAAGCGGTCTTGCTGGGAACGATCGGGATTCGTTTTCCAGGGCAAGAGTTGCACTGGGACGCCGAGTCGATGGAAATCACCAACCACGCGGAAGCCCAGCAGCGGATCACCAAACCTTATCGCAAAGGCTGGGAACCCACCTGGGTTTAGCCACTGTTGATTGAATGAGCCGTACCGCCTTTGCGGTGGTTGCTCAGACGCCAACCCGGGCTAACAGACGTCGGCTAATGGTTGTCATTCGGTATGCGACCAAATCGACAGCCCGTTAGCCGCTAGGGCTGACAGTTTGGTGTTGTGGAGTCTATCCGATGGCGGTGTGAAAGCTGTTGCACGTTCAGCAGGTTTGAAATTTCAGATCAAACGCAAACGTTGGCAGGCGAATTGGATCGCATCCATCAGAGCGTCGACGTCGCCACGCGAGTTGTAAACGCCGAAGCTTGCTCGCACAGTCGCGCTGACGCCCAGCAGATCGTGAAGCGGCATCGTGCAGTGGTGACCATGCCGGACGAAGACGCCTTTTCGATCGAGCAGTTGGGCCAAGTCTTCCGGATGGGCACCGTCAATCGTGAAGCTGGTGATCGCTCCGCGGTTTTCGATGCCAGGACCATAGATCCGCATGCCGGGGATTTCCTGCAAACAGGTGTAGGCGTATTCGAGCAAGTCTCGCTCGTGTGCGTGGACCTTTTCCATTCCGAGCGTCGTCATGTAATCGATCGCTGAGCCCAGCGCAATCGCTTGAGCAATCTGGATCGTTCCCGCTTCGAACTTGGCAGGTGACGGTGCCCAAGTCGAGTGATCTTTGTAGACGCGATCGATCATGTGGCCGCCGAAGAGCATCGGGTCGGTCTGCTCGAGCAATTCGCGTTTGCCATACAGCACCCCGATCCCGCTCGGTCCATACAACTTGTGTCCCGAGAAGGTCAGGAAGTCGATCTCACTGGCGACGACATCCGTTTGCTCGTGCGGAACACTCTGCGCTCCGTCGACAACGATGATCGCTCCCGCGTCGTGGACCATTTTCGCGAGCTCCGCGATTGGATTGATGGTGCCCAGTACGTTCGACATGCCGGTGACGGCCAGCAGTTTCGTTTTGTCGCTCAGCACATCGCCGATGCGGTCCATGTCCAAACGGCCATCTTCGGTGAGCGGGAGGAAGCGGCAGGTTGCTCCCGTCTGCAAGGCGAGCTGTTGCCATGGAACCAAGTTCGCATGGTGTTCCATCTCGTTGAGGATGATCTCGTCACCGGCCTTGAGGTTTCGCTTGCCCCAGCCACTGGCGACCAAGTTGAGCGACATCGTGCAACCAGCAGTGAAGACAATCTCTTCAGAATGCTCCGCGTTGACGAACTGCCGGACTTTTTCGCGCGCACCTTCCAGCTCTTCATCGACGATCGATCCAAATCGATACACGCCGCGATATGCGTTAGCGTAGTAGTTCTCGTAGACCTCTTTTTCTTTATCGATCACGCACTGTGGTTTTTGCGCAGACGATCCGCTGTCGAGATAGACGAGCGGCAAACCCTTGGGAAGTGGTTTGTGCAGAATCGGGAAGTCGCCGCGAACGGCGTCGATGTCGAGTGGGGTCATGATTGGGCCTCTGCCTGGACGGCTAGTTCTCGTACTCGCTGGACCATGCTGTACAGCCCGTTCCGCCGTTGCGGGCTGAGGTGCCGCTCGAGACCCAGTTTCTTGAAAACTTCTTGGGCATCGATCGAGATGATCTCCTGCGGTGTCTTGCCGGAATACAACGCGGCGAGAACCGCGATCAAACCGTTGACGATGACGGCATCGCTATTCGCGAGGAATCCCACGGTCGGTGGGGTGGACTCCTTGATGTCAGCAACCAACCACACGTTGCTTTGGCAGCCATGAACACGATTCTCCTCGGTTTTGGCTTCCGCGGGTAACTCGGGCAGGTTGAAGCCGAGGTCGATCAAGTAGTCACAACGCTCGTCCCAATCGGGCAAGTCCTCGAATTCCTCGTACAATTCGTCGATCGTTAAATCTTGCAATCCAATCTACCTCTGTTTGTGTGGTTGCCTTCCGCTGACCGCATCGTCCGATCGATGCTTTCGCAGCCTCATTTAATGGAACCGTGAAGGTCCATCGCCAGGAGCCACGCATAGACGTTTTTCGCCTTCTTCGCGTGAACTCACGCTCTAGTTTGACGCAGAATCGCCGTTTCCAATAGGTCAGGCGATGTCGGAAAGCTCCGCGTCATCACCGGCTCGGCATGATTGAACACCACTTGCGTCGGGTAAATCGTTTCGGCGAGCCAGGTGTCCTTTTAAGTGTCCGCACTGAAGTCGCTTTGGGCAACATCCAATTTAACCGTCAGTTCATCACAGGGTCGCCCTTGGCACCGTACATGAGTGCACAGCCCCGACCACGATCTACCGGCACCGGCGACTCACTCGCTGGACGTCGCCTTTAAGCTCTGGGCCAGAAACGATTGGCCGCCCGATGGGTGGACGGCCTGGTTGACGAAGGCAGTTTGGTCGTGGGGTCACAACTCTTCCCGGCAAGAGTTGACAAAAAAAATAAATAGCTGCAGTACGCAGGGAATTGGGGCGAGAAAGACACTCGTTCTTTTCACGCAACTTCGCTCAGCCAACGCAACATTGCATCTTAAAACGATGCAGACAGATGGCCCTTTTTCTTCTTGAAGTCCGACGAAGAGCACAAACAAGCGAAGCGACTCGACAGCGAAGAAAGCGGTGTTGCCAAGTGATCGAACTGCTTCCGTTGTGATGGCCTGACAATCAGGTGGTGGCCGGCACGCGTTGAGCGTGGTTCATACTCAATATCACGTTGCTAATGCCCTTCACCCTCCTGGAGGTTGTGCATTTTTTGATGCCGCTTTTCGTCAGGCTTACCCACGGCGTACCTCTCCCGAAACG
>NZ_DDGH01000094.1:35535-46758 GCF_002337565.1 Rhodopirellula sp. UBA1907 | reverse complement strand
CAGGAGGGTGATTTCAACCTGGCGAGCACGGCACTTCAAAACTCCACGACCTCTCTGGTAGGAAGGTTCAGCAAAGTGAGGGAAGGTGAAACGGCGACTCACCAAAGCAATCTCTGCACCCAATGCACCCAACCATTCGAAATCCCCTTCATAGCATCGGAAACAGCTCTTTGGCTGGTTGTTTCGCCCCGTTTGTGCTACCAAAGCAATCGCCAAACATCGATTCAACGACCAACCGAAAGAGCCGTTATGAGCGACACTGAAACTGAGTCCAACGAGGAAGCAACACCCGAAAACTCGGCGGCCGAGTCTTCGATCAGCGATGGTGCATCGGGTGGATTGAAACCGTTGCGAGTCTGGCCTGCGGTCGTGCTGTTGTTGCTGATGGCGATCGCTCGGTTTGGGCCGGGGATGGTTGAAGACGCGCCGATCATGTTGCTAATGGTGTCGGTGATTGGGCCAGTGATCTTGGGCGGGTTGATCTTGCTCTGGTGGCTGACGTTCAGTCGTGCCTCCATGAAAGAACGGCTGGTTGGATTCTTCGGTGCTTTGTTGATCGCCGGCGGGTGCATCTGTTCGCTAGACGAGACAATGATCGGTCCTGGCATCATGATTGTTGCCGTTCCATTCGGGACCGCAGCCTTTGGCATTGGTGCGGTGCTGTTGAGCGGATGGCTGTCCTTTCAACGGACGATCATCGTCTTGTTATTAACACTCTGCGGATTTGGTTACGCGACTCTGCTGCGCAATGAAGGAATGTGGGGTAACTTTGCGTTGGATCTGCATTGGCGCTGGGAACCAACTGCGGAAGAACTGATGTTGGCTGATCGATCGGATTCGCCATCCGCCAGTGATGTCATGAGCTCCACGGACGAAGTTGATGAATGGCTTGGCAACCCGCAGTGGCCTCACTTTCGCGGTCCTGGCGGAGTGAGCCAGCAAAGCGGACCGGCGATTGCGACAGATTGGTCATCAAAGAAACCGGAATTGGTTTGGAAGGTTCCCGTGGGGCCTGGATGGTCATCGTTTGCCGTTGCTGGAAACCTGCTCTTCACCCAAGAACAACGTGGTGAGAAGGAAACCGTTGTTTGCTACACGGCAGACGAGGGCAAAGAGGTCTGGGCTCAGGAAATCGAATCGCGATTTTTTGATCCGCTCGGAGGTCCCGGACCCCGAGCAACTCCGACCCTTTCCGGCGGAAGCGTTTTCGCTCAAGGTGCAAGCGGACAGCTGCAACGGTTGGATGCGAAGAGTGGCAAAAAGATCTGGGAAGTGGATTTGCGAGAAGTGGCTGACCGTGAGCCTCCGATGTGGGGCTTCTCCTCATCTCCGTTGGTGATTGGCTCGGTCGTGGTCGTTCATGCGGGAGGCGACGGCGACAAGGGAACGCTCGCGTTTGATATCGAGTCCGGTGATTTGAAATGGTCAGCCCCGGCCGGCGATCATTCCTACAGCTCCCCACAGTTGTTGACGCTTTCGGACGAAAAGTACGTGGCGATGTTCACCAACGCGGGGATGAATGTCTTGGATCCGGCAACCGGCGAATCGCGTTGCGACTACGAGTGGAAGCTGGATGGATACAGCGCCGTGCAACCACAAGTGTTCTCGGGCGATTTGGTTGTTTTGGCCAGCCAAGAGGAAACGCGGTGCTTCAAGTTGACTTCGACCGAAAGCGGATTTGAGGTCGAGGAACGCTGGTCATCGCGAAAGTTAAAGCCCGACTTCAACGACTTTGTGATTCATGACGGTCACGCCTACGGTTTTGACGCAGAAATCTTCACCTGCATCGACTTGGAATCCGGCAAACGCAATTGGAAACGTGGGCGATACGGCAAAGGCCAAGTTTTGATGCTGGCCGAATCGGGTGTGTTGCTGGTGGTTGGTGAGCGGGGCGAGATCGTTTTGCTGGAGGCGAACCCGTCTGAGCACCAAGAATTGTCGACGTTTCAAGCCATTGAGGGCAAAACGTGGAATCACCCGGTGGTCATCGGCGACCGATTGTATGTCCGCAATTCGCAGGAAGCGGCTTGCTATCAATTGCCAATGGAAGCGGAACCAGAGGTCTTGGCCAGCAAGCTTTCGAGGTGATTTGGGACGCCCAATCGGAGTTGCGGTTGTCACTTCGCCGATTTCCGGCCTCGTATCGAACGGAAGGCGGTTCGGATACAGTTCAGGTTCAATCAACCGCAAGTGGCCGAGGAAAGCATGGCAAAAGTCGATCAACCAGCCCCGAAGAAAGATGAGCCGGAGTCGCTTGCCGACCACTCGGCGACGATCAAGTCGCAGATACTTGAGAAAATTGGCAGACCTCCGCGACTGCACCGCGTGGAAGTGTGTCGGCATCACAACGGCAATTACCGGGTCAATGTTTGGGAAGAGCTGGAACCCATCGGAGAGTTCTCTCTCTCAAAACGGATCCACATCGGTGCGTCCTATTACCTGAAGGTCGCTGATTCAGGCGAGATCCTTCATAGCAATCCTCCGCTGAAGAAACGCAAAAACTCGAAGTGATTTCGGTCCCCGGCGGACGGGATCGCGATCGATCGACAAAGCTGCTGCTGATTGAGTTGCTGGAACACCAAACATGATGATCGAAATCGGCGGCACTTATGATTTAGAAGTGGTCAAGCAGACCGACTTCGGCGTGTTTCTGGATGCTGGAGACTTGGGTGAGATCCTGCTGCCCAAAAAGCACACCCCGGATGGCTTGAGCCCCGGCGACATTGTCGAAGTCTTTCTCTACACCGACTCCGACGACCGCCCCATCGCGACCACGCAAGTTCCCAAAGGCGAGGTTGGCGAATTCGCGTATTTGGAAGTCAAAGAAAACACGCCGTTGGGCGCGTTCTTGGACTGGGGATTGGACAAAGACGTGCTGGTGCCGTTTGCTGAGCAACATCGGCCGATGGTCGTGGGAAAGTCCTACATCGTCTTTCTGTACCTGGATAACCAAGATCGAATCACGGCCACGTCCAAGATTGACAAGTACGTGAGCAGCGATCCTGAACACGGTTTCTACGCGCAGCAGGCGGTCGAATTGATCATCGCGAATAGCACCGAAATGGGATACAAGGCGATCATCGACCAGAGCCACTGGGGATTGCTTTACAATGACGACGTGGACGAGCGAATCAGTTTCGGCCAAACCATCCAAGGATATGTCAAACACGTCCGCGTTGATGGCAAGATTGATCTGAGCCTAAAGAGCGGCCAGCAAATTCGTGATCATTACAGCCAGATCATCGAAGACTATCTGCGAGACCACGGCGGATTTGCACCCGTTCACGATAAGTCGCCATCGGAGCAGATTTCGGACTTGTTTGGCATGAGCAAAAAGCAATTCAAAAAGGCGATCGGTGGCTTGTACAAGCAAAAGGTTATCACGATCGAGAAAGACGGCATCCGATTGGTTTGACCGCCGGATCTATATTAGGATGACTCCGCGTCCAAATCGGGATGTTTAATCAAACGTTCGGTGCGGTGATGAGTGCGATGAGTCATCCGGCTCTGATTACGTTTGTGGTTGCATGCGAGCGGATTGACACTCGGAATGATATCGACGAAGCGGGATTGGGGACCTTCGTAATGTGGGACCAGTTCGAATCGGAAAATTCAGGGGCCGATTGTGCCAGAGACGCCAATTTCTAGGAGACGGCCAATGCATCCGATTCACTTGCGAACTTCGTCTTTGATCTCTCTTGCCGGTGGGCAATCGCATCGCGGCGTATCGACCGTTGGCCTGATCTCGCACATCGCAATTTTGACGGTCGTGCTGGCAATAGTGGTCGGTTCCGTTGCTGCTCAGGCGGACGATGAGCTTGAACAACTCGGCGCAGTAGAGCCCACATCGGAATCGCTGGATTTCTTTGAATCCAAGATTCGCCCCTTGCTGATCGACCACTGCTACGAGTGTCATGGTGAGGACTCGCAGGAATCCGAACTTCGCGTTGACACGTTGGCGGGAATGCTGACCGGTGGATTGGCGGGGGCATCCGTCGTTCCAGGGAAACCAACGAGCAGCTTGTTGGTCACTGCCGTCCGCTATCACGACAACGATCTGAAGATGCCGCCGGACGAGAAGTTGTCAGACATTCAAATTGCGGACGTTATCCGGTGGGTTGAGATGGGAGCACCCCATCCCGACTCAAACACGGTCGGACCAATTGTTCCGCGGAACGAGGTGGACTTGGAAGAAGGTCGCAAGCACTGGGCGTTCCAGCCGCCTGTGAAAGCGACTCCGCCGATCGGTGACGCATCAATGGATGTTCCAAACCCGATCGATGCATTTGTACTGACCAAATTGCATGCCGAAGGCCTGAGTCCCAACCCGCCCGCCGACAAACGGACGCTTCTCCGCCGAGTCACGTTTGACTTGACCGGTTTGCCGCCGACACCTGAGGAGATCAATGCCTTTCTGTCCGATCATTCGGGCAACGCATTCGCGAAAGTGGTCGATCGTTTGCTCGCTTCTCCTCACTACGGTGAACGTTGGGCACGCCATTGGTTGGACGTCGCTCGCTATGCCGATTCGAACGGGCTGGATGAGAATGTGGTCCATGGGAACGCGTGGCGTTACCGTGACTACGTCGTGCGATCACTGAACGATGACAAACGCTACGACGAATTCGTCGTCGAGCAATTGGCGGGTGATCTGCTGGATTCGGGCAGCGACGTTGATCTTCTTCACGAGCGTTTGATCGCAACCGGCTTCCTCGTTTTGGGGCCAAAGGTTCTGGCGGAAAAGGACCAAGCCAAGATGGAGATGGACATCATCGATGAACAGATCGATACCGTCGGTCGCAGTCTGATGGGGCTCACGCTCGGGTGTGCCCGCTGTCACACGCATAAGTTTGATCCAATCAGTCACCACGACTACTACGGACTGGCGGGGATCTTTCAAAGCACTCAAACGATGGACAGCTACGAGACGGTCGCGGAATGGCATGAGAATACGATTGAGACACCTGACCAGGCGGAGAAACTGAAGCAGCATCAACAAAGGATCGCCGATCAAGAAGAGTTGATCGTAAAAGAGATTGCGGACGCCAAGTCAAAGTTGGAACCGGCACCCGATGCCGCGGCCAAACTGGATGAGATTGAGAAGCGATTTCCGGATGAAACTCAGACGGAGCTTGCCACACTTCGTGAAGATCTCGATCGTTTGAAAAAGGAAACGCCGGAGTTACCAACTGCGATGGGCGTTGTCGATGGCGATATCGCAGACACCGCCGTCCATCTTCGCGGCAGTCACCTGACCCTCGGCGACGTGGTTCCTCGCCGCGTGCCTGAGGTTTTGGCTCTCGATGATCAACCGGTGATTCCAGCCGACCAAAGCGGTCGACTCGAGTTTGCTCGTTGGTTAACCGATGGGCGTCATCCGCTCACCGCCCGCGTGATGGTCAACCGTTTGTGGCGTGGCCACTTTGGCAGAGGTTTGGTTCCGACTGTCGACAACTTTGGATTGAAGGGCAGCCCACCAACGCATCCAGAATTGTTGGATTGGTTGGCGATTCGATTTGTCGAGGAAGGTTGGTCGATCAAGGCGATGCACCGGATGATCGTGCTTTCGCAAACCTATCAACAAAGTAGCGACTTTGACGCGTCCAACGCGGAACGGGATCCGGGCAACCAGTTGTATTGGCGATTCAGCGTGCGACGGCTGGAAGCTGAAGCAATTCGCGATGCTTTGTTGGCTGTCAGTGGTCAACTCGACCGGACCACCGGCGGCAACATCATGCAGTACAAAAATCGTGAGTATGTGTTCAACCACACGTCGCAAGACAAATCAAAGTACGATTCGAATCGACGTTCGATCTACGTGCCAGTGATCCGCAATCACTTGTACGACATGTTCCAGTTGTTCGACTACACCGACGCGAGTGTTCTGAACGGCGATCGAAATACCAGCACGATCGCGCCGCAGGCATTGTTCCTGATGAACTCTGAGATGGTGTCTGAGCTGACGTTTGCGATGGCAGATCGTTTGCTGAATGATGACGCCGACTCCGCGCAACGCATTCAACGTTTGTACTTGGAAGCTTACGGACGGCCAGCTAGCGATGCGGAGATATCCGACGGCGTCCGGTTCCTCTCACGATTCGAGACGATTCTGCGAGAAAACAATGTTGATTCCCTTAGCAGCGAGTCCAGTCCGGAACGCTCCGCTTGGCAAACGTTTTGCCAAGCCGTGGTGTCGTCCAGCGAATTTGTCTATCTGCGTTAGAAACTTCGTTCATCCAATGAAGTCCCGCCTCCTTCAATCCCACCTGTGCTGATGCAGTTCTCACGACGACGGTTCTTGCAAAACACCGCGGCGGGATTTGGATCGCTCGCGTTGGCATCGCTGCTTGCGGACGAGGCTCGAGGGGCCAGCGGCAGTGCCGCGTCGCTTTTGACGACGCCACATTTCCCGCCAAAGGCGAAACGCGTGATCTTTCTGTTCATGAAAGGTGGCCCGTCGCACATGGACACATTCGACCACAAGCCTCAGTTGCAGAAGGACGATGGCAAGCCGTTGCCGTTTGAAAAGCCTCGTGTCCAATTTGCTCCGACCAGCAATCTGTTGGCGTCACCTTGGAAGTTCAAGCAATACGGCGAGAGCGGGATCGCGGTCAGTGAATTGTTCCCCCATGTCGCAGAGTGCGTCGACGATTTGTGCATTATCAATTCGCTGCACGGCACTAACCCGGCTCATGGCGGCGCGAGCATGAAGCTGCACACGGGCAGCGACGTGTTTGTGCGTCCCAGCATGGGTTCGTGGGTCACGTATGGTTTGGGCACCGAGAACCAGAACTTGCCCGGATTCATCACCATCTGTCCGACATTAGCACACGGCGGGACGAAAAATTGGGGCTCGGCGTTTCTGCCCGCCAGCGTTTCCGGGACTCCGATTGGCAACGCCAGTCAATCATCTGATCAAGCCCGTGTGAAGTACGTCGAGAACGCTCGTCTGTCGCTGGATGCCCAACGTATGCAGCTGGATTTGACTCAATCCATGAATCGAGGTTTCTTGGAAACGACCGGCCCGGATTCCGACCTGGAAGCTCGTATCCAGTCGTTTGAACTAGCGTTTCGAATGCAAACCGAAATGCCGGAGGCGTTGGACTTGGAAGCCGAGACAGAGGCGACACACAAACTTTACGGCATCGACAACGAAACCACGGCGGACTTCGGACGCCAGTGCTTGATGGCACGCCGATTTGCCGAACGTGGCGTGCGGTTTGTCCAGGTCACGCACAGCAACACGGAAGTGCAGTGGGACCAGCATGGAAATCTACGCAAAGGACATGCACAAAATGCGGCCGAGGTCGACTTGCCGATCGCGGGGTTGCTGAAAGATTTGAAGACGCGTGGTTTGCTAGACGACACGCTGGTGTTGTGGGGCGGCGAGTTCGGACGCACACCGACGTGCCAGGGATCCGGACAGGACGGACGCGATCACAACCCAGAAGGTTTCACGATGTGGATGGCTGGGGCTGGATTGAAAACCGGAATCCAGTACGGTGCGACGGACGAGTACGGCTACTACGCGGTCGAGAACAAAGTGCATCTGCATGATCTCCACGCCACGATGTTGCATCTGTTAGGACTCGATCATGAGCGACTGACGTATCGTCACGCTGGCCGCGATTTCCGCCTGACCGATGTCGCCGGGAAAGTGGTCCACGACATATTCGCTTAGACGAGGGGGCCGTACGCCTGACGCTGCGAATCGTTGTTGGCAACGCACCGCTTGCCGGTCTCAAGCCTACGACTTGTGCGGCAGCGTTTCGTTTTCGGAGTTGGTTTTTGCCGCGAAGGGATTGGTGTGAACGTCGCCGACGACGCCATTCATCGCCCCGATCCAACTGCGAATTTGATCTTCCGTTTGAAAGCCGACGTGATCGCCAAGCTTTTCGCCATCGCGAAAGAGCATCATTCGTGGGATGCCAGTGATCTTGAACTTGCGAGCGAGATCTTGATTGCCGCAGAGACTGATGGAATGGATCTCCAAACCCTCTGGAGGATCGGCTTTGAGTGCTTTGAGTTCCTCATCCAAGCGATTGCAGGGACCGCACGAGTACGACCCGAACTTAACCAAAACCAAATTGTCCTGGTCGACCAACCGGTCAAACGACTCTTCGCTGTATGTGCCCGTGATCTCCGACATGCTACATCCGCCCAGTCCAAAGATCGCGATGGAAAGCAGCAAACCAAATCGAGTTGGAGAAGAGGAAGCCATCGGCGGGTAATTTCGTGTGAGCTGAGAGAGGAGCGTTCACCGCACGGTTGCGGGAACAGTGATCACGGTCCTTTGGCAAACACTTGGTCACAAAACGCGTCGTGTCAAACGCTTTGGCTGAGAAGCTGATTTCACATCCACGACTGCAATCGGGCATCTTCTGGTGCCAGTCAGAGTAGAACAGTTGTCCCCAACTGTTCCGTCGGTAAGGGGGCGATTGCAAATTGCAAAATGGACATTGCAAATTGGCAATTGCAGGTCGGTGAAACTGGTGACTTGCCAAGCCGGAAACACTTTGCGATTTGCAATGAACAATTTGCACTTTGCAATCCACTCACGACGGTCCCACCGGGACGATGTTGCTGCATCTCGTCCGCGATTGGTTTCGAGGCTTGCACCTCGCGCCAAGTACGTGGGCTCCTCCGGAGTCATTTGTCCAAGGTCGCTCTGGATGAGGCCTTCTGAATGATGCGGTGTTAATCGGTTGCATCATTCCAATGTGCATCTATCGAGACTTCATCGCGAAGATGGTCTGCGGTACAACCCGAGGCCGCTCGGGTTCGCGGGTTTAGCTGGGTAGTAGGCCGAAGGCTGCGGCTAGGAAGGCGGGGCCGTTGAACATGGCGTGGATTAGGATTGCGACGGTTGTGTTCTGAGTGCGGTCGAAGATGAAGGGCAGGATCAGCATCAGAGGCAACGAGAGGACCAGTGTTGAAACGCCAAATGGGATGTGGAAGGCGAGCCATAGCAATCCAATCGCCAACCAACTGTGTCGCATCGCGAGGCGTGACTGCACATAGCCTCGCCATAGCAACTCTTCGCCGACGATGTTCAGCACAAACATGGGTGCCCAAAGCAAAAGCAGCAGACGGTCTCCACCTTCCAGCGGCGACATGTCGATGCACCAGGGTTCTGTTTCAACCGGCGGCAAGAAACCAAGCCGAGCTAGGATGTTCCAGGCCGCGAGTATCAAACCAGTTCCAGCCAGCACTGCGAAGATTCCGCCAACTGCATGGATGCAGTCTGTCCTGCTCATTGGGCGTACGCGAAGCGATTCCATGATTTTCGCAAAGGTGTTGGCTCCTTCTCGATAGGCTTGCCACACCGCGTAGGTGACCATGGGAGGGAACAGTAGGAACCCGATCAGATACCAATGCGTTGCCGGGTGCAGTCCCGGTTGGGCTCTCAATGCTGGAAGCACCCAACCTAGGAGCAGCACGAGGTAGAAGGTCGCCGCCGAAAAGATCGCGGCTGCATTCACGATCGTCAGAGAAGTACGTTGGCAGTTCATTAAGTAGCATCCAAGCAGATTGCATGCCTTTGTCTTCCGTCACCATTGGCTGTTTCAATGATGGACACGCTGACCATGTACAACCCGATCATCGCTCAAGCGACTAATGGGGCTTGTGACGGTTCGTTTCTTCTCAGAACAACACACCGCGAGCGGTGAGGTATCCGAACAGAAAACCGATCGCCGTGAAGACGAGGATGCTGACCAACCAGGTTGGACTCGATATTCCGGTCGCCTGCGAAGCAGCGGAGACGGGGTTTTCCGGCGGTGGGTCTCGAGGAGGTGGCGGTGGAGTGACAACAGAGCTGGTGCTTGACGTGGATGAGTCAGGGGCGGATGCGGCAAAACCAACATTGTCCCAGCTCATTTCGTCGAGCATCGATTCGCCGAACGAGTCTTCCGGGCTAGGGATGCCAGCGGCGGGGATTGCTACCGGTTGCATTCCTTCGCCGATTTGGATGGATCCCGAGTCGTTTGTGTCAGCATCCATTGTTGCCCACGGACTCAGACGCATCACGACTTCCGCAGCGGTGGTGATTCGCCGAGAGACTTCCTTTTCCATCATGTCCGCGATTGTGTCGACAAACGCTTCGCTGAGTTCCGGTGCGTGTTGAGTCGGCTTGAGCGGCATCTCGTTCAAATGTCGTCGGCATTTCGATTTGGAATCGCCACCAGGAAATGGCACTGAGCCTGTGCAGGCGTAGTACAGCGTGCAACCGAGCGAATAAATATCGCTGGGCGGTCCGACTTGGTCTGGTGTTCGAATTTGTTCGGGCGATAAGTAGTCCGCGGTTCCAACCACCATGCCAGCCCGAGGATCATCATCCGGTCCGAATGACAAAGCCGCCAAACCGACGTCGGATACTTTGGCGTGACCGTCGGGAGTGACCATGATGTTGGCTGGTTTCACATCGCGATGGACCAAACCGGATTCATGAGCGTAGGCCAGCCCCGCGGCGGCTTGAGCGATGATCGAGGCGGCTTGTTGCATCGACAGGCGACCGTGCTCGCGAACCAATCGTCGCAGATCGGTTCCCGGGACATACTCGGTGACCAAGTAGTGAACCTTGCCGTCCTTGCCCGCGTCAAAGGCTCGCACCAAATAGGGACTGTCGAGGTTCGACTGAAGCCGAATCTCGCGAGCAAAGCTTTCCAGGCTCAGCGGGTCGGACTTTTGTAGCGGCAGAACTTTGATTGCACATTGTCGGCCCATGATCTTGTGCACGCCACCAAAGACCTGCCCCATGCCGCCTTGGCCGAGGAACTCGGTGATGACGTAGTTGCCCAATGTCAGCTTGGTTCGACCTGCGCGGATTTGTTGAGATTGGTAAGACGTCAAGATTCGGTCGCGAACCAACACCTTGGACATTTCTTCGCAGACCAACTCGGGGTTCAAGCGATCTTCGCTGGCGAGGTTTTGTTTCACCTCTTTGGCGGCGCGTTCCCACTGCTCCGCCTTGAGCAAATCAGATCTCAAGGCGGCTTCTCGAAAAACGGCGACGGGGGAAAGCGTCTCGGTCATCAGCTCACTTCGTGGTATCGAACACAACGCACAAGTGAGTCACACCGTGACCCGATGATGCCCATTCGATCCGGTCGTCTTCGCATTTGACTTCGCCGTCGATCGATGCGGCATCGATGGATTGCATTGACACCGCGGGTGGATGGACTGCATCGCTGTGGTCTTCCCCGAGCGGACGTGACAGGGGCG
>NZ_DDGH01000094.1:11614-35419 GCF_002337565.1 Rhodopirellula sp. UBA1907 | reverse complement strand
TGAGCGAGGGCGACTGGTTGGCAGAACCGCACGATGCCGCGAACGGATTTGCTGGTTGTCTGAATCGCTCGCAGGTGCATCACCATTCGGCCGTCATCCAATAATCCCGTCGCGACGACCTGAATGCGCATCGTCGATGGCGAGGCATGCATCAACCACGATCCCGCGGGCACACCTTTGCGAATCACTTGCCCATTGGGAACTTGCAGCACCGTTGGGGTTCGCCAAGGTTGCATGGCGGCATCGATTGGATGCGGGACGTCAAACCCGAAAGCAAATTCGTGCCAAGGCGAATAATTATCGGTGGCTTCGCTTGGAGAACCCGACGCATTTGCAAGAGGCAACAGTGTTTCCAGGAAACGATCTTCGCTGCGGCGATGGAAGCTATTGCCGTGTGTTGCGACCAACGTTCGGCATTCGTCTTCTTCGTGAACAAATCCGAGAGGTGCGATGAAGCGGCGGGCGCTTGTTCGATGAAGCTTCTCTCGCACGATCGCTCGCACCACGGGGCTGGCACCTGGAAACGCCATTCTCAGAACGGGATGATGGATCCAGTCCAACGAATCGTCCGCTCCGCCGGTTCCTTGCGATGATGCATTCAAAGTTTCAAAACGAATGCGGTATCGAACCAACCGGCTGCCGCGAACCAATTCGACTTCCGATTGCCACTTCAGCGTTTTTGATGAAACGCTTGTCGACGAATCGGTGTTTGCGTCGGCAGGCATTTCGATCGTGCCTTCCAACGCCACAACTCCGCGAGAGATACTGTTCTCTTTTGTTTGGACCGAATTGCATTTGGCGACAACGCCTTCGGCCTTCTTCTTCGCGGGCACAAATTCAATCCGAGTCGACAAGCGGTTCCCTCGGACTTTGCCGCTGTAGACGCCTTGGATTCCGCCGTGTTCCGAGTTGATTGACAACTCCAAGAACTCATTGCTCATTCGTTCGCCATCGACGATCGGACCAGGGCCGCGGCTCATCGATCGACCAAGCTGTTTCGCCCAGCGGATCAGTCGTGGGTTGTCGTTCTCGGCCGAGTTTGGGCGGGCACTGTTGTTGGGATCCGTCAACAAAGCTTTGGCGGCCGCGTTGGAGCTGGTCCATCGGTAACCCCATGCGGGGACGTCCAGCACCGCGTCGGTGTTTCCTTTGTCAGCGTGAGCGTGGAAGATCGAACGATCGGTGGTTGGCAATTTGCCTTTCACGATCACACGTTGGCGAGTCGGCACGTTGTTGCCATTGACCACCAGAACGCTTTCGGTCGGTTGTGTTTTCGCGGCGATGTTCGCGTCCGCGGAAACTTGGGCGCAATCGTCCAGCCCAAGCGATTCGGCCAAGCCGTGAGTGGGATCGGTGCGTCGTGGGTTCGCCAACATGGACAATCCGTTGGCGTCACGCTGGGATTGCCCGCGGACCAAGGAGGCATACTGCGTGGCGGATTGCCTGGCCGCTGAGGAACCTGCACGCATTCGATCGGCCGGCGAATCTTTCCACGATGCGGAAGATCCGTGGTGATAGGGATGTTCGCCATCGATGAAGTATTCGTCGATCTTCCAAAACCGACCAAGAGCGAGCGTCCAGGTTGCGGCTCGATTCAGATCGTCGAAGCTCTCGCAGCCTTTGCCAGGCCAGTGAACCAAGAGAGCCGTCGCGATTTCTCCCGCGTCGATGGCTTCACCCAATCTGGTCCCTAGAGTGAGGAACGAAGATTCGTTGTTGGCATCGACCGGTTTGGCTGTCAAAGCCTCGATTTCGTGACCGCTTTCACCAAGAATGACTTTGGCTTCGTCACCGAATCCGGTTCCATTGAGAAAATCAATCGGCAACAAGCCGCGGCACTGCGTTTGCGATTGTCCATCGTGTTTGTGACTGGCCAACGCCGCGACAATTTCCGGGGTCGTGCTGCCTCCCAAACGCGCGTGCACAGACATTGGTTGACCGACCGCACGTTGGACTTGTTCAATCGACTCACGCAGCGACCGTTCCATTTGGTCGATCGTCAATTCGTCGTAGCAAACGGTGGACGCTGGTCCGCCGCCTGCCCACGACATCGCATCGGATGCCAATCGCGATTGAAAGGCTTGCTGTACCGAGTCGTCTGATTTCAAAACCGCATCGGCGACCGCTTGGTCGACCAACGCGTTGCGAGGCGTCGACAAGATCGCTTCGGTATCGCTGGTTTTCGGTTCGGGCAGTTCCAGAAAACGGTCCAGTGTCGATGGAGTCAGCAGCGTCAGATCAATCAGTGATGGATCGGACGCAAAGTAGTGGTCGCGTTCTTCCGCCAGAGCGTCAAAGCAATCGTGTAGCGCCGCGGCGGTTGCTTCGGCATCGTTTCGCACCCAAGCCTCGGCGGCGTCCAGGACTCGCGTTTCGAAATAGACCTGGTCAAGGTTGCTGGTGTAGCGAAGTCGGCGGGTGAGCACTTGAATCTGCCACCATGTGTAGCTGAGCGCGAAAAAGTCGGCTTGCGAAATTTCGCGGCCCTTTTCGGTCACCAATCGGACATCGTCCAACAAAGAGGCGGATTGATTCTGCCAATTGTCGTTCGGATTCTTCTTCAGCACGCTCGAGTCGCCGAACCAACTGGATTGGATTGACGAATCAATGAGAGCCAGCGCGTCGTTGCGGCTTTGGCACCGAATTCGGACGTCACGGTGTGACTCCAAATCGACGGTCACGCTGCGACTGGCGGAATCGGATGCCGGCAAAGAATCGCGAACGGAGGCGGTCAGTTTTGACAGGCTGGCCTCGGGAATCAGCAGCAAACGGACTGGGCCAGCGGTCGCGGGGTCCGATTCTGCTGATTGTGACGCTTGGTCCGGTTCCGTCAGGCTGCCGATGGGAGTCGGCGGCGAAGGCAAATCGTCCGCTCGATGCCAGGTGGGGAGCCGCCCCGCCTGAGCGAGTAGACGAGGATGCCAGGCCGCTGTCAGAGTGCCCAATAGGCTCCGAGCGGCGTCATGATCCAACCGAGAGGGGAAATCTTCGATCGTGCTGCAGGGAATTAGGACGCAACATTCGGCAAAGGACGGCATGAGCGACTAAAATTTGACGTGAAGGAGCGAAAAGGGGATACTAGCGGTTTGGCGAGATCGCCGGCACCTCCCGGACTCGCCCCTGGTGTCAACTTTAGCTGACACCACTCATCGAAATAAAAAATCTTGTCTCTTCGTGTTGAAAGTAAACCATGGCCGGATCCGGCGGCGTTTGGGGAATTGAAATTGGTCAGAGCGCGCTCAAGGCGTTGCACTGTGTCAAACAGGGCGATGAGATCGTTGCCGATGCCTTTGATCTGATCGAGTATCCCAAAATTTTGGGACAAGCCGATGCGGATCCGGACCAACTGATCGCCGATGCGCTGGATCAGTTGATGCAGCGAAACGACGCGATTCGCGATCGCGTTTGCATCAGTGTTCCCGGTCAAAGCGGTCTGGCAAAGTTCTTCAAGCCACCACCGGTGGAACTGAAGAAAATCCACGACATCGTCAAGTACGAAGCCAAGACGCAAATTCCGTTTGAGTTGTCCGACGTGGTTTGGGATTACCAAACGATGCCGGGTGCCACCATCCAGGAAGGCTACGCACTGGAAAGCGAAGTCGGTTTGTTCGCGATGAAACGCGAGCAAGCTTACCGGCAACTCGCTCCGTTCAAAGATGCCGACATCGAAGTCGACATGGTGCAGCTGACTCCGATCTCGCTCTACAACATGGTCGCGTACGACCGGTTCCACGAGCGAATCGAGAACGAATCGTTCGACCCGGATGAGCCTCCGACGTCCAGCGTCCTTTTGTCGATCGGTACCGACAGCAGTGATTTGATCGTCACGAATGGTTTCCGAATTTGGCAACGCAGCATGCCAATCGGTGGTAACCACTTCACACGTCAATTGACGAAAGACTTGAAGCTGACGTTCGCGAAAGCGGAACACCTCAAACGCAACGCGCGTGAAGCGGTCGATCCGAAACTCGTCTTCCAAACCATGCGACCGGTCTTCAACGACTTGGTCACTGAAGTCCAACGTTCGATTGGTTTCTTCCGCAGCATCGATAAGAAGGCCGAGATCACCGAGTTGCTGGTGACCGGTAACACGGTGAAGATGCCTGGTTTGGCCGCTTACCTCGGCAAGAACCTCGGCTACGAAGTCCACACGCTCGACCGATTTAATCGCTTGTCGGGCGATGATGTTCTCAGCATCCCGACCTTCCGTGACAACGCACCCACTTTCGCGGTTTGCTACGGGTTGTGTTTGCAGGGCTTGGGACTGAGCCAGATCCACACGTCGTTGATCCCGGCAGAGATCAAGACCGAACGCATGATCCGCGCGAAGAAGCCTTGGGCTTTGGCGGGGATGGCGGCTCTGCTGCTGGGAACGACGACCCAGTACGCACTTACCCAGCGTTCGTGGCAAACGACTCACGAAGATTTGTGGTCCGGCGCTGCCCAGGCCGTCTCGAGCATGTCGTCACACAGCTCGGATCAAAAGTCAGAGGATTCGTTGTTGGTCAGTCGCTTGACGTTCTTGAATCGTCTGGGCGAAGAAATTTCCGGCAACGCGGAACGTCGATTGGTTTGGTTGGAAGTCATCAACGCGGTTAACGCGGCGATTCCACGGGCGGAATACCCCGAGGACAAAATCCCAAGCATCAAAGAATTGCCACTGGAAGATCGGATCGACTTCCACATCACAGAAATCGACACCAAGTACTACGAAGACCTCGCCGAAGATTGGTACTCGGAGCGTTTGGATACTCGGTACAAAGAGGAAATGAAGAACTGGTATGACCTGATGCGAGATTCCGCGCCGCCGGAAGAACTCGCCGAGGACACCGGTCCCGAAGAAGACGGCTGGGTCATCCAGTTGAAGGGATACCACTATTACAACAGCCCCAAACACAAGGGCGAAGAAGGTAGCCAACACGTTCGGAAGTATTTGACGACGGCGTTCCGTGAAAAACCAATCACCTTGATCGACCCGCAAGGCAACCCGATCACGTTCACGCCAGAGGAGTTTGGGTTTAGCTACCCGATCCTGTTGAACGACAACCAACCGCAACTGGTACAGGTGCCAAACCCGGACTACGACCCGGTCGCTGCGATGACGGCGATGCAGTTGCGAGCCGAAGGCGACGAAGACGTTGAGGTCGAAACTCAATTTTTGGAAGTGCTGCGACTGGATTTTGTTTTCCAGGTCGTTTGGAAAGAAAGCGTTTTGAGCGATCGCATCGAAGCAAAACGATTGGCGGAAGAAGAAGCTGCTGCCCAAGCGGAATTGGAAGGCACTGGCGACGGATCGGGATCAGAGGACGATGTTGATGCCGATCCAGATTCAGTCGCGATGGCCAACTAGTTCAATACGACGGCGATCTCCTCGCCAACAACCACACACCACCTTTTCTCTCTCGACTCGGTCTGATCGATGGATCAACTCAAGCAATCATTCGCTGCCGCAGCCAAGTATGGCTTTTGGATTGGCACCGGCACCATCACACTCGGTGCATTGGTGATTTGGTTTCTCGTCACCGGCGAATTGGTGGAGGAAAACAACAGTCGAACGTCGAAGATCAAAAGCGACGTCAGTGCGGTCTCAACGCTTCGTTCTGAATTGCCCGAGCATCCCAATCAGATCTCCAAAGCGGCGATGGACATGCTGGTGGAAGGGCGGCAAGCCGAAGTCCTGGAAGTTTGGCAAGAAGTCTACGACGCCCAACGCGATATTCTGGTTTGGCCGGAAGAAGAGCTGACCACCGAATTCGTCGATGAATTTCGCGATTTGATGCCAATCGAAACGCACATTGCGTATCCACCGGAAGACGGACAAGAGATTCCGAGTTCGTACCGGAATCTGTACGCGTACTACATCAAGGACGTGTTGCCCAGCATCGCGGAAATCGCGAAGGCTGAATGGGAAGCTGAGTTTCGGTCCGCCGGTGCTGGTGGGATGGACGCCATGATGGGTGGCGGCATGGATTCGATGATGGGTGGTATGGATGGAATGGGCGGGTACGGCGGCATGGGCCGTGGCCCCATCAACATCGCCGGTGTGGAAGATGTTCCGTTGGTCGATTGGCCAGTCAGTTCTCAGTCAGCCATCATCACCGAATTGTTTCCTTGGCAGGGCCGTACGCCATCGACGTTGGATGTCTACTACAGTCAAGAAAACCTCTGGATTCTGCGACAGTTGCTGGCGATCGTTGCGGATGTCAATGGTGAGGCACAACAACCGTTCGAAGCCAAGATTCACGTTATCAACCACCTGTCGCTCGGTAAGAAGGTCAAATTCACCTCCGGTTCCATCCAAAAACCCGGAGTTGCCATGACCGGCGGCATGGGAGGAATGGGGATGGATATGGGAATGGACATGGGTATGGGAATGGATGACATGTACGGCGGAATGGAAGGAGGCGACATGTACGGCGGTATGGATTCGGGTATGGGCACAATGTCAGAAGCTCCCGATCCGGTGGACAATCGTTACGTCGACACGTCGTATGAACCCATTGACGGTGCCACTTTGCGTTCCGCACTCGAAAGCGATTCGCCTGAGGACGCGCCGTTGAAAGTTGCGAAGCGTGTTCCAGTGATGATGTCGTTGCAAATCGATCAACGCTACATTCCCGATCTGTTGGCCGCGTGCGGCAGTGCTCCACTGATGGTGGAAGTCAAACAGGTTCGAATCCTTCCCAAATCCGCTGGTGCCAGCGCCGTCGGTTCGATGGGCGGCGGTGGCGGAATGGGCGGCGGCATGGATTCCATGATGGGCGGTATGGATATGGACATGGGAATGGGCATGGACGGCGGTATGGGAATGGGTGGCATGGGGATGGGAATGATGGGCGGTGGTGCGAGCCAAGGCCCCAAGGAGAAGTTCCCGCTTGATGTCACGGTGGAGGTCTACGGCCTCATTCACATCTACAATCCACCGGATGAAGCCAAACTCGGCGTCGAACAAGTCACCGAAGACACGATGTTGGACGGTGAAACCATGGCCCAGAGTGCCGAAGAGGATCTCAAAGGAGCTGGCAATGGTGCAGGAGCCGACGCGACGACGCAGCCCGCTGTCGACACACCTGATTCCGCTTTACCGCCGCCAGCGGCTGATCCCGATGCAACCACACCCGCCGAGGACGCAACTACTCCGGATGCAAACGAAGCTTCACCCCAGCCCGCGGGAGAAGCCGCGGTCCCGGACAATTCCGCCAGCGCAACGGGTTAGCGGGTAAAACTGTTAAAGTCATGAGCAGGAATGAACGATCAGATGCCTTTTCCGCGAAGCATTTGATGAGCCATTCCGAAGTAGATCGCGATCGTTCAGGTTGATTGTGGCGACCATCCAACCTCGAACACGTTTAAAAACTGAGACGTCGCCAACCTTTCCTTTTCTCTTTCGTGCGTGCGAGTCAAACCATCATGGATGCCGACAAAATCAAACAGTTCTTCATCTTCCACGGTGAAAAATTTGTCGTCGGAATTGTTGTTCTGGCGGCTGGTTGGATGGTCTATTCCGGTCTGAACATGCCCAACATGTTGGACGAAGTCCAACCGGAGCGTTTGACGGCGGATGCCAACACGGTTCGCGCCAGCATCGACGAAGATCACAACGAAAACATTCTGCCTGAAAGGGAACCTGTTTTCGACATCCTGGCCGAAACCGCTCGTAAGCGAACGCCAGTCGATGCAACGGCCTACAAGATGCCTCACTTGTTGGAACGCAAGACCATCGACACATCGATTCGTCGTAAAGATCCGGTCGTGCACGCACCGCTCGAACTGCGGGTAGACAGTCACATCGCATCGATCGCGATTCTGTCGCGAAGCGGAGAGTACCCGCTCAAAGACTTGGAGGGTGCCGAAGCCTTGGAAGTCGTAGAGGAAGAAAAACCACGTCCCCGAAGCCGTCGTCGAGGTCGCGGTGGCATGGATGAGATGATGGGGATGGACGGCATGGGCATGGATGGAATGGGAATGGAGCAGGGAATGGGGATGGATATGTACGGTGCCGATATGGGAATGGGGATGGGCATGGATCCGGGGATGATGGGAGGCATGGGGTCCATGTCAGCCACCGCCGCCGGTCGCCGATTCAACGCGAAGCACAATTTTGGATTCACACCGACGACGAAGGACAGCCAACTTCCCGTTCCGCAATACGCTTGGTTCATTTCCGGGACCGCCGTGATTCCTCACAAGGCGATGGCGGAGTCGTTCCGCGAGGCACTGCAGAGTGCGGAGGGATATCTTCCGGTCCGAGATCAACCTCTGTATTTCAATTATGAAGTGCAGCGAGCGGACGTCACGAACAAAAGTGTTGATGAGCTGACGGACGAAGATTGGATTCTTCGCTACACCCGTGAGCAAAACGTAAAGCAAGCCGCGTTTTCTTGGGCGGGCTACGCACAAGAAGTGGTGCCCGAGGAATACCGAGATCTCAACGTCACAGGCTACATTCCGCCGGTTTTGCTGATGGACTATACGGACTTCGTTACACATCCGCTGATCCCAATGGTTTCTCGTCGTGAAAAGCAGATGAAGGCTCGCGAGGAGATGATGCGAGAAGAGAAGTTCGGTGCCGATGATCTTGAATTGGCCGGCCCAGGTTCCGCGGGCATGGGCATGGGCGGTATGGGAATGGATATGGGCATGGACATGGGAATGGGGATGGAGATGGATATGGGAATGCAAATGGGGGGAATGGGCTCCTATGGCGGGATGGCGATGGTGGAAGAAGATCCGGTCGATTACAAGCTGATGCGTTTCTACGACTTCGCAAGTAACCAAGATCCGAATACCCCTCGCCCCGGTCGGAAGTACGTCTACCGTATGCGATTGGCAGTTGTGGACCCGAACTTCCCCGCCAATGCACTGCAACAACCAAAGGTTTCGTCCCTCTCGGGTGAGGTTTATCAACGAGTTTCAAAGTTGATGGAAGCTGCCGAAGCAGACAAAGCTCGCAAGGGGCACTTCCAACGTTGGTCCGATTGGAGCGAACCAAGCCCAGATATCTCTTTGCCAAGCTTCACCGACTATTACGCTGGCCCCGTCGAAGTATCGCGAGTGAAGGAGTTGGAGGTCAAAGGCAAGAAGGTGGAGTACTCCCCAGAACCGCCGACAGCAAAAGCGGTCAACCTGAACTACAACCTCCAATTCAGAACCTTCATGCCAGTTTGGATGGAAAGCCTGAAGCCCGGATCGGTTCTGTCCTACGAAGGACCCGCTGAGTTAATTGATCCGATTGATCTCGTCGTCAAAAAGGTGGAAGATGCGAAAATAACTTCGCAAACCACGGTGATCGATATTGATGGTGGTCGAGTGCTGCCAATGACAGGCGAATCCGAATTGGAGGAGCCTGGAATGATGCTGCTATTTGACGAGAATGGATCGTTGAAAGTGACCGGCGAAGTGGAAGATCAAGAGATGTATCGGATCTACTCCTTTGCCGAAGAACGCGGTCTGTAATAGCGAATGCCACGATTCAACGCCTTTGAATACCTTTCCTCGCCCGAATCCACTCAGGCGGGAAGTTCCATCGGCGTTGTTTACGGTGTCGATAGCACGCTGAGAAAATGGGCAATCGACGCGATTGTCGGTGACAGCGAATGGACGCAGGTCGACGGCGAAGTTTGCAAGTGGTCGGATTTGCGTGATGATCTCGCCACTGCGTCCTTGTTCGATTTCGACGGCGGTGACAAACGAACTCTCGTGGTTCGTTCCGCGGACAAATTTCTGTCCAATCATCGGCCTGAGATTGAAAAGTACGTGTCCGCCCCTGGTGATGCCACCCGGTTCGTTCTCGAATTGGAATCACTTGCCAGCAACACTCGCGTTTACAAAGCGGTCGACAAATCGCATTTGCTGGTTGCTTGCACCAGTGCTACGGACGCAAAACTCGGCATCACCGCGGCATCGCGCCGGAAGTTTCTAACTTCGTTTGTTGCCGATCGCCACAAAACGCAACTCGCTCCCGCCGCCGCGGACGCCTTGGTGGAGATGTTGGGCGAGGAGATCGGCATGCTGGATACCGAGATTGCGAAACTTGCGTTGTACGTCGACGTCGGCGGAAAGATTGAAGAACCTCTCGTCCGAGATGTCGTGGCCGGATGGCAGGGCAAAACCGTTTGGCAAATCACCGATGCGATCGCTGCCGGTGACGCAGCGGAAGCGTTGCGACAACTCGATAAGCTTTTCAGCGGTGGGCAACGTGCAATTGCTTTGTTGCCGCAGATCGCTTGGTCGCTTAGACGATTGGGGATGACCACCGCAGCCATCGAGTTTCGCGAACGAAGCGGTCGGCCCTGGCAATTCGAAGACGCTTTGGCAGCCGGTGGAATTCGGCGTGGGTTCGAAGTTCAATCCGCGAAAAAGCAACTGCAGTCGATCGGTCGGGAAAGAGCCAAACAATTGTTGCCGTGGCTGCTCGATGCCGATCTGCGTCTCAAAGGCACCCACAGTGCCGAGGGTCGCGACCGATTCTTGCTCGAGCAATTGATTCTAAAGCTTGCTCGACAAACCTGAGTTCAAAGCGGTTACTCAGGACGCGTACGCTTCACATTTCTCAAAGGAGTTGGCCGCATTTTCACGCGGCCAAGTGAAGTGAAATGCCGCACCTTGGTTGATGCGAGACTCCACCCAAGCGGTGCAGCCTTGGACTTCGACCAAACGTTTGACCAGATGCAGCCCCATGCCTGTCCCGCGTCGGTCTTTTCCGCTTTCAAGCGTTTGGAACATTCCAAAGATTCGTTCTTGGGAGCTCTCGGGAATACCAGGTCCGTTGTCGCGAACCGTGAAGTGATACGAATCACTGGTGGTTTCCGCGGTCACAATTACTTGGCTACTACTGGCCGCGTGTTTGATGGAGTTGCCGAAAAGGTTGCGGAAGATTTGTTCGAGTGGTCCGCGAGCGGTTGAAAGGCTCGGCATCTTTGCCGGTAGCACCAACTTCATCGTTGGCGGAGGTGACATGAACGCGAAAAGTTCCGGCAACGCGACGTTCAGATCCACCCACTCGACGGCGTCGGTTTGACGTGTCACGCGAGCGTAGGCGAGCAAGTCGTTGAGCAACATGTCCATCCGACTGACTTGTGCCTGCAACATCTTCAAGTGGTCACGCACCTCTTTGCCAATTTGCCGAGGCATGTCCTCCTCGATCCATTCGGTCAGGTGCATGATTCCGCGAAGGGGAGCCTTCAAGTCGTGCGATGCGATGTAGGCGAATCGGTCCAGGTCTTCGTTGCTGCGTTCCAGTTCCTCTTGCTTGCGTTCCAAATCCATCGCGACTTGATGACGTTCGGTGATGTCGGTGAAAGTTGCCAACGTCATCGACTGGTTTTCGATCTCAATCGCGGCGGTGACCAAGCTGATCCGCATCACGGTTCCGTCAGCACGCTTGGTTTCGAATTCAAACTGCGTATTCGCGGATTGGTTCGGGGAAAAGCGATCGCTTGAGGGTGTCAGCTTTGCATGGAATTCAGCGGGAACCAGATCAATCAACTGAATGGGACGGTCTTGAGTTGGGCTCAGTTGGTACATCGCCTCGATTCGTGAATTGATCAGTTGAAGCTGGTGGTTTGAATCGATCAAGACACTGCCCAGCGGACTGCGCTCGAACAGATTTCGGAACTGAGCTTCCTGGCTGGCCAACGCGATCTGAGTTTGTTCGATTTCGGTGATGTCGGTTCCCACCACCAAGATGCGTGTGTCTTCGTTGTGAAGCGAAGGCAGCGAGTACTTGTCGATCAACATTTTGTAGTCGTCGCCATTCTTGTTCTCCAACGTTTCCGGAACGCGGCGAACGGGACGATTGCCTTGCAGCAGTTGTCGATCGGATTCTTGAAAGCGTTCACCCTGTTTGGGATACACTTCGCTGGTCAGGCGGCCTTCGATTTCCTCGGGCGTCATTCCCGTGGCATTGGCAGCGGCGCGGTTCACTCGAAGGATTCGATGCGACTCGTCCTTGATCCAAACAAAAGTCGGGATGGTATCGAGGATAGTTTGAATCTCCTGATGACTCGCCTCGAGTTCTTGCTTTGCACGCAGTCGCTCGTCCACATCGTGCAAAACCCCCAACCAAAATGTTTCTCGGCGGTCCCCAAGTGTGATCTTCCGACCACCTTCCTCGGTGTATCGATAGCTGCCGTCACAACGTCTCAGGCGATATTGCAAGGACGTTTGCTGGGCGTCGCTCACTGCTCCATTCCATCCGGCATGCTGGGTGAATGCCGCTTGGTCTTCCGGGTGAACGAGGTCCAGCCAAACCTGAGATGTCTGATCCGCCTCCGGGACCTCATGGCCCAGCGAAGAGAAGCACAGCTGACTGAACAGTGGGGGGGGCGGATTGCCGCCTTCATCAGATGGCAGTGGACGCAGATAGAAACCACAGGTGGCAAGTTCCAGCACGTCGAAGAAAAGTTCCCCGTGGGACTGGAGATAGTCGCGGAGAGCTTGCATGCTGCTGGTGATCGGAAAAGAGGAGTTGACCATTGAATGCACCGGTTCGTCCAATATCGTCATATTGGCAGCTCACTCGACGGTTCATTTTGAAATCCCCTGGAAGAGCTTTTGCGAAGCAGCAGCCGGGGGTGTTGTTTTCGACAACGCAATTGCTGAGTTAGATGAATTTTTAGTGTTTTGCGGGGCACAGCATTTGAGAGGATCCATCCAGCCGTTGACGCTTCCCAATGGTTAAGCAGCTTGCGGTAAACCGACCGGCTCACGTCATGGCATCGCGATATGTCTCAACCGAAGTGATTGAAGTTCACGACGACACACCAGCCAGCTGCGTCGGGCCACCATTCATTTGTCTTTGGTGGCGAACGTTGCGGCTCGTCCGTAATGGTATCCATCCGGCAAGGGGGTAGATCCGTGCCGCCGAGCGAAACCGCGTACGATATCTTTCCGGTTTGTCTTTCAGCTGCAGTGAGATTTCATTGCAACGCGTGCTATCGCCGAGGTCCCATTGTTCAGTTTGACGAAGCCAACCCATCAACAGCTTTTGCAGAGAATCACGGAGCAGTCACGGTCACCGTTTAACTACCCCGACGTGGGCGCGAGTCTCGGTGAATTCCCGGCTGGGTATGAGCACCATCACCATCGGGTTCGATTAGGAAGCGGGCAAGAAGTCTTCGACAAGGCAATGGTGGCACTTGAGAATTGGCGACAATTCGATGTGGGATGGGCGGAGGCAATTCCCACGGACACCTCCATCACGGTCGGCAACACGATTGCAATTCGTGTTCGCATCTTCGGCGTATGGGCGGTTGCCTTTGATCGAATCGTCGACGTCTTTAGCGAGCAAGAAGGCGAGTGCCACCGATTTGGATTTTCTGTCGGGACGTTGATGGAACATCCAGAGCAGGGCGAGGAGCGTTTCTTGATTGAGATCGACGAGGAAGGTCAGGTGGATTACGAAGTCGCGGCGTTCTTTCGACCGAACACGCTGGCCGCGAAAATTGCTTGGCCGGTCCTGCATCGACGATTCAATCGTTTTCGAAACCAATCCGCTGAGGCTTTGAAACTGGCATGTGCACCTGGGGCAGCCGAGCATCCAAGTGACGGCTAGCTAAGCGGGAGTCATTCGGCATCTAGATCGTTGCAGCGAACGCCACGATCCCACGTACAACCTGGGCTGATACACAGGCGGTGAAAATGATCATTCCAGATCAAATGCTTCGATCTTCCGTGCGTTCGGCTATCCCAATGAGACATCGAGGATCATCATCACGGTGAATCCGATCATGAGGCAGAGCGTTGCGAGATCTTCATTGCCTTCTTGATGTGTTTCGGGAATCAGTTCTTCCACGACGACATACACCATCGCCCCGGCGGCAAAGCTGAGGGCAAACGGCAGCACGGGGGCCGCGTAGACAACGATTGCTGCTCCAAAGACCGCGGCGATCGGTTCAACGATTGCGGAGGCTTGAGCGATCAGCCAAGATTTTGTCCGGCTCATACCTTCGCCTCGCAGTGGCACGGCGACAGCGATGCCTTCGGGAAGGTTCTGAAGACCAATTCCAATCGCGAGTGCTATCGCGCCACTCAACGTGGCCGATTCAATCTCAGCGGCTGCGCTGCCAAACGCGACTCCCACCGCGAGCCCTTCGGGAATGTTGTGCAGTGTGATCGCTGCGATCAACAGGACGCTTCGTTGCCATGCTGTCTTGGGACCTTCGGCGGATTCGGTTGGCAGACCACGGTGCAGGTGCGGCAGACTGCGGTCCAAGCCATACAGGAATGCACCTCCAACGAGAAAGCCGACCGCGGCGGGCAACCAACTTGGCCATCCTTGTTCGGAAGCGGCCTCGATCGATGGAGCGAGCAAGCTCCAATAGCTCGCCGCCAACATCACGCCGCCAGCGAACCCCAGCATCGCGTCAAAAAGTTTGCGAGGCACATTGGTCAGCCCAAACACCACCGCCGCGCCGAGTGCCGTGAGCGCCCAAGTGAATACGCCGGCCAACAAGGCTTGGAGGACAGGAGTCTGTTGTTGCAGCCAATCGATCATGAATGTGAACGTGTTTGCCGAGGTGAGTTGTTGCGTCTCTTCCCGTGACGCTGCGTTTCAAAGGCAGTGAGCATCCCAAACGCCCGGGGCCCGATGACAACGAGAGTACCGGCGATTCAGGCAACATCACTGCACTCCGCCGAGATTGCACACGGCGCGCCACTTGCTCCGCGTGAAATCATGTCTGTGTTGAATGAATTGTCGTTGCCGCTCAACGTTGTTGTCTTCACTATTGGTGCAGCTTTGGTTTGGTTCGCCGGCACCAAGCTCAGTCAATACGTCGATCTTTTCGCGGATCGAACTGGAATGGGCAAAGCGTTCGCCGGAGCCTTGTTGCTAGGTGGAGCGACCAGCTTGCCTGAACTGGCGACAACGATCACGGCGTCCTGGTCGGGTGCAGCCCAGCTCGCCGGTGCAAACTTATTGGGCGGAGTGGTAATGCAAATCGCCGTGTTAGCGATGATTGACGTCGCTGTGTTGCGCGGTCGGCCGCTCACGCTGTTTTCGCCGAACTCGTCATTGTTGATGGCCGGAGTCTTACTCATCGCGCTGGTCGCTTTGGCATCAGCGGCGGTCTCGGCGGGCGAACTCTTTTCGTTCGCAGGAATCGGATTTTGGCCGGTCGCCTTGTTTCTCGCGTACGTCGGATCCATCTGGGTGATCTATCGTTACGAAGGCGACCCGCGATGGCAACCTCGCGGGGAAATTGCTCAACCGCCCGAGTCGGCTCGAGATTTGAAGGATGCCTATCAATCGGCGTATGAGTCCGTTTCGACGAAAAAATTGATTGCTCTGTTCTTCGCCGCGTCGTCAGTCGTTTTGGTGGGCGGATTTCTCGTTGCGAAAACCGGTGAATCGATTGCCGAGCAAACCGGGATCGGGCAAAGCTTTGTTGGGGCGACACTGGTGGCACTGGCGACGAGTCTGCCGGAGGTCAGCACAACGTATTCGGCGGTCCGGTTCGGGGCGTATAGCATGGCCGCCGCGAATATCTTGGGCACCAATAGCCTGGAAGTCGCATTGTTTTTGCCTGCGGACATGGCTTACCGGGAAGGAGCGATTTTCGATGCGATGAATCCTTCGGACGCTTTCTTGGCCGCCATTGGAATCGTCGTGACCGGTGTGTATTTGTGGGGGATCTTGGAACGACGCGACAAGACAGTGTTCGGCATGGGCGTCGATTCGTTCGCGGTTATGGTCGTGTATCTCGGCGGCTTAGCGATTTACTGGACGTTGTGATTTCTATCGCTGAGTTTTTGGCATGTTGCTTGCGTGCAGTGCGTCTCAAACGACGACGTCTACTCAGTTGTTAGGAGCATCATGTCAGAACAACAAACCACGAGTCAGCGCCCCGCCGTGATCGTGACCGGCAGCACGGGAATGCTGGGATATCCGGTTTGCCTGCGGCTCGCTGATGCTGGCTATCAAGTCTTTGGATTCGATCGGGTCGGTCTTCCCGAACCACCCAAGCAACATGAATTCGTTCGCGACATCCAGTGCGATATGGCTGATTCCGCGTCTGTTCGTGCCGCGATGAAGAAGGTCCATGAATTGACCGGCGGTCGCCTTGCCAGTGTCGTTCACATGGCGGCGTACTATGACTTTTCCGGTGAGGACAGCGATCTGTACGAGAAGGTCACCGTCAACGGAACCGACCGGCTTCTCAATCAACTCGAAGACTTTGAACTTGATCAGTTCGTATTCACCAGCACCATGCTCATCCACAAACCGTGTGAGGTCGGTGAACGAATTCGCGAAGACGATCCGTTGGAGGCCAAGTGGCCGTATCCCCAAAGCAAACTCGAGACCGAGCGATTGATTCGCGAGGGGCACCCGAACGTCCGTTCCGTTTTCTTACGAATCGGCGGAGTGTACACGGACTATGGCCGACAACCGACGCTCGTCCAACAGATCAAACGCATCTACGAAAAAGACTTCCAAGGGCACTTCTTCCCGGGCGATCCGGAGGCTGGCCAATCCGCGGTGCACTTGGATGACACGGTCGAGTCGATCGTTCGCACCGTGGAGCGACGGGCTGACATCGAAGCCAAAACGGCCATTTTGATTGGCGAGCCAGATCCCCTTTCGTACCGAACTCTCCAAGACCGGATCGGAATGGAACTTCACGGCAAAGATTGGGCGACGCTGTATGTTCCTTCCGCGCTTGCAAAGGTCGGGGCGGCGGTGACGGATGTGGTCCAACGAGGCGACGCGTTCATCAAACCATTCATGATCGACATGGCCGACGATCACTATGCGCTCGACATTTCTCGGGCCAAAGAGTTGCTGGGGTGGGAACCGCAACGCAGTCTTGCAGAAACACTGTCGACGATAACCGGTCAGCTCAAATCCGACCCTGACACTTGGTATCGAAAGAACGGGTTGAAGTGATGTCGCAAGTCACCATTCCGGTGGACGATCTGAACCGAAACGTCCCACCTTACAATCACAACCCGTCGGCTTGGAGTCAGCGGATTCCGATCTGTTTGTTGGCATTTGTTGCGGCGGCAATCTCTGCCCATTTGTCGCTTTATCAATGGGAATTGATCGGAAGTGCCTATGATCCTGTGTTCGGCGATAGCAGCAACGATGTGCTCACGTCGGATACCGCGAAAAGGATGTATGGCATCCTTGGCATTCATGACGCTTCGCTGGGCGTACTGGCTTATCTCGGTGACGCCATTTTGGGATTCGCCGGATCCACGAGACGTTGGCAGTACCGACCTTGGTTGGTCATCCTGTTCGGCATCGATGTCATTCCGCTCGGTATCGTGAGCGTGATCTTGGTGATCTGCCAAGCCTTCCTGGTCGGGGAATGGTGCTTTCTATGCCTAGTGACCGCGGCGATCTCGTTGGTGCTCGTCTATTGGGCGTGGGACGAAGTGCGAGTGTCGCTGGCGTATCTGCGCATTGTTTGGAAAGAGCATCACGACAAGCGGCTGCTTTGGGATGCGGTTTGGGGCGTTCGATCGGAACGATTGGACGCGGCCGGTGAACAACTACTTTCTCGCGAGGTGCGCTGATGTGGGGGCGAGTGATTGAAATCATGACGGCGGTTTGGTTGGCGGCCAGCCCATTTGTGTTTGGTGTGCAGGCAGATCCAACCTTGCTGTGGGCGGACCTTGGAGTCGCTCTGCTGATCTGTGTGCTCTCCGCGTTGTCCTATTGGCCTCCAACACGTCACGCTCATTTGCTGATCCTACTGGTTTCAATTGGATTGATTGTTTGGGGGCGATTCGCGGTCCTGCCGCCAACTCCCGCCCACCAAAATCACATCGTCGTTGGGATCTTTCTTTTGATGATGGCGTTGATTCCCAACGAAGCTTCTTTGCCACCCCGAGCGTGGCGGAAAGTCCCCGCGAGCGATGAATGCCCGTGAGCGATCGACTCGTCGATATCGGAGTGATCGTCACGGGGACTCTTGACGCGGTGGACGAAGCCGCGGTGCGTCGTGGGCTCGATCAGTTTCGCGAATTTGTGAAGGATCGTTTCCCGGAATTCAGATGGGAAGTCAAAACGACGAGGCGTCCGGAAGCGGTCGCGGCGAAGCGAACCGCGCCGAGTGCCTTGTTGCAACAAGCGTTGAATGAGAGAGACGAACAACACTGGGATTTCGCGTTCGCGATCACCGCCGCCGAACTTGAAAGTCACTACTCGCATCACTGTTTCGCGGCGCTGAGTCGTCCACTGGATTCCGCTGTCTTCTCATTGTCATTGATCGACCCACGAGCAATCGGCCGCGACGCGGAATCGGAACAACGAATCGCCACCATTGCCAATCGGTTGAGCCGACTGATGTTGCATGCGCTTTCGCATCTGCTCGGGCTCGGACGCGATTCAAATCCGAAGAACTTGCTGTTTCATCCTTCATCGGCAGAGCAGCTTGATGAGATGGAAGAGCTGACCGACTTGCAAGCGGAACAACAAATCGCGGCGCTCGCGGAAATTGCCGATCAACGTCTGGAAGAACGGTCGGGTATCTCAACGCCGTGGATCAACTTCATGCTGCGATCGGCGGTGATCAACGCCCGTGAAATCTGGCAAGCCATCTTCGCGGCTCGGCCATGGCAATTTCCGCGGCGGTTGAGTGGTCTGACTTTGGCGGCCGTGTCCACGTTGGTCGTGTTGCTGCTGACGGCTGAATCGTGGGATTTGGCTTTATCGCAAAGCTTCGCCAGCACCACGGTTTTGGTGCTCGTCTCCTGGATCGGCACAACCACCTACGTCGTCTTTCGTCAGCAATTGATTGTTCCCAATCGGACACGGCAAAGCGAACAGATGGTCGTCACGAATCTGTCCGCGATTGGAATTGTGTTCGCCGGCATGTTGGTGACTTGGTTGACGCTCACGGCGGCCGCGCTGGCAATCGCCGGTCTGTTGTTTGGTCCCACCCTGATTGCCGAATGGGCCGCTTCACTTTCGCAACCAGCGTCGCAAATCGGATGGGCGGAACGTTTTTCGATGTCGACCTTCAGCGCATCGCTGGGGTTGATGATTGGTGCCTTGGGTACCAGCTTCGAATCACAACACTACTTTCGTCACATCATATTTGTCGACGAAGAGATCTGAATGCGTCGCTTGGATTGAATGATCTTTGGGATTCGGTGCCGTCCGTTGAACCGAGATGAAATCACTGCTCCGAAAGGCGTTCGTATGCGTCTCGCGTTTGACGGTCAGTCGGTGGGATCGTCAGCAAAATCATTTTCGCGGATGCCTTTGCTTTGTCTGGCTCTCCTGACGCCGCGACGGATTTGATCCATCCAATCATTGCTGCATGCCAACTTGGGTCGCCTTGGGGAAGTCCGTCAGCCAGTCGCTTCCACCATCTCGCAGCATGCCTTTGATCCGATTTCGAATGCGAGACGGCGTAGGACGTCGCCGCTCTCCGGCACCATCCATCCGCGCTGGAAGGTGTTCGTTGCAATTCGGTTGCTATCAACGATTCTGCGGCATCACGCTGGCCTGCCCAAATCAACCAACCGGCTCGTTGGATATCCGTGGGAAAGTTTCCATCTGATGGGAGTGACAGCAGATACCGCCCAATGTCGACTCGGCGAATCGGGTGTTGAACAACATCCATTTCCAGACGCATCGCCAAGGCGTCGTTCACGCCAGTCGGCGGTGAAGCCTCGATGACATCCGTTTGGTTTTGACGAAAGGATGCGAGTTGTTGAAAGAATCCATCGCTGGTTTCCTTCTGCAGTTCGCTCCACAGCGAATCGGAGGTTTCTGCGATCAACACGGTCAAGTCCGCGTGAGTTCGCCTAACGATCTCTGACGCATCGTGTTCTTGAAACGCTTGGTGCATCGAGGCAATGACGTCCGGACTTGGTTGGTGGATCCACGCTTTCGCCCAAGCTTGGATCGCCTGAGCACGCACCGAATCAGCGGTGGATTCGTTCATCCAGTGAACGTTTGCAAATTGCACGGAGATCTTCGCAGCCTCGAGCCATTTTGATTGTCGTTCGGCCCAAGCCATTCGCCAACGCGTCGCGGCAAAAGCGGATTGCGATTCCGGCCATTGATTCGCGATCTGAATGAGCATCGCTTCGATGTCGGCATCCGATGCAGTCGTTGGTCCCGCAGCCTGACCGATGGTGGCCGCCTGCAGCAACGCGTCAGCGGAGCTTGCCGAATGGGGGTGTCGCTGGCTGATCCGACGAAGCAACTCGATCGCAGCTTTCGAATTCGATTGCCGAGAAAGGATCGCCGCCGCTTTCATTGCTGAGTCAACACTGCGGCGGGCGACATCGTCAGACACGGCGGCTTTAGCAAAGTGCAATGCGGCTTGCATCGACTGGCCGCGCCGCAGGTAGTACATCGCATCGGCGATCCACAACCGCGGATCGGATCCGTCGATGGGTGGATTGGCCGAGTCCATTCCTGATTGCAAACGCGTTTGCGCCACGATCGTGTCCGCCCGATCTTTCGCGTTGGCACCGTGACGCTCGCGAATGATTTCCAACCAATCGGCAATTGCTTCTTCATCCTTTTGTGCGAGCAGGTAACGCAGTCGAACCAAGTCCATGCCGACGCCGGCGTCTGTCACGGATGGGTCGCTTCCATAGACGGAATGAAGCATCTGTTCCGCCGTTTCCATGTCGCCGGCCGACAGCGCGACTCGGACCCGCAGAGCTCGTGCGGATTCGGCCGATGAGTTTGAATCGGAACCCGTTGGTGCGACATTCGCCGATTCGCGAAGAACAGCCGCTGCCGATCGTGCGTCGCCTTGGCGGAGATGAGCTTCGGCGAGCAATCGCAAGACTTCCGCGCGAGCGATTCCTTCAGCGGGTAACGCCAACAACGCTGCTTCAGCGACTTTGACCGCTTCGGCGGCCGATGCGACGCCGTCGCCGCTTCCTTCGGCGAACAGTTCGGACTTGAGTACCGCCAATTCCACTCGGGAAAGCCACAGCAAGCTCACTTCTCGAGGTGACTCGGATGGCTGCAGTTCTTTCAGTCGTGACTCCAACTTCCCATCGGCTTCGCCAACGTTGGTCAGCAAGATGGAGAGTTTGTCGTCAGGGATCGGTCTCGCGATGACCTCGATCAGATCGTTCCGAGTCGACTGCACATGGCTGTCGGCTGAACTTGAATCCACCAGCCGAGAAGTGCGACTTGTCTTGTTCGCGTTTGCGGCGTCGGATGTCGTTTGAGCCAAAATGACTGTCGGCCAAAGTATCAACAATAGACCGATGACAACTGCGACAAAATCTAAATATCTAAACAAGGCACTCATGGCGTGACGGGCTCCGCCGAGTCGTCCACCGATTGCGCTGAACTGTCAGCTGAAACTGCCAGGTGAACTCGATCGAACCCTGACAATCGAACCATGTCGACGGTCGCAACGGTGGCTGCCATCGAAACATCGCCGTCCGGATCAACGATCACTGGCGGTGAGATTCCTAGTTCCGCGATCGCGTCCAACCGTTCCCGCAATGAGATCACGGAATTGAATTGCGTCGTCCCCAGAACATATCGCACGGATTTGGAACCGGCGCTTTCGATCTTCAGAATCAGTTCCTCCATCGGAACATCGGTCGTTTCTTCGGGAGGCAGTGTCTCGGACGAAACGGACGTCGACTCCGCAGCAACAGCCAACCCGCCCGGCATGTCTTGCTCGGGCGCATCGAAACTACTGGTCCAGACAAAGAACACCAGCAACAGAAAAACGACATCGATCATCGAAGTCATCCCGACGCTCTGTTGTGAATTGCTTCGGATGGCGGGTCGCTTCATCGTGACGCTCCCGGCCGATTGGATGATGGCAGCGTCGCGATTGATAAGTCGCGGATGCCGATTTGGTTGATGCGATGCAGCACTGGTTCGACAAATTGATACACAACGCTTTGATCAACTCGTAGACGAACGGGCGTCTCAACGATCGATTTGGTTTGACTGAGCCGAGTGATCATCTCGTCCAGGTTCACCTGGGTCGCTCCCAGCCACAGCTGATGGGATGAGTCCATCGTCAGATTGATCGGAGCCGCGTTGGGATCACTTTCGATCGATGACTGGGCTGATGGCAAGTCGACGGCATGCCGGTTTTCTTGGCGAGCCAAGTGACTGGAAACGAGGAAGAAGATGATCAGCAGAAACACGACATCGATCATCGGTGTCATGTTGATCTCGTCCACCCGACGACCGTCTTGAATGGATTGGCTGGGTGAACGCATGGGAGAATGAGATGAGCGAGATAGTCACGGCGGTTCCAGACCACTATCGTAGTGCAAATTCTACATTTGTTTTTCACGCGAAAAATTGCATGACTTCGGAATCTTCCCCGTCGCTTTCACAAGACACGCCAGATTGTCCCGAAGTTCCGCGCGGTGGTGCATGGACGTTCGTCAAAAATTTCGCTCGAAACCCGAACCAGGTGGGGTCGGTTTGGCCCAGCAGCCCCGGTTTGGTCAAACGAATGGTCGAATGGTTTGATTGGGAAAACGCTCGCGGGGTCGTCGAATTCGGGCCTGGGACCGGCGTCTTCACCGAAGCCATTCAGAACCATCTGCACGAAGACGCAAAGTTCTTTGCGATCGAACGGTCGCCCGAGCTGGCTGCGATCACGCGAGCCCGTTGCCCGCAAGTCAATGTGGTCGAGGATTCGGCCGAGTCGGTTGCGGATCTGTGCCGAGACAATCAGATCGACCAGGTCCACGCGATCATCTGCGGTTTGCCTTGGGCGTCTTTTCCCGACAGTTTGCAAACCAGCATCCTGGAAGCCACCTTGGACGTGTTGGCTCCCGGTGGTCAGTTCGCGACCTTTGCGTATTGGCAGGGCGTCGTTTTGCCCGCGGGTCAGCGTTTTTCGAAAAAGCTTCGGGGAGCTTTCACCGAGGTGCATCGCAGCCCGACGGTTTGGCGAAATATGCCACCGGCGTTTGTTTATCGCTGCGTCAAACGATAGAGCTTTCGCTGTCTGCTTGGGCATGACCGTTGCAGTGGTGACAACCTCGGTCGTCGTTCGACTGAATCAACGCCCGGCGCTCTTCATGGCCGCGAAGAATAGACGCGGTGGTGAAGAAACCGCCATCGGTGACGCTATTTCCATCCATCCGTTGGGAGGGAAGACGATTGATCGTTCATGGGCGAGCAGCGACAATTAGGAGTGTTCGGCCGATTCTTTTGGCGGCGCTCAAAAACATTTCGCGGTCACATTCGCGTTCTAAAATTCCTCACATCTCTACCTTCGTAGGAAACCCAACATGCAATTGGATTGGATCTCTCGAACGTCCACTCGCACTTTCGCCTCGACCGCTATGGGGTTGTTGTTCGCTTCCGTATCTTGCGTTTCGGGCGTGGTCACATCGCCCGTGATGGCGGAAGAAGCCGCGGCCAAAGACACACGGACGGCCGATCAACGAATCGATCAAATGGTCGATCGCGGAATCGAGTTCTTGCGCACTCGCGGTCAGAGCGACGAGGGTGCATTCAGTGGTGAAACCGGAGCTGCCGTCACGGGATTGTGCGTGCGAGCGATCTTGGAACATCGCCCCGAAGCCGTTTCGACTGACCCGGTGATTGCGAAAGCGATCAAGTACTTGGAATCGAAAGTTCAACCTGACGGTGGCATCTACGCGACCGGTTCAAAACACCGGAACTACGAAACCACCACCGCCGCGATGGCTTTGAACAAAGCCAACCAAGACGGCCGTTTCGACAGCCAACTTGAGCGAGCAAAGAACTTTTTGAAAGACATCCAGTGGGACGAAGAGGAAGGTGCCGAACCGGGTGACACCGCGTATGGCGGAGCCGGCTATGGCAGCCACTCGCGTCCCGACTTGTCGAACACCGCGTTTTTAATCGAA
>NZ_DDGH01000094.1:0-11498 GCF_002337565.1 Rhodopirellula sp. UBA1907 | reverse complement strand
ACACCGCGTTTTTAATCGAAGCACTTCACGATCTTGGAACGGATCCTCAAGACGAATCGATACAAAAGGCTCTCATGTTTGTCAGCCGGACTCAGAATCTGACTCAACACGGCAACGACACCCAACATGCCGACAAGATCGGCGACGGTGGTTTCTATTACACACCTGCCGCGGGTGGTCAAAGCAAAGCAGGTGAGTCCGCGGACGGCGGCTTGCGAAGTTACGGATCGATGACTTACGCCGGCTTGAAAAGCATGATCTATGCGGGGCTGACACCCGAGGATCCACGCGTCAACGCCGCACTCGACTTCATTCGCAATCACTACACCTTGGACAACAACCCAGGCATGGGGGCCCAAGGTCAGTATTACTACTACCACACTTTTGCCAAAGCATTGGATGTGGCTGGATTGGAAGTGGTTGAGTCGACCGATGCGGGACCGCGAGATTGGCGAACGGATCTGATCAACAAGCTCGAAGCGGAGCAACAAGAAGATGGCTCGTGGGTGAACCGCGAAGCTGAGCGTTGGATGGAAGGCGATCGCCAACTTGTCACCGCTTACTGCTTGCTCGCGCTTAAGCACGCTCGCAAGTAAACCAGTCTTCTCGATAGCTCGTCCGCGTTCTCAATTTCCGCGGACGAGCGACTTGGCCAGCGGCGGCGATTCTCTCGCTGGATCACTTTCCGCGACTGGGTTTGTCGCCGATTGCCATTTCGGTCCGTGGCGTTTGGGTTCCACGCGATTGAAGAACAACAAATCTAGGCGAGCCCGTCCGATCGCGTACAATTGGGACATCCAATTTGCATCGCCACCGACGGACCGACCCATTAAATCCTCGAATTCTCCACCGAATGATGCCGAAACGAATCGGCCGACCGTGCCCCGCGATGGGTACGTGTGCCGTTATGGCTCCATGAGGTTGATGGGCGTGATGACCGCGACCGAGTGTTTTCGGTATGGCGATGAAGTCGTGATCCGCAGCGATCGCGGGACTGAGATTGCCACCGTGTTGTGCGAGGCAACCAACGAAGCGGTCGGGCAGGTTCCCACGAAGGGCAACGCGGAGCCGGTTCAGGGGAAAATCATTCGCCGGCTCGATACGACGGATCGGGGCGATTGGTCGCAAATGTCAGAAATGACTCGCAAGGATCTGCTGGCGGCCAAGAAATGCGTCGACCAGCTGAAACTTCCGATGCAAGTGATCGATGTTGAGCGATTGCTCGGCGGCGAGCGTGTGATTGTCTACTTCGTCGCCGATGGCCGAGTCGATTTTCGTGAATTGGTCAAATTGGTCGGCCGCGAATTTCAGACGCGGATCGAAATGCGTCAAATCGGTATCCGGGACGAGGCGAAATTGCTGGCCGATTACGGCGATTGCGGGCAAAAGGTCTGCTGCAGCCGTTTTCTCAGCAAGATGCCGCCGGTTTCGATGAAAATGGCAAAACTGCAGCGGGCCTCGTTGGACCCGGCAAAAATCTCAGGACGATGCGGGCGATTAAAATGTTGTCTGCGTTACGAATTCGAAACCTACGAGGAAATGGCAGAGGAGCTCCCCCCGATCGGCAGCGAAATTCTGACCCGTGATGGATCCGCCAAGGTTCTCGCCCAAGACATCTTGGCCGGGCAATTGGTGGTCAAGACCGATGACCATCGACGCGTTATGATTCCTGCGGGTGACGTTGTCAGCGTGACAAAGCGGGGTTCCGGGGAACCCACTAAACAACGTAAACGCTGAGCCCACTCGAAAGACTTCCTTTTCTTTTCCTCGATCCTTCGCCATGCCATCTCCTGTCAAAGCGATGCAGGACCTCCTGCGAGACGACACTCGATACAAACTCGAGGCGTATCAATTCATTCGTGAAGCGTTGCAATACGCTCACGAGAATTTGGACGCGATCGGGCCGCTCGGATTTGGTCCGTCCGATGACCCAAGCAGCGACGCGCCGCGTCATTTGACCGGACAACAACTCTGCGAGGCATGCCGCTTGTACGCCATCGACCAATTCGGTTATCTGGCCCAAATGGTGCTGGAGAATTGGGGCCTGCGACGAACCGGCGATTTCGGCGAATTGGTTTACAACCTGATCCGGATCGAGCAAATGCGAAAAAGCGAATCGGATCGCCGAGAAGATTTTGACGACGTTTATGATTTTGAGAACGCGTTCCAACCCAAGTTCGAATTGGCTCTCAGCGACGAGGACTGATTGAAATCGAACGCGAAGCTCCTTCCTTTCACTCCGCGAAAAAGCATCATGCGTTTCTCTTCCTTGCTCGCACTTTGGATGTTGATTGGTTCGGCAACCATCCACGTCGGACACGTAAACGCCGCTGACGCGGGTACGGGTGAGGCGACGACCGGCGAGGCGACGACCGGCGAGGCGACAACCGATGTCGCTCGCCAAAGCGAGAAGCCGCGGCCAAAGGAAAAAGCTCGCCGAACTTACATGGGCCGGATCGTTGCCCAACCGATGTCGCACCGCGGTGCCGCTTGGTTGGTTCGCCCAGAACGAGACGACGAAGAGAAGGCCGGCGAATCATTTGACCGTCTGGGATTGAAACCTGGCATGACGGTCGTCGATCTCGGATGCGGCAACGGTTACTGGACCATCCCGATGGCTCGTGCCGTGGCGGTCAAGAAGCAAGCCGATTCACCCGACGCGGATGCTTCGGCGGCGGATTCCAACGACGCGGCGGATGCGGATGATGACGCTGAATCGCTGGATGGTCAGGTTTTGGCGGTCGATATCCAGCGAGAGATGTTGCAGATGCTGCAGCGGAATGCTGCTCGAGCAAAACTGGACAACATCCAACCGATTCTCGGTGCGATCGACGATCCCAAGTTGCCAGCCGGCAAGGTTGACTTGGTTCTTTTGGTTGATGTTTACCACGAGTTTTCGCATCCGGAATCGATGCTATGGGCGATCCGTCAATCGCTCAAACCCGACGGCGTGATCGCTCTGCTCGAATACCGAGCGGAAGATCCCGCCGTCCCAATCAAACCGCTGCACAAGATGTCGAAGTCGCAAATCATGCAGGAATACAAAGCCTCGGATCTGAAGCTCGTTCGCGAATACAATGCTTTGCCGTGGCAGCACCTGATGTTCTTCGCCCGCGACGACAGTCCGTTGCCGGAAATCGAACCGGAACCGTTCAACCAAGAGTGAAAGTCAGGGGCACGTGTCGTGCCAAGAATCTCGCCCCGGACGGGGCCGCCGTGGAATTGACTGGAGCCTCGCTGACCGGCTTGTCGGATTTGCTGTAGGTTGGCCACTCTTGGCCGACATCCACTCGGACGGGCAAGAGTGCCCATCCTACCTGCTTCAAAACCTCGTTGATGACTCAATCGACACGCCGGGACGCTTGCGAATCACTCTGCTAACAGCTTCGTGACTTCTTTCGATTCGCGATCGATCCGGTATACCTGTTTGGCTTTGGGATCTGAAACGATCACCGCGTCGGCGGTCGCACTCAAGCCAACTGGGCCAAGCAACAGTTCTTCGTCGAACCATTTCTCGGTTTTGCCGTCGGCGGTGAATTGCCAAATGCATTTCCCGTAGACGTCGGAAACGAAACCGGTGCCGTCGTGCCAAGCGATCCCGCCCGGGAAACCGTAGGGGCGATCCGTGACAACCGGCTCGCTGGTTTTCTCTGCGACGTTGATTTTCACGACCGCATCGGCATCAGGCGTCACTGCGTACAAGGCACCCTCATCGTCGAAGACCAAACCACGGGCGTTCACGCGGACGATCAACTCGGGCTCGCCGCCTTCGATGGGCAACGCAAACGTGGCGCGTCGTTCGGCATCGCCGACGTAGATCGTTTTGCCATCGGGTGAAACGGCCAGCGCCATCGGGATCCCAAGGAATCCACCGTTGAGCGGTTTGGCATCTTGGCCGCCGGGAGCATCCGCGTTGGGCGTCACGTGATAGATCTCACGTGTTGCCGAATCGCCAACCAGGACGCCGCCACCGGGGTGAGGTGTGGCGCTGTAGGGGCGATTCATTGTCTTGCGAAGATACCGTGATCCGGTCACGAATCGCTCAGGCTTGGCCGCTTCCGTCGCTGGCCATGGCACCGTCCAAACGCCCGGAGCATCCGAATCGAGCACAAACAACTTGTCATCCGACATCACCGCACCGCGCGGATAGACGGGACTCTCGGCTTCCGTCCAAAAGTCGTCCGGGTAGGTCTCGGTCTTGGCTTCGGCCGTGGTCTCTGCGGCGGCCGCTTCGGTCTCCGCCGCGTCTTGAGCAGTCGCCGGGTGAGCCTGCAGAACAGTTCCCGAAACGATGGCAGCGATCAGCAGCCCACGCACGCTTCCAAAGCGACCTTCAGTCAATTCCGTGAAACACGATGGGGTGTTGCGGTGGGCTTTTGGGAAGATGAAATCGAAAATTCGGGTTGGGCAAGATTTATTCATGAGGAGGGTTATGACGTCCGATAAGTAAGAAGTTCCATGTCCCAATTCCGGCAATGACGTCTCATGATAACCATTCCCCGTCGATTGTTGTGCTTGTTCGCCTGTTTCATTGGTGCGACTGCGTCGATGACGTTGTCTCAAGCCGAAGCCGCAGACCAATTGATTCGCAGCCGGCCCGTTTCACAGGGAAACACGGTCGCGACGCGGACTTCGACGACGCACTCCGGATGGTCGCCACAAGGTAACAGCCAGTCGGTCCAGCGACACCAAGCGGCTTCAAATCGCAAGCCGACTTTGGTTTCACGGCCAGCGAACGGATCGGTCAAGCAAGTCGGCTACCTGGACGGTGGTTGCGATTGCGCTGAATGCTCCTCGGCGGGTGTCCTCGGCGGCCCCGGTTGCGGGATGGAAGCCAGCTGCGGACTCGAGGTCGGGTGTGGACTCGAAGAATACGGCGTCTGCAGTTGCGATGCGTGCAGCGGTGATTTGATGTCGGGCTGCGACAGTGGCTTTTGCGATGGCGGATGCGATGGGATGTGCGGCGGAGCCGAAATCGATTGCTTCCCGCTGTTCCTGCCAATCTTGCGAGTCGATTGGAGCCGTTTCTCGTTCTTCGCCGGATCGCAGGCATTCAAGTCGCCTATGAACTACCCCGCTTTGGACGTTGCCGGCCAACCTCGCGGTGGCAGCGGAAGTTTTGGTTACTACCAAGGGTTCAACGAAGGTCGTGATCTTCGCAACTGGTTGGGGCTGGATCTCTCCGCGCAACTCGGTGTGCGAGCCACGCAAACCAATCTGGACGGCGAAGAGTTCACCAGCGGACGGATGCACCAAGTCTTCGTGACCGGCGGTCTGTTTCGTCGCGTCGACTACGGCCTGCAATACGGATTGGTCGTCGACTACTTGAACCAAGACTGGTACTACCAAAGTGATCTGTTGCAACTACGCGGCGAGTTGAGCTGGAAGGTTTCTGCTTGCCACGAATTCGGATTTCAATTCATGGCGGGAGTCACTGATCAGATCGTGACCACGGAAGCCGGTGGCTTCACCAGTTCGGAGACCATCGAACCAGTCGACCAGTACCGAGCGTTCTATCGCCGAGCGATGGGCACGACGGGACACCTGACCGCGTTTCTCGGTGGCACCAGCGAAGAACACTTCATTTGGGGCAGCGAGATGGAGATCCCATTGCAAACCAATTGGTCGCTGCTGGTCGGATCAGCATACTTCAGTCCCGGTGACGATACCGCGTTGGATGCAAACGAAGCCGAAGGTTGGAACTTGTCGATTGGCTTCGCATTCCGACCGGGCGTCACTGGACCAAAGCAACGCTACCGCAACCCACTCTTCAACGTTGCTGACAACGGATCGTTCTTCGTCTTCCGTCGCTAAGCCAACTCGCGAGGTTGAGTTTGCCCGCATCCCGTGCTACCGCAGCAAAATCGCACGAGTACGGAAATACCTGCCGGCGTCTCATTATCCTTTTAAACCGCCAAGCAGCCGCCGAATGGTTGCCGCGTCAACACGTTTGCGATCCGTCGATCCACAAAGCACGAGACTTCGACTGATAACCGCGGGCATTGTACCAAGGACGGTATTGAACATCGGTCGCGAGACCGGTTGTATCATTCGTTGTTAGGTTCTTAAGCTTGCAGTTCCGCCAAACGTGCATTCAAAACCGTGTGCAGGGCTTTCAGTTCCTCGATCGACATCTCCATGAATGGTAAGCAGTTCGGCAGGAATGATCGGGCACAACCATGTGAGCCGTTTGGGTGCTAGCCCCGGTTTTTCGTGGGACCAATGACGTTTGCTAAAATAGTTCAAATGCAGAAAGACTCTTGCCGACCTGCTTAGAAGAGTTCCGTGAGGCGGTTTTAAAAGGTTCTCTCACGCCAGAGTTCCCATTCTTCGAGCACCTCTTCCGGTGAAGAAAACCACTTCTTTGCCGGCAGCAAGTAGAACCGATCCTCGTCTGGCGATATTGTTCCCGCGTCATGCACAAGCCCGGTGGGTAGATGGACTGCAACGGCGTTGCAGACGATGAAAGTCTGTTTGTCTTGAATCTGGGAAACCGACTCTGGTGCAATGTCTCGATTGAGGTGGAAATAGGAGTGGATCTTCCCTTCACCTAGTTTCGCGTTATTTGTCCAATCGACAAACGCACTTTGGATCACTTCTAGTCGTCGTTGATCGCGATTGTTCCGGAAAATCAAATACGCGAAAAACATTGCGGCAACCAATGTCGCGACAAACAGAGTCCTCAGTCGATAACGAAACCATTTCATGAGACATTAGTCTATTGATCGAGAAATAGGTCTCAGCTTCTCAGAAGCAAAGTGACCCAATAAACATTGCGTGATCGAAACTCAAAGAGAAACTTCGTCGCAGGCCGGGAGTAACTGCCGGCTTGGGAATCATGACGGGGTGACAAAGGTCGAGATCAAATGTGTTCCAATGGAAGGACTCTGGTTCTGCAACGAAGCTGGATTGCCCGGATTGTCAGTCAGCTTGGTCTTCATGGGGGCCATTCTCAAGCGATATCGCATACCGATTTGCCGTATCGGTAGAAGCGACGTGACAATCACAACAAACCAATATGTAACGCCAATTTTGACGGATCGAAAACGCTCGGTGTTGCCGTCGCGACTGAAGTCCAACCACCGGATCGGTCCCCACCCGGACATCGCGCTCGCATCGGTAGCAATGCGTCCGTCGCCCGAAAACACGCTCGTCGCATATGGACTATGCGAACGTTGGAAACGCGGTTTCCCACCACTCTGTTCGGCGTTTATGTGATAGCCCCACACAAGCTTGCCATCGTACGGTGCGACTGATCCTGAGAGGATAGTCAACCACAATCGGCTTTCCGAGGTTGCATAAATTGCATTAGAAGCGGCACGACCATCGGCTATGTAGCGATCGTAGGTCACCGCCACCTCGTCGACACTCGAACTGCTGCGATACCAAAGCAGACAGGTCGCAATGCAAGTAAGAAACGACGCTGTTGACAATGCTTGCGCGATTCGACGTCTCATCTTCAGTTCCTTGAGTTACCACAGCGAACAATTGGGACTGTCATTCTACCACGCAATAATTGCGCATTCCGAATCGAGCACTTGTTCAATCACCAGACTCAGGCGAGTTGTTTGTACATGACGTGTGCGTCGACGTACCCCAATTTCGGATGATCAAACGCACCGGGAAGCGTCCCGACAATATCAAACCCAAGTTTCTGCCATAGTCGAAGGGCGTTGGTGTTGGTCGCCACGACCAAATTGTATTGCATCGCGCGGTAACCTTCCGCGATGGCTTCCCGTTGTGAGTGCTGACACATCGCGGACGCGACACCAACTCCGCGTGCGGCGGGTGAAACGATGTACCCGCAGGTGCACACGTGCGAACCTTGACCAGGCTGATTGGCTTTCAAGTAGTAGGTTCCAACAACCGAACCCGCACCATCCACTGCGAGGAAAGTTTTCGCCGGATCCGAAACCCAGATGTCGAACGCGTCATCCATCGTGATATCACTTGGATATGGGAAGGTATCCCCGGCACGAAACACTGGTTCGATCATCTCCCAGGTCTTTGGCCAATCGGCATCGAAAAGTTGGCGAATCTGCGGCATGCGTGAAAAGGCTTTTGGTTGAGTAAACGTTGTGGCGAGCGAGTGACGCTTGGCTTTCCCGCGGGAAACATCACTCGTCATCGAGCCACTATCTTATCACGTTCATTTGGCGTTCTGTCGAATCGCGGAACGGACTGAATACCGTTGCCAAACGAGGTTGATCGCGGTAGCCAAGGTCAGCAAAACAAACACGCCAACGAGTTGATAAACGGGGCCAAAGACAAGGTTGAGCCCGCCTTGCGCATCGTCAGCAACAGTGCTGAAAGCATAAAATCCGAGCAAGCAGCAGCCGGCAAGAGCGACTGCGATCACGAGACGCGCGACCCAAAATCGGACGCTTCGGCAGGCAAGCCAAATCAGCAGATAAGGTGCAGCGACCAGGCCGGCAACAACCAAAACAAAGACTGACATGCCGCTGGTCAGCATGAACATCCAGCAAACAAAACTGCACGTTACGATCAGCGACGCGACTCCGAGAACGCCTCCAAACCTTCGTGGACTTTCGTCTCTGCCAGCCGCTCCGGAAAACGAGTTCGAGGAAGCGGCGTGATCTGGCGTATGGTAGGGATTTGGATCGGGCAACGTTCAATCATTTCGGGCGAGTGTCAATTCACACGTCTCTTCAGCTCAGAACGAAGTCTAGCAAAGCCAGCAGTGACCGCCCACGGAAGAGTGATGGCACACAACGAGATAACTCCTGCGTGTAGCGAAAATCGTAGCATCTGCATGGTTGTGAACTCGAGGATCTCGACACTGCCCATTTCAAGATTGTAACGACGGTTGAAATCGCGAGCCACAACGTCTCGCAACACGTAGGTCGTGGGAATCGAAACCAACATCGACCAGAGAGTCCCGTTTCGAAATCCACGAACAAATGTAGACAGGCGACGTTGCCGCGAGACGTGTTCAGCGGACGACGTTGGAGAACGATCAGGTTCGACGTTTGACAATGATGAGCGTACTTCGAGTTGCTGGAGTGAGACGAAGGCTTAGTTCGGAAACAATCGCCAGTCGTTGGCTATTGCGCACGGTCATCCGACGGTTCGCAGATTCCTGGGGCGCGTTTGATGTACCGCAGCGCCAGCAACCCGTCGTATATCACCTCGCCATCTGGCTGCATCCCCACCTTTTCTAGCACACGTATGGATGCGACGTTCTCTGGAAGCACAAAACCAAAAATCTCGCGAAGACGAAGAGTGTCGAAACCGAATACAAGGCATGCTTCGCAAGCTTCGGTCGCGAAGCCGTGACCCCAGTATTCAGGAAGGAAGCGATATCCAAGGTCGACCGCGTCCATCTCGGGCAGGTACTTCAAACCGCAGAATCCAATGATTTCCCGTGTCTGTTTGAGAACGCACCCCCAACGCCCATAGCCCACTTCGTCAAAATCGGGATATTGCACGATCGCCTCTTTAGCTGCATCGAGCGATGGGAGTAGCGGTTCGCCAGTCAAACGCATCACCTCTGGGTTGCTGTTGAGGGCAAAGAACTCAGGGGCGTCGTCAATGGTATACGCACGGTGCTCGAGACGTGCTGTTTCGGGACCGGTTGTGTAGGGCTTCCTCATCGATCTGGTCTTCCTCGATCGCGAACCGGCGGACTTCTTTCCTGCGAATATCGAGGTTGACCGAGTCATTGCAGCTTAGCAACCACCCGCGAAACGCCTGACCATGGCGAGATCGGCGCAATCCAATGGTGTGTGCAGTTTGGCTACCTTGATTGGTCCGCAACGAAAAGCTTGAAAATGAAACTGCCGTTGTCCGATCGAAACCCAACGGGGCAATTAGTGGGTGCGACAACTCGGGTTTCCAGTGGGCGAGACCAGACAGTCTTGTCATCGACGTCAACGATGCAACGGAAGTTGCCAGTCTCTTCCTCTACGGGGGACGCAGGCGATGGGCCGTATGTGTTTTTGCAGTGATACTAACTTCCTCCAGCGGAATATTCGCGATAGTGGAGTATCCGTGAGCGCCGCAATCGCTGTGAGAGGATGCGCCGGGATTCGATTTGATTGTCACCACGATCTGCTCGACAGGTTCGATTCGCCACATCACATAGAGTAGGTTGCACGAGTTCTTTGCCCGCATTTTCAGGCCTATCTGGCGAACAAGCTCACCGGAGGCAAGATTTGAAGTCTGTTTCGATGGGCCGCGGTAGCGAAATTGCAGGGTGGCGTCTTGATGCGTCCCCGCTTTGCGTTGCGCCCGTTCCTTCGGGCCGACGACGGTAAGGTATCCAGATCGGGTTTGCGAAACAGATCCAAGTGTGATCTTGAGGTCAGACTTTTGGGTATTGGTCAATTCTGGAGCAAGCATCGCCAGAGTCGCCACGAGTGGATAGAGAATCATAATCTTCCTACACAAAGCGTCGCCGGTCACGGAGAGATGTGTGCATCATCATCCCATGCCGAGGTCTTCGATGAATCTTGTGCGAGGCGTGATCTTGGAACCGTCTGCACCCAGGGTGACCATCACGATCGGTCGGAGTTCGTCAAGTATCTCTTGATTCGTGCGGAGATGCAATTGTTTCGTTGCGACGGAAACGCCCGCCATGCGTCGTGCGACGGCACCAAATGTGGCCACTGCGTTAGGTGGGTGGCTGCGGAAGGGAATCGTGATGATGTGAAGTACAAGCATGACAAGGCCCGCGAGTGCAAGCGTCAGCGGAAAGATTGCGACATCAACAGCGACAGAAGTAAGAATCGCGATGACAATCGTCGTCAATGCTAGGAATGCCAGCAGTTTGCGAAGTGTTGGTGGTCGGCGTAGACCCAGTGGCGCCGTGCCGAGAAAATCATCCAGCATTGCCCACAGTCGTCGGCGTTGTGATCGGTCCATCACGTCAACAACGCGAGTTCCTGTGCGTATCCGTAGCGATTTATCGTGCAAAAGTTCTCGGACGGTGGAACGCAATTGCAGGAACGATTTTAGAGTGGGACATGTAGCAATTTGGGCGGCCTTAATTCTCGATTGAATCAACGCGACGAGATCACCAACGGTGCTCACACGCTCCGCCTCGGTGTTTTGGATCGAGATGCCGAAGTGATCTTCGACATTCATTACGATTTCAGCAGCGTCAAGTCCCATGATTCAGTCGGGTGACGGGAATGGGGTGTGGGGCGAACAGTTGTTCGCTGCATCTCGGCTGGATTTGTCGCTCCGACGCGACGCTGTGTCAGGACGCCGCGTTGTGTTTTTCGAGTAGTTTTGTGACGGCGTGTTGGTTGTGGGACGCCGCCCTATCAGCCGGAGTCTGTCCGTTGGCATCGAGGGCATTGGTGTCGGCACCGTGTTTTAGCAAGGCTCGAACCGTTTGGGTGTCGCCCTGCGTGCAAGCCTCGTGAAGCGGTGTGCGATGGTGGACGTCTTTGCTGCCAACAAGGTCCGGTCGCCGAGCCAGGAGATCTTTGACGGTATCCGTGTCGTAACCCCGCATTATTCACCAAGCCTGT
>NZ_DDGH01000027.1:22750-23002 GCF_002337565.1 Rhodopirellula sp. UBA1907 | reverse complement strand
TTACCTTCCCCAGGAAACCTTAGGCTTTCGGCGAACAGGATTCTCACCTGTTTTATCGTTACTCATTCCGGCATAATCACCCGATGACCCCGACACCGCTCGTTACCGTACGGCTCGTATCTGATCATCGGCGCTCTCCTACCACTCTAGATAAATCTAGAATCCGCTGCTTCGGTGTACTACTTACTCCCGTTCATTATCGGCGCAGAAATGCTCGACTGGTAAGCTGTTACGCACTTTTTAAATGGTGGC
>NZ_DDGH01000027.1:0-22595 GCF_002337565.1 Rhodopirellula sp. UBA1907 | reverse complement strand
TGGCTGCTTCTAAGCCAACATCCCAGCTGTCACGGCACTTCAACTTCCTTAGTGACTAAGTAGTACTTCGGGACCTTAGCAGGCGATCTGGGTTGTTTCCCTCTCGACCCTGGAGCTTATCCCCCAGGGACTGACTGCCGAGGTAAGGTGAACCGGTATTCGGAGTTTGGTTCGGTGGGGTACCCTTGGAAGGGCCCCCATCCGATTCAGTATCTCTACCCCCGGTCACTAATTTACTCGACGCTATCCCTCAAGATATTTCGGAGAGAACGAGCTATCTCCTGGTTTGATTACACTTTCAGTCCTCCCCACAGGTCATCCCCTCAGTTTTCAACCTAAGTGGGTTCGGTCCTCCACGCAGTTTAACCCGCGCTTCAACCTGCCCATGGGTAGATCACACAGGTTTCGCGTCTGCAGCAATCGACCAACGCCCTATTCAGACTTGGTTTCCCTTGGGCTTCGTTCCGTCAGAACTTAACCAAGCCGATTACCACAACTCGCCGGATCATTATGCAAAAGGCACGCCGTCACACATTAAAATAGTGCTCCGACCGCTTGTAGGCACATGGTTTCAGGTTCACATTCCTCCCCTAGCAGGGGTTCTTCTCACCATTCACTCACGCTACTGGTTCGCTATCGGTCGTTAGAGAGTATTTAGCCTTACGGGATGGTCCCCGCGGATTCAGTCCAGGTTTCACGTGACTGGACCTACTCAGGTGCTTCTAAGGTGAGACAATATTTTCGCGTACGGGGCTGTCACCCTCTGTGGCCGACCGTTCCAAGTCGTTTCACTAACACGTCTCAATCCCATATTGAAGTCCTACAACCCCGAGAAGGAAACCTCCTCGGTTTGGGCTATTCCGATTTCGCTCGCCGCTACTGACGGAATCGATTTTTCTTTCTGTTCCTCTGGTTACTTAGATGTTTCAGTTCACCAGGTTGTTACATACACACCTATGTATTCAGTGTGCTGTGGTCGGGAACCCCGGGATCATCGCTTGTGTGTCAACTTCCCCAGGCTTTTCGCAGACTTCCACGCCCTTCTCCTTCTAACGCCAAGACATCCCCCATGTGCCCTTAATAGATTGGCCACCGAAATCCCGAACTCAAAACGCGAACCCAAGCCACACTTTCTTGCGAAAGCGAACACAGGTACAACATCTTGGTTTCAAGCTTCAGTGCTATCTAGTTAACGATATCACACAGTGGCTCAGAGCTTCTCAATGAGAAACAACTGAACCGCTCAAGAATCCAATCAGAATCAAATCACTACAATCAGCTTCTTTCGAAACCCTCTTGCAGCAACGCTTCCGAAGAACTTATTACCCTACTGACAAATGCTCCTGAACCCCGGAAAAAGGCTCACTTACATCCGTCGCATGGTGCTCTTTTCAGATGCCAACTACCAAACAACCAAATTTTCAAAAATCAAGTTCCCGGATGCTCGCTAGGCGAGGACCCGAGAGACGCTGCCAAAAACAGCCGAGCAATCTCTTGCGTTAAGAGTTAGAGATCAGTCGGTCGATTTTGAGCGAGCGAGGAAGTTAGCGATGAGCTAACTTCGAGTCAAGTGGAAGAAGCGGTGAAATTTAAAATAAGTTTCAGAGCTGACTTCGACTTGTCTGCCGCGTTACAGAACGCTGTTCGACTCTCTTGGAGAGCCTCGCAGAGCCTTGCTCAGCGGCGGGACAGGAAAGATAGCGAGCCGGCGATTCTGGTCAACCTCAATCAGTCTCAATTCTGAAGAAAGTTTTGATTCTTCGTGAAGTGTTTCTGAGTGAAGTGTTCCAGAAGCAAACCGGGACTTCTCATCCCTGCTTGTTTCCAGTCACCCGCAGTGAAGCGGGTGTCCTTCAACTTTCGGTTCTCAGCACGTTCTGACTTGAGCCAGATTGTGAATTGAACCAAGTGGAGGTAGACGGACTCGAACCGACGACATTCTGCTTGCAAAGCAGACGCTCTCCCAACTGAGCTATACCCCCGTGATTTTGAGTTCCGAGGAGGAAGAGTGACATTCCGTTGTAAACGGGAACATTGCTCTACCACCTCGGCACTCGAGTGGGCGTGCCAGAACTCGAATCTGGGACCTCGTCGTTATCAGCGACGCGCTCTAACCAACTGAGCTACACGCCCGTCAGGACCACAGGACCTGATGGTTTCTGCCTCGCTTTCGTGAGGCGGGTCGGAAGTTTAGGAAGTTTTGGTTTGTTGTCAAACGCACTTTGGCGATGTTTTTGACCAATTTCTTTGATTCCGTGAGCGTTTTTTTCGTCTTCATGACGGGGAAGTCTTGAATCAACGTTCCCTCGAACCCCTGAATTCCGGCAAAATGCCGCTCCGACGTCCGCCTAGTCCGGATCGTTCGTTCCAATTCGATGTGCAAGTCAATCAAAAGGATTTGTTTAGCTGCCATGAGTAAACACAACCGTTTTCCCGCGTCCTGGTCGGTCCGAGGCTTTGTCCTCGGGGGCGGTTCGCTCGTTCTTTCCACCATGTTGGCGACAACTTCGTCTGCAGCTCCCCCATCGGCCGCCGCCGCTTTGGGGCTGAAACCGGTGCAAGATGGCGTGGAATATGAACAAGTCGAACCATCCGATGTCGAAAAATGCGAAGTTCGAGATATCGAACGCGATGATTGGTCGGGATGGGAAGTTTCCGGGGCCGACGGCACATTGCTTCGCCGATTTGCCGACACCAATGGCGACAAAAAGGTCGATCTGTGGTGCTATTTCCAATACGGCGTCGAGGTTTACCGCGATGTCGATGCCAATTTCAACGGAAAAGCAGACCAGTACCGATGGATGGGAACCGGCGGAACCCGCTGGGGCATCGACGAAAACGAAGATGGACAAATTGACAGCTGGAAGATGATTTCAGCCGAAGAAACCACTCGTGAATTGGTTGAATCGCTAGGAAACGCCGATGGAAACCGTTTCGTCACGCTTCTCGCATCGCCGAAAGAGCTTCAAACCGCAGGCCTGACCGGCGATCGTCTCGAAAGCCTGATCAAGAAGGCTTCCCGGGCGGCATCCAATTTCAAAAAGTTCGCTGCGACTCAAAAAGCGATCGGCCCGAAATCTCAGTGGATTCAGTTCGCCGCCGCGACACCCGGAATCGTCCCGGCGGATGACATCGGCGTCAAAAAGGACGTGATGGCGTACGAAAATGCCGTCGCGATGTACGAATCCAAAGGCCAATCAGGGCAAATGCTGGTCGGAACCGTAATCCGAATCAACGATGCTTGGAAACTGGTTGATCTGCCTGTCCTGGCAGAAACCGGCGAGCCAATTGCCCAGTCCAACGGCAATTTCTTCACTCCAGGAGGCTCTGCCACCGCGGGTGCGGGTGTCTCGTCCGCCGGAAACTCGAAGACACAAGAATTGGTCGGCGCCCTCGAAGCTGTCGACTCACAAATGGTCGGCGAAGGCGATCCCAAAGCCCTCGCAAAACTCAATGAACGCCGCGCCGACATCGTTGAAAAGCTAATTGCCGCCGCTGAAACTCCCGCCGAACGCGATACCTGGACGCGACAATTGGTCGATACCGTCAGCGTTGCGACCCAAAGCGGAACCTATCCTGGCGGCCTAAAACGCTTGAAAGACTTGGCTGCTTCGATGCAAAGCTCGAAGGGCGCCGCATCAGAAGCCATGCGTGCCTACACCGAATATCAACTGATCGGGACCGAGTACATCGCTCGCCAAACCGAAGACGCTGACTTCGCCGAAAACCAAGTTTGGTGGCTCGAACAACTCACCGAATTCGCCGATCGCTACCCGCAAGCTCCCGAAACCGCCGCCGCAAAGCTGCAATTGGCACTTAGCAAGGAGTTTGAAGACAAGGAAACCGAAGCACTGCGATTCTACAAAGAGGTCGCCAAAGACTTCCGAGGTACCGAAGCGGCCGAACGTGCCGCCGGCGCTGTCCGTCGCCTGGAATCCGAAGGCAAAGAAGTTGACCTGGAAGGCCGCACTGTTCAAGGCAAAGCATTCCGCTTGAGCGCCCTTCGCGGCCGTCCGGTCGTGCTTCACTACTGGGCGACTTGGTGCGAACCCTGCAAGAACGACATGAAATTGCTGCGTGGTCTACAAGCTCGTTACCAGCGTGCCGGCCTGCAAATCGTCGGAGTCAACATCGATAACCAACTCGAACAAGCGTCTGAATTCCTAAAGACGAACGCCCTGCCATGGGTGCACTTGCACGAGAACGGTGGATTGGAAGGCAGCCCACTCGCCAAGCAATTTGGCGTTCAAACCCTGCCGACCACCATGCTGATCGACTCCAAAGGACGCGTGGTGGATCACAACATCGGTGCAGCCGAATTGGACGACGCAATTGAAAAACTGCTGAAGTAAGCTTCGCAGCCAGAGTCATACGCAGTCAAAATCGATCGGTGAGCAACCTGGGTTGCTCACCGATTTTTTGTGCGCCGAGCACAAATCCCAGCTTACCGGAACCACGTGATTCGCCAACTCAAACGCCCTCGCCGAACACCAAGCCATCTTCCGTGATTCGATAGGGCACGATCGATTCCTCGCAAAAACTGCCGCGATGCTTCGCGATGTGAAGGGCGCGTCCCATCTTGTTCCCGTCGCGTGTTTTCCCCATCAAGATGATCGTGTTGGCATTGGACAGCACATCGCCACTCTGAATCGGCCGGGCAATCAAATCATCCAGCATCACCTCATGCGAAGTCGCCAGCAGCAAGCCTCCAAGCTGCTGATGGTCGTAGGCATGAGCCTCGATCCGCTCCGCGTTTTCGCGGAAGTGGACACGAAAGAGATCTCGGGCCAGCCAATCGTGCTCCTTGCGGAGAATCTGATTCTGGATGTATTCAATCAGCTCGAACTGAATTGACTCCGCCGCCCGATCCACCGGCTCCACCCCATCGATCACAACCCGCCGGACCCCATGAGCAAAGTTGCCATAGAAGAAGGCAATCGCACGGTCCAGTTTCTTGGCTCGCTCGGACGACCAACGACGCCAATCATCCGCATCCATGTCCGACGAAGTCACCCGTCGCCCCGAGTCGCGAAACAAGTGCATGCTGTCACGACGCATTTTTTCGCGGTCCCAAACCTCACCCAGCGCCACCGGTTCGTCCACGGCAGCCTCCGACAACTGCCACTCACCCAAACGTTTGGCGTACTCCGAATGGTTCTGAGAATCACCACGGGAGGTCAAGTCAAACACAATGCCGCTTTCGCCTTCTTGCGATTGCCCGTGTTTGGCGTACTGAATTCCGAGCTGAGTTTTGCCAATTCCGGTGGCTCCTAGAACAACCGTCATCGTCCCGGGCAACAAACCTCCGCCCAACATCTCATCCAACGCGGGGATTCCAGTTTGCAATCTCTGACTCATGGTGCGTCCATTCTCGCGGGGTTTCACTGATTCAAAAGCAGATGCTCGGCAGCGATTCGTCCGCTGTCCATAGCCCCCTGGATGCTGGGCGTTTGACAGTGGTCGCCCGCGATCCACACCCCTGCCCTGCTCTGCCCTGCCCCGCTGTCGTCTGCGGAAGGAGCTTCACCCGATGACGTTTCGGGTAGAGACACATTGCCGTCCTTCAAGTCCGCCCGCCGCCAGTCCTCCCACGCGGGTGACTTCACGACCGTGTCTAGCGACATCTTTGGCAGCGAATAGGGAACCCGAAAAACACGTAGCAACCGCCAACGCATTGCCTCATCGCCAAACCAATCCTTCAATTGCGATCTCACTCGAGAATCAAGCGATTCGTCGTCTAAACCGTCCGCGGGCTCCTGATCACTAGCAACACTGACCGATACCAACGCCTTGCCCGGCGGCGCGTACGACGGCGCCACATCACTCAACACCACCGCACTTTGAATCGGTCCCGACTCATCGCCCCGCAGCATCAACAAACGATTCGAGTCTGGTGATTGATCCGCCGCGTAATACAAATTGGTCGTTCCGAACCACGGCGTCGCAATCGACTCCATCCCCAACAGCCTCGCCGCCGCACCCGCGGGAGTCGCGACCACCAAGTGCCGACACATCACCGCTGTCCCATCAGACAACACCACCCGGTGCCTAGCTTGACCTGGCAACTCACCAGCAAATGCGGACCGCTCCGATTCGGACAATGGTTCGACCGACTGCACCGTGGTTTGATACTGGATCGACCCTCGAGGCAGCCGCTCCGCCAGTTGTCTGGGAATTGCTCCCATGCCATCAGCGGGAATCGCAATGTCGCCTCCGGCAAACATCCGAAAGACGAATTCCAACATCCGGCTGGACACAGAAAGCGATTCGTCCAGAAAAACTCCGCCTAGAAACGGACGAAAGAATTGGTCGATGATTCGTTCGCTGAAGCCGTCCGCACGCAAACGTTCGATCGTTGGCGATGCCGAACGCTCATACAAATCTTGCAGAGAACCACGATTGCTACTCCGACGCAAATTCGCGATTCGCAACTTGTCGACCAAAGAACCAACCGGGTTCATCGCCGAAGCAATCGCCGCCGTCGGTCTTCGCCAAGGATCTCCCAGCAGCCGGAATTGACCTTTTTGGCGAACCAAAGCCCCGGGTTCAAACCAGCACAAACGCAAAGCGTCGTAATCCAAAAACTGCTTGCACGCCGGGTACGCCGTCAGCAGAACTTGAAAACCATGATCCAGCGTGAAGCCATCGACCACGTCGCTGCGGACACGTCCTCCCACGCGATCAGTCGCTTCCAAAATTCGAAATTCGCGACCAGCGTCTGCCAAGACGAGACCGCATGTCAGCCCCGCCAATCCTCCACCGACGATCAATGTTTCAGTGAATGGTTGCTCGACGGATGATTCCGAACCACTCATATCAGGTGGTAACCTTTTTCTGTCAGTTTTTGAGTCAACGCCCGCTTGGCGGCGTAATCGCCGTGCACCAAACGAATCTCTTTGGGTGCATCGGCCATTCCATCAACCAACGCGATTAAATCTTCCTGATCACCGTGAGCCGAATACCCGGTCAGCTGATGGGTTTTGGCACGCACGTCGTATCGGCGACCGTCCAATCGCACCCAGTCGCTCCCGCGAGAAATGTAATTCCCGGGCGTGCCTCCGGCTTGGTAACCAGCGAACACGATGTCGGTTTCCTCCTGGCCGATGAACTCCTTGAGGTAATTGACCACCCGACCTCCCGTGCACATCCCGCTGCCGGCAATCACCACCGCCGGCAACTTGTGCTGGGACAAATACCGAACGGTTTCCTTGTGCTCCGAATGGCTGCCCACCGTTGTCAAGTTCTCAAACACGAGCGGTTGATCATCGGTTTCCAACGTCACTTGAGCCTCCTCGCCCCAGTGCGATTTCATCTCTTTGTAAAGAGCCGTGAATCGCGAGGCGAGTGGCGAGTCGACGATGACATCAACGCGTTTCATCAACGTTCGATGCTCAGTCTCTTGAATGCGTTCGAAGATGGCGTTGAGTTCATACAACAACGCTTGAGTGCGACCGAGTGAAAAAGCAGGCACAATCGTCACGCCTGAATCATCCAGCGTTCGCCGAACGACCGCCTCCAATTCCGCTTGACGATCGGCCTTGGGGGGATGCAACCGGTCCCCGTACGTGCTCTCGAGCACCAACAAATCCGCTCGCTCGGGGCTGACCGGCGGATTCAAAAGTGGGTTGGTTCCCGCTCCCACATCACCACTGAAAACCGCTCGCCGGCCGTCCGGCAATTCGATCTCGAACATGGTCGAGCCCAGCACGTGACCGGCCGGCAACAACCGGACCTTCACCCCGCCGGGGCAGTCATGCCACCGATGGTATGGAAGCGGCACCAACAACTTCCGTATCTGACCAAGAAACTGTTTGATCAACCGCTTCGAACGTGTGAATCCAATCTTCAACGCGTCTTCCATCACCAGCGGCAACAGCTTTGCCGTCGGTGCACTGCACAGAATCGGATGATCAAAACCTGCCGCGAGCAGATACGGAATCCGACCCGCGTGATCGATGTGCACATGGGTCAGCAACAGTGCTTGGATCCCTCGCAACGAAAACTCAATCTCAGGGTTGGGCTTCTTCCGAGCGTCTTCGCCTTGAAACGTGCCACAGTCAACCAACAAGCTTTTTGAATCATCGATCCAAAGTTGATGACAAGAACCAGTGACGCCTTCGCGCGCACCGTGGTGAACCAATTTCATAAGCGACATCAGAAGCAAGACTAGAAGAAACAGCGAGAGCGGTCCGTCACGCCCCCGCAGCACTTTACCACGCGGGGAACGCGCCGAGGGTCCGCAGCAATTTCGCCCTGCAGAAACGCCTACGCCCCAACCAAATGGCGAGCGAGCCAAACCCGCGATGACCAAACGTGTCACGCACCAGTCCGATGTGTTGGGTGTCGCCGCTTCTCTCCCCCACTCAACCACCGAGGACACCTCTCATGGCCAAATTTTACGTTCAATCAGGTACTTTCCGCAGTGTTGTCGCCGCCGATTCGGCTCGCAAAGCCGCTCTGTGGGCAGTCCACCAAGTCATGCAGCAAGTCCTGCCGACCGACGAAGACACCGATTCGCTGTCAGCTTCGGCGACCAACGAGACCTCGGCCCAAAAAACCTCGCCCAACCAGGCCACGGGCACATCGTCCGATCGAAACGACGGATCAACTCCGGTCGCGGTCTTGGACGGCCGAGTCCGCATCAGCGAACGTGGCTACGATCGCAACGACTGTGCGGAGATGCCAACCATGGAAGTCGTCGCGGAGTGGAACCAGATGGTGCTCACCCTTGATCGCCTGCAACAAATGATGCGGCATGGGTGATCCCCTCCGATTCGGGGCTGCGCGTTTTCGAAACAGATTTACGCACCTGCGCAAGACTTCAAACAAGTCTGTCGCTAGCCTATTGGGACGCTCGCTGGCACCCGCGAGTCACTTCCATTTGCGTTCTGCCATCCCCTCCGGACAGTCGATCGATGAACAACCAACTGCTGACCCAGCATCGACGCATCGCTCTCCTCACCGACGGCGCTTCCACACCATTTTTGGCGAAAACAGCCATCAGCTTGTTGCGATATCGAACGGCGGATATCGCCGCGGTGATCGATCGCGAACATGCGGGCAAAACATCAGCCGAGCTTTTTGACGCTGGCAACGCACCCGTTGTCTCATCGTGGTCTCCCGAACTGAACTGCGACGCGATCTACATCGGCATCGCACCTCCCGGTGGCAAACTTCCTGAGGCTTGGCGTCCGCAGTTGGAAGCCGCGATCCGAGCGGGCGTCGATGTTGTTTCTGGGCTGCATGACTTTCTCTCCGAAGACAGCCAGTGGTGTGAACTCGCCCAGCAGTCAGGTTCCCAAATCATCGACGTCCGAAAGAACCACTGGAAAGAAACCGCCACCGGCAAACCCTTTCGCGAAAACTGTGTTCGCATCCATGCGGTCGGGCATGATTGCAGCATTGGCAAAATGGTCACAACGGTCGAAATCGACCGTGGCCTTCAAGCCGCTGGAAAATCATCTCGCTTCCTCGCCACCGGCCAAACCGGAATCATGATCTCCGGCCGTGGCGTTCCAGCGGACTGCGTCGTGTCCGACTTCGTCAACGGAGCCGTCGAATACTTGGTTCGAGACAACGAAGACGCAGACTTCTTGCTCGTCGAAGGACAAGGCAGCATCTCTCACCCGGCTTACTCTGCCGTCACGCTGGGACTGCTTCACGGATGCGCCCCGCAAGGATTGGTGTTCTGTTACGAAGCCGGTCGCAGCGAAGTCAAAGGGTTCGATGGTTGCGCCATCCCACCGCTTGAGAAACAGATGCGAGCCATCGAACAACTCGCGAATTTGCGTGGGCCGAGCAAATTCATCGGAGTGTCAGTCAACACTCGAAAGCTTTCACCCGGCGAAGCCAAACTCGAGGTCGAACGAGCCGAACACCGTTTTGGTTTGCCTGCCTGCGACGTCTATCGCGACGGTGCCGACAAACTGGTTCGAGCCTCGTTGGAACTCCAGGCCGCTTGCGTTCCCAGCGTCCTGCAGGAGACCGGAGCGTGAAGCTGAACCTCCACGCCATTCGCTTACCCCTGCGTGACCCCTTCACGATTTCACGAGGAACCATCATCCACCAAGACAGTTTGGTCGTCGCGTTGGAACATGATGGAATCACGGGCTACGGCGAAGTCACCGCGAACGACTACTACGGTCACACCATTTCAGCGATGAGCGAGGCTCTCGATGGCCTCAGTGCAGACGACTTGGCGATGTGCTTCGAGGACACACCCGAGAACAACTGGCATCACCTCTCAGAACGACTCGCCGGTGACATGTTCTCGTTGTCAGCGTTGGACATGGCCAGCCACGATTGGCACGCGAGAAATTCGGGAGCGACGCTTTGGCATCACTGGGGGCTGACTTGGAACCCCGATTTGCAATCGAGCTTCACAATTGGAATTGATTCCGTCCAAGAGATGCGGCGAAAGCTGGATGCGGACTCCGGTTGGGACCTCTACAAAATCAAGTTGGGCACCGATCACGATCTGGAAATCATCCACCAGCTTCGCCAGTGCACCGAAGCCACCTTCCGGGTCGATGCGAACTGTGCCTGGTCAGCTCAACAAACAATCGACTACTCCAAAGAACTGCGGCACCTGGGCGTTCAATTCATCGAACAACCCCTGCCCCGCTCCGCCGATCCGGCTGACAAGCAACGCGTGTTCGAAGAATCATCGCTTCCGATCATCGCGGACGAAGACTGCCAAACCGAAGCCGACCTGGAAACGTGCTTTCAGTTCTTTCACGGGATCAACGTCAAGCTTTGCAAGTGCGGCGGACTGACCCCAGCTCGCAAGATGCTGACCGAAGCCAAACGCCGCGAAAAACTCACCATGGTGGGCTGCATGGTGGAATCCGCCGTCGGCATCAGCGGTGCTGCCCAGCTCGCACCGCTGCTTGATTTCGCCGACTTGGACGGAGCAAATTTGATCGCGGACAGCCCTACCCGCGGCGTCGAAGTTCAATGCGGTCGCCTACACATGCCAGCCAGCCTCGGCACCGGCGCAGAATTGGTTCCGACCGCCCTGCCCCAATTCCTGATCCAGTGAATCACTCGGCAACTCTCTGCTTCCTGCGATTCGTTTCACCAAGCCATTCCATACGGCCATGAATCACAAACTGCTCTCCCGCCACTTCGTTCACAAACGATCCCTCGCTTTCCCAAGTTGGCTAGCTGGAATCGTGTTGGCGTTCATTGCCTTGACGGCCCTGCATGCCGACGAGCCCTCTGCGGCAAACCGTGCCGGGCACGACTACAGTCAACTCATTGAGCAGTTAGCACAAACGATCCGTTCCGAGATGGAACAGAAGCAAATCCCAAGCTTCTCGATCGCTTTGGTGGCCGACGGGAAAGTCATCTCGTCCGAGGGCTTTGGATTTCAGGATGCGGAAAAGACCATCCCAGCTTCCGGCAAAACGGTTTACCGAGTCGGCTCGATCTCCAAGTTGTTGACCGACGTCGCCCTGATGCAATTGGTCGAACAAGGCGAACTTGACTTGGACCAACCAGTTCAAAAGGTGTTGCCTGAATTCAAGATCGCCGATGACGAACACAGCAAAAAAATCACGCTGCGACAACTGACTCAACACCGCGCCGGAATCGTTCGCGAGTCGCCCGTAGGCAACTACTTCGATCCCACCGAACCAGGTCTGAAAGCAACCGTCGCCAGCCTCGCGGACACCCCACCAGTTTATGAGCCAGGCACTCGGACCAAGTACTCCAATGCGGGTGTGTCGGTCATCGGATTGGCTGTTGAGCGAGCCGCGGGATCGTCGCATCCAAACTATGTCCAACAACACGTGCTCGAACCGCTGGGGATGACGCACACCAGCTTCGAAAAGAACGAAGCTTTAGCGGAACACACGGCCGATGGGTGGATGTGGGGCTATGACCGCCCCGCGTTTGCTGCCCCCGAATTCCTGCTTGGCACCGGCCCTGCCGGAAACCTGTATTCCAGTGTCGAAGACCTGGCCCAGTTCAGCTTGTTCGTGATGGAGCAGCATCCCGAGAAAATCCTGGAGGACGCTTCCCTCAATGAGATGATCCAACCTGGGGTGACGCCTGACGGAAAACCACTGCCCTACGGAATCGGTTTTCGCGTCAGCGACTTCCACGGCCATCGCCGCGTCGGCCACGGAGGAGCCGTGTATGGATTTTCAACTCAGCTCGAAATCCTGCCTGACGCGAACATTGCCGTCATCGCCGCCAGCTCACTCGATGGAACGAACAACTGGATCACTCGCATTTGCAATCAAGCACTTGAGGGCATGCTCGCCGTCCAAAACGACCAAGACCTCACTCCGCCCGTTTCAACCGAACCAGTGCCCCGCTCGCGAGCCCGCAGCTTGGCTGGCGTCTACTCCTCCATGCCCGGCGAGGCTTCTCGAACGGTGACCGTGGACTGGATCGGCGATCGGTTGCTGCTGTGGAAAGGAACGTTCCAACGAGAAATTCGCAGTCGCTCGGACACGGGCGAATTGGTGCTGGACGACCGCTTTGGGTTTGGCACATCGATTCGACAAGACCAATCATTCCTGGTGATCGACGACAAGACCTACACTCGTCTTTCGGATGCTCCTCCACCAGAAATCCAAGACGAATGGCGCGACCTCATCGGTGAATACGGTTGGGACCACAACACGCTCTACATCCTGGAACGTCATGGCCAGCTCCACGCTTTGATTGAGTGGTTCTATTACTACCCGCTCGATGAAGTCGCCGAAGATCGTTTCGCGTTTCCCGATCACGGGCTCTACCACGGCGAAGAATTGTTCTTCCGGCGAGATGACTCCGGCGAAGTCACGGAAGTCATCGCGGCCCAGGTTGCTTTTCAAAAACGCGAGGTGGGAACCAAAGCTGGCGAGACGTTCAAAATCAAGCGGGAACTACCCGTCGACAAATTGCGTGAACTCGCCGATTCCGCCAAACCACCTCACGAAGAAGGCAACTTCCGCCCGTCGGAATTGACCGAATTGACCACGCTCGATCCCAGCATCGAACTGGACATTCGGTACGCGACGACGAACAACTTCATGGACACGGTTTTCTACCAGCAGCCGCGTGCGTTCGCTCAACGCCCTGCCGCTGAGGCAGCCGTGAAAGTGCACCAGCAATTGGCAAAGCAAAACTTGGGTTTGCTCATCCACGATGCCTACCGACCATGGCGAGTCACCAAGATGTTTTGGGATGCGACTCCCAGCAAAATGAAAAACTTTGTCGCCAACCCAGCCCAAGGTTCTCGCCACAATCGAGGTTGCGCGTTGGACCTGACTCTGTTCGATCGATCGACGCAACAAGTCATTCCGATGGTTTCCGGCTACGACGAGTTCAGCAAACGGTCGTACCCGTTGTATCCCGGCGGAACCCAGCGACAACGTTACTACCGCGGTCTGCTGCGACGAGTGATGCAGTCCGCTGGTTTCCAGGTGTACGAGTACGAATGGTGGCACTTCGATTTTGATGGCTGGCAACAGTACCGAATCGGCAATCTTTCCTTCGAAGAAATTGCCAACTGAATCCCCTACTCCATCGAGGTAGTGGACCACAACTCATCGATGAAGGTCGCGTCCGACGGACCATGGCAGAATCAAAACTCTCGCCAGCGGTATCACCAACGCGATCACCATCGCGACCGGCAAAAACGCTGGCGTCCAGGTTCCCCATGAGTTGCCCAGGACAATTTGCTCGGGCAGCAGGCCCAGCAAAACAGCGGAGAGCAACACAACGGAGAAGCACCACACCGCGACTGATTTTCCGATCCAGGCTTTGGGCGTTCCCGGTTGCCGAAGGGCTTGCATGAAAGCCATCACGACCATGGCCAGTTTCACCCACAGCAACCGAGGGATCCAGTCTGGAATCTGCAGAACGCCAAGCCGAAATTCCTGCAGCATGACCTCCCACTCATGGTGGCTGACGAACCAAGATCCCAAGCGATAAGATCCCCAGATCAAAAGCCCGCTGGACAAGAACGTGACCGCGGCGGTGACCCTGCGATCGGCCATCAATGCCATCCACAGCATGGCGACACCGCGTCCCACCAGAATCGTGGTTGAGAACAAAGCAATCGCGAGTGAGACCCGAACGCCCATGGCAATGGAACTCACTCCGGTACCCGACGCCATTGACTCGGACCATTGGTTCCACACCGGCTGATTGGACGGAATTGCAAAGGCACCCAGCACGCCAAACGTAACCACCGACGCCAACAACACCAACCGTGTTGTTCGCCACACTTTGACTGCTGCCAAGACTTCTCGCGAAACCGGGCTGACCGCCAACAACAACGGCAACGCCCTGCCCTGCGACCCTCGTCGCATGCCGCTGTGCTCTCCCCAACCGCCCGCTGTCGACAACGCGGTGTACGTCAGCACAATCAAACTGGCGACCACCACGGAAGCAAAATTCAGTGGCAAACAAGCCAACAACACAAGCGTTGGCACACCAATGCATGCGATCATGGACCATCGCATCGCCCGTGACTGACGACTATCAAACCACGCCAGCGCCGACGTTTGCCCACTTCTCCTCACCGACGCACCCATACCGAGAATCTGTTCGCCGATCGAAGAGAAGAACTCACGGACTCTCGCCGTGATCGAACCGGCATCATCCAGTCCATATGAGTTGGCTCGAGCCAGTTCCAATGATCGATACGTGATCCAAAGAGTTCCTCCCCAAAGCAAGAGCAACGGCCATGGCAAATACCCCAGCAACAACCATTTCGGATGCCCCGCATCCAACGCCACAAACGGCCAACACATTGCCATGTATCCGGTCGGCATCAGCACCAGCAAGGTAAGTCCCCGATACCCGTTCCAAGAGAATGGCCGCCAACAAAACGCCAACACGGCCATGGATCCGGTGCCGAGTGAGATCCACAGCGCCGGATAGACCCAAAAATCATGCTGGTTTTTGTCCGCGAGTGAAAACTCAACCGCGATCGCAATCATCAACAACGAGATCGCAATCGCCGCATGCCGAGCCACAGCAGCGACCAACAACAACCGACTCGATGGGATTGGACTGCGCAGCAGAAATGCATCGAACCCCGAGGCTTTCCGCTCGACGTCTGGACCCGACCAATCAACCGCGAAGATGGACCACAACAGCAATGGGCTGTGCGTCACCGCCATCACCGCCACAATCGCGTTGGACGCCAATGAATCGTCCGCCGAAAACAAACGATGGATCCACGCGGCCATGACGACACCAACCAAGGACAGCAACCAAAGCTTGGTCCACACGCCGCCCCAGCGAGCCCAAAGCAATCTCGCCGCAGCGAGACTGTCCTTCTGCCAATCGGTCCGGCGGTCGCTTTCGAACTTGTCATTCGTGGGCAAATCAGTCCGCGTCGATCGCTGAATCGGTGATGTGCTCATGACGAAGTCTCCATCGCTGCACCTTCACGACCGGATGTTTGGTCATCGCGAGCCTCTGCCGTCACGGATTGCCGCGGGGCTCGCACATGAGCTTCGAACAATCGCTTCAGCGTCACGTGACGGCTTTCGATCCATTGCCAATCGGGCGGCAACGCGGTCGGCGACAACTCGGATTGCCGAGGCACCAAAAGCGACCATTCACCGTATTCCTGATGCCAGCCCAAACCTGCTTCCACCGGACAATCTCTTCGAGCGTGCTGCGTCGTGATCGTCTCGTCGCGCGATCGCAAGATCCACTCTTCGTAGCGTTCGTCGACCGCCATCATCGGCATGGATTCAATCAGTTTGCCCTGATGCATGATCGCGACTTGGTCACACACTCGGCTGACTTCGTCGAGCAAGTGGCTGCTGAAGATCACGGTCCGGCCTTCCAAGCTGACCGTTCGAATGATCGCTTGCAAAATGTCATCGCGAGCGATCGCATCCAGCCCGCTGCCAGGTTCATCCAAAACCAACAAGTCCGGCTTGTGAGCGATCGCGGCAATCAAACCCGCTCTTGCTCGGCCGCCCTTCGACAAAGATCGCAGCTTGGCGTCCGGTGACAACTCGAACCATTCACACAACTCCGACGCGTACGCTCGATCCCACCTCGGATAGATCGCTTCGCAAAATCCCGTCAAGTCACGGACTCGCATCCAAGTCGGCAAGCTGTCTTCTTCGGACAAATACCCAATCCGTCGCATCACTTTTTCGCGATCGGTGATCGGGTTGCATCCCAGCACACGGACACTTCCGACTCGCGGTTGATGCAAACCCAACAAGTGACGCAGCAGCGTTGTCTTGCCGGCGCCGTTGAGCCCCAGCAATCCGAACACGGTTCCCTGCGGGATCTTCAGCGAAACATCGTTCAGTGCTTCCGTCCGGCCAAATCGTTGACTGAGGTTTTCAACCACCACGGCATCTGGCACTGACGCTTGAACATTGTTCATGACGATTCTCCCCGTTTGCGTTGCAACTCTTCATCGCGACGGAGAATCCATTGCGACAACTCTTTCGCATCCACGCCCAGCCCCTGCGAGAGCACGAGCAATTGATCGATCGCGGGCTCAATCGCTTCCCGCTTCCCTTTCGCGGACATCGACGTCGGCGATGACGAAACAAACGTGCCTCGGGTGCGACGTTTCTCGACCAAGCCCGCTTGTTCGAGTTCGCGATACGCTCGCGCGATGGTGTTCGGATTGACTCGCAATCGCTCCGCCAACGTTCGGATGGCGGGCATCTCGTCTCCGCCGGAAAGCTGGCCCGACAGAATTCGATGTCGAATCTGCTGGACCACTTGCTGATAGAGCGGCACGCCGTCGTCGGATAAATGAATCTGCACAACTGACCCCTTGTGTTAACCCATTGATACAACTGTCACGGCCACGAGTCAACTGTTTTTTTGAATTTCCGCCTGACGGTCCGTCGTGCTCAGGTCGGAGACCGGTGCTCGTGCTCGTGCTCGTAATCGAAACCACGAGCACGAGCACGAGGGCGAGGGCGAGGGCGAGGGCGAAGCAGTCAACATTTTTTCAAATTGTTTAGACAAATGACTCGCCGGGGCGCATCCTGTTGTTTGATGAGCCATTCCATCCCCTTTTCGAAACGCGTTTTTCAGTGCCTTGACCACATGGTGGTTCACGGCGGAGACGCGGTCGCCGGCCTGATCGACCTGACGTCGACTCGGATGGTGCGGTTTGCCACGACGATCACGCGAAATCAGCACGATGCGGAAGACGCGGTGCAAACCGTGTTGGTGAAAGTCACTGAGCGGCCGCGGCTGGTCCGCGATGCCGACCAACCGTGGAATTACTTGCTTCGAATGGTCCGCAACGAATCGCTCCTAATCACCCGGCGCAAATCTCGCTGGAGTTTGGTCGACAACCTGACCGACCTGCTCACCGTCCGGCGAGTCGATGAACTGGAGCAAGAAGAAACCGTCCGAGAGGTTTGGCGAGCCCTACGAAAATTGCCCACCGAACAGAGCGAAGTGATCGTGCTAAAAATCTGGGAACAAATGACGTTCCTCGAAATCGCTGACGTCCTGGAGATCACCCCTGGCACGTCGGCCAGTCGCTATCGCTACGGGATGCAAAAGATGACCCAGCTCTTGCGTGGCGACGTCGAATCGGAGGTGCCCACTCATGGCTGATCGCAACTCATTCCCGAACGACCGCTCGTCGGATCCAGGCGGCGAACACAACCGAAGCAATCACGGCTACGAATTGGACAACTGGCAACTTCAAAACGGCGATTCCGTTGAGGACTTGATTCGCACTGCGGGTCGCTACGTCCGTCCATCGTCAGAACTTCGTCCACGAGTTCTTGAATCCGTTCGCCAACAAAATCAAACACGACAACAAACCGGCGGAGCACTCGGAATGCTCGGTTTGGGAATGGCCGCCATGTTGTCGTTTGTTTGGGTGGGCCAATCAATGCAATCGATCGCCCCCCTTCCGCGGATGAGCAGCGACGAAGTGGAACAAGAGGCGGTGATGCGATCATCACGGACCAACCAATCACTGGACTGGGCATTGATGGAAGTGATGGATCAACATCGTCCAGCCAAACAACACCGCGCAAGCACCGAGCCGACTCAAGATTCGGGAAGCCAACGATGAGCGACCCAAACTCGACGCCGCCGGCGACTTCTGATCCGCCATCAAACGTCTTCCATGACGGTCTGGCCGCCGCGGTAATGGCTCGCGTCCCCATCCATTTGGGATCCGGCGGCAGTGTTGACGGATTGCTGACACTGGAAAAAGTCGAGCTACTGAAACGGCAACCCGCGGCAGAATGGCCGCCCCGTTACCGAGCCGCTCGAGAGGTGTTCGACCGCACCGGAAACATGCAGATCGTTTTGGACGGTTTGACCCACGACACGCGATCCGAAAAGAAACTCTCTCGTTTGCTGTGGGGGTCATGCATTTATCTGATGACCCTGGCAGTGATCGGCTACTTGGGTTTGACATTCTTCACGTACTTCATCGGCCCCAGCGTCAACGCTCTGCGCGCCGACATGCAATTAGTCCCTTCCACTCCGCAAGCTCCGCACTCAGATCCGATCGTGGATTTTCTGCCAAGCGTGCTGGCCGTTGCTCCCTTCGTCCTACTGGGTACATGCCTGTTGATCTGGATCACCGGTGGTGTCTCACGATGGGCCGCTCGACTCGGAGGATCGGCGTTTATCCGCGACAACGCATCCGCCGTCGCGATGCGGTTGATCGCCGCGATGGCCAAGACCAATGTGCCAGCTGAAGAAGCCGTGAATCTAAGTTGCGATCTTCTCGATAGCAGGCCTGACACTCGCAACCAAGTCCAGACCACGCTTCGCGGCCGCGTGCTCAACGCTTCCTCCGAAACCACCTTGCTGCGACTGGGGACTCACTTCAAAACGAGTGCTTCCAATCGCATGAGCGTGTTGAAAGTCGTGCTTCCAATCGTGCTGACGGCTTTGATCGGCGGCACTGGAGTGATGGCATACAGCTTTGCTTTGTTCAATCCGCTAGTGTCGCTGATTCACGACCTTTCCATGCCCACTCGGGACCTTCCCGCTGGCAACCTGCCGAAAACGCTAGCTCCAACGCCGCCCGCTGCACCTCAACCCATCGCGCGAGAAACAAACGATCCAAATGAGGCCGGTTCCTTCGTTGGCGCAGTCTCACCACGGCATACGAACGAGTTAGCAATTGAGCTTCCCGGAACTGAGCTTCCCGGATCACAACGCGAGCAAGGCGACCGTTTGATGGACTTCCAAGTCCGTCGACCACAACGGGCCAACACCCAGGTGGCGGAAGCTTTCGTCCAGCCAGGAGTGACATCATGAATGACACTCCGGATGAAGAAGTGACTCCTGAACTGGTTGCCCCCGGAACACCTGGGCTGCAACACGTTCGAAAACAAATCGAACAACTGCTGTCGCGACGATCCATGATCGCGTTGCAACTGCATCAAGCTGCTCAGCAATCTGTTGGCCATGTGGCTCAGCAAATGGAATTGATGAGCCGCTGGTTCGACCAACCGGTGACCGCCGACGACGTGCTGCATCACCCCGAAGCACTTGCGATCTGCCAACCGATGCTGACGAATCCTCCAGACAACCGCTCCGCTGAGGTTGCCGACGAGAAGACCAGACTCGAAGACGCGGTTCGGCGATGGGAAAGCACATTGTCCGGCCGACCAACCCGAAATCGCTTGTGGGTCATTCTCGTTTACCCACTGGTTCTCGCCTTCGCCAGCATCGCGATCTTGATGATCATCTGCGTGCTGCTAGTACCAGCCTTTGAAGAGATGATGGACGAGTTCGGCTTAGAGTTGCCGTTGCCTACCAAAGTGGTTTTCGCGATTTCTCACTTCACTCGCGACTATGGCTTGGCGTTGCTGCTCACCATCATCGCAGTTTTTGTGGTCGTGCAACTCATTCGCTATCGGTCTCGCCGGATCGGCCAACACCCGCCGTGGGTTCGATTGAGCCATCGCCTATTCACACCCGCCCGACTGGTTTGGGCATCGTGGGCTGAACATGTTGCGATGATGTTGGACGTGGGCCTGACCCGACGGGAGGCCTACCAGATCGCTGGTGAAAGCAGTGCTCCGGGATGGATGTCAAACCTCAGCGAAGGATGTGTTGAAGCAATCGACGACGGTCGAACACCTTTGACAGGACCAACACACATCCATGGCAAGCCGTGCCATCTGATGATCCACGCCGTGCAAACCGAACCGGTCCAACAGCAATCCAACTGCATGCGAGATGTCGCCGCCATCTATCGCGATCGCGAACGACATCGACGCCGCGACATTTTGATTTGGGTATCGCCGATGATCGTCTGCATGCTGGGAATGACCATCGGCTGGGTGATGACAGCTCTTTTCATGCCACTCGTCCAACTCATCAGTGGGTTGTCATGAACACTTCATCCACACCAACGCACGACAACACACCCGATGGCTTGTTGGCTCTTTCATCGATCCCGCAGCGAGCCCTCGTGCGAACGTTGCTGGTCGCTCATCAAGAACGCACGAATCCCGCGAAGTGGGTGCATCTTCTCGCAGCCGAATTCGGTGGCCCCGTCGGAATGCGAATGAACCATTTGGCGATGCTCCTGAAAGCGGGCACGCCCGTTGCGGATGCTCTGGAACAAACACCGGGCATCTTGGCTCCCTCCGGCTTGATGGCCATTCGTTTGGCAAGCGAAACAGGAACCCTGAGTGAAACCTACGAAGCATTGATCTCCGATCAAGGATTGGAATCTGAATCCACCGATTCCAGTTGGCAGAATCCGCGATCCGAGTTCACTCGCGTGCTGCTCGGATTCATTGTCGCTTGGTTCATCCTGACATTCATGATGATCTTCATCATGCCGACTTTTGAAAAGATGTTCGAGGAGTTTGGATTGGAACTCCCTGCGATCACTCGTTTGCTGATCTCGGTCAGCCATCGTGGAGGCGAGTTCTTCTTTTTTGGCGTCGCAATTTTCGCGATGCTGTTCCTGGGACGCTTGCTGTTCTTTGGAGAGAAACGTCCCCAACGATTCAATCCGTTTCGATGGCACGAACGCTTCGTTCCGCCTTCGGTCAACCTGCTGTCACTGCTAGCAATCGTGGTCGGTTCCGGCCGGCCGATTGCCTCGGGACTGGAAACCCTTTCGAAGTGTCATCACGTTCCCCAAACACGACGTCGACTCGCCGCGTCATGCGAACGAATTGAACGAGGCGAAGATCCCTGGGCAACGCTGGCCAGCGAAAAAATCCTGACCACCAAAGAATCCCGAGCGTTATCGGTGGCCGCGTCGAGCGATGTCCAATCCTGGCTGCTGCAATGGCTAGCAGAATCTCGCTTTGACCGACGTTCGATTCGCCGTCACCTCCTGACGCAAGCGATCGCGTTGGCCAGTCTGTTTCTGCTGGCCGCTGTCGTGGCTTGGGTCTGCATCGCGATCTTCCTTGTCCTCACCAGTCTGATCGGAGCCCTCGCGTGATGAACCATCGCTCCACAAGCCGAACCTCGCCATCGCGAAACGCCTTCACGATGATCGAATTGGTGGTCGCCGCCTCCATCATGATCGCGCTGATGTCAGTCGTTACCTCGTTGACGTTTCGTATTCACGGGGTTTGGAAAGACACCAACCAACAACGCATCGCGACCTGGGCAGTGTCCAGCGAACTCGAACGGATCACGTCTCTTCCGGCGGATGAAATCGCAACCGCTCTGGAGGAACTCGAGGCATCGGTGGAACTCCAAAATGCGTTGACTCAACCCGAGTGGTCCGGCGACTTCATCGACGATGAACTCGGCCCACGGGTCGCTCTGCGATTGGATTGGAAACGCCGCCATCCGGGCACACCTCTCGAACTGGTTGGCTGGGTTCTGGACACAACCGCCAAAGAGGAGACGTCGCAATGAACCGCTCTCTTCAACGACACGCTCATTCCTTGGTTGAACTGATGATCGTGCTCTCGGTGCTTTCATCCCTGATCACTGTTTCCATCGGCTGGATTCACCAATCCATGAAACTCTCGAAACAAATGCACTCCCGGCAGGCTCACCAAACCAACCTGACACGCTTGACACGGATCCTCCGGGACGACGCCCGCGCCGCCAACGCCGCTTCGCTTGACGGCCAAACGTTGACGCTGCCCTCGTTGCAAGTCGTGTATCAAGTCGAGGGCCCAGTAATTCAGAGGACCGAACAAATCGACGCAAGCACCACGAGAACGGATGTCTTTGAACTGCAACCCGGTTCTCGCGTGCACTGGATCGAAACCGAACTGCCAACGGCCATCACACTGCAAGTCAAACGTTCCAGTGGCACGCCGATCCCAAGTCGGTTGCCACCATCGGACGATCCGAATGCGGCAAACTCAGACACAACCGATCGCAACGATCTTCATTTGCGAATGGAACTGAATCGATACGCACGATTTGGAGTGAAGCCATGAAACGCACAATGCCTGAACAGCCTCATCCCAGCGACATGCCGCTCTCTCCCTCCAACATTACCTCCACTCTTCACGCTCCCTTTGGAAGGTGGTCGGGCAGTTTGTCGAGGCCGCGTTTTAGCTGGTTTCAGCATTCGAGAACCTCTCCCGAAACGAAGTTTTGGGGGAGGTCGAGCGACGCCGTTCAGGCGTAAGCGAGGGTGAGGGCCGAGCATGGGAAACGGTGCGCACTACCCTCCCCGG
>NZ_DDGH01000057.1:22613-38771 GCF_002337565.1 Rhodopirellula sp. UBA1907 | reverse complement strand
TAATTGATCGTGCGTTGCTTAGCAAGCGAGATCTCGCAATCACGCGCCCGCTTTTGGATCTTCGCTGGCAGAACCCTCTTTCGTTCAGGCTCTAGGTACATCTATGGAACCATCAAAAAACACTTCGCCACCGTCTGGATTGTGGTCGTTCCTGGCAATGACAAATCCGCAAACGAATTGCGAACGCCACCGAGGCCCAGCTCGTCGCCAGTTGTCTTCTCCCCAAGCAATTCGATCACAACGAGCATCCTTCGACGCTCGTGTTCTGAGTAGCCAAGCCAGGTGAAGGTTGACGTCATGTAGACTCGCCCTCGGCTTCATAGCGATCGAATGCTTGCTTCCATATCTTCTTAAGCGCTTCATCGTCGTGACCAGAATTGTTAGCACGAGTTCCGTCACCATTCAGAAAGAAGGCAATCTTGTTCCTGAACTCGAGGGGGCTAATGAATTCGTTAACGCCATTCATGTCGGGTTCGAAGCGAGTACCTCGACTCGAGAACACCTGGCGAGTGATTTCCCGCAAGAATCGAATCGCTTGTTCTGGTTTTTCGACAAAATTCGCAACCCATTGCCGCGCGGGTTCTGGACCGGACCAGTCTCGCCAACGGTATAGGTAGAACATCATTCGGCTATCATCGATTTCATTTCTCGCCGCGGCCTCCTCGATTTTAGTGGCGCAAATGTCGGTAGCACGCTCCACGGTTTCTTTCGTCAGGATGTCTTTTTGAGGGGAGAGTTGTTCGCCCGGGTCAGGCTCTTCCAGGGCCGTGATTCGAACTGGGAACCAAAGATGCGGGGTCTCTTCAAGCTGCTTGCAAAATGCATTGGCTCGTTCTTCGGGATCTTGTATCCGCAGGTATAGTGAACTGACGATTCGCCACGCGATCATGTCCGGCGATGACGGACTTAGCCCGAGTTGATGGGGCGGGATTTCGTCACCAAGCCTGTACAATCCTTGAATTACCGGATAGACGGAAGGTTCTGGAAGGTCTTCGGTGTTCAACTCGAAACGTCGCAGTGCCTTTGCGATCTTTGACGGTTCCTTGAATGATAGAAGGAGATTGCAGAATTCGTCACTTTCTGACGTGGCTTCGATGAGTTGTCCTAAGAAGGCGGCCGAAGACTCAAGGGGCTCTGTGGTGAAGCGAAAGTACCGCTCAAAGTGTTCGCCGTGGCAAGCCCTTCGGCCTCGAGCCCACCCATTTTCAAATCCCATGCCGTGCCCCATCTTGTCACGTACCCAACCAATCTGGGGAAAGACAGAGGCGAGGATTTCATGAGTGGCTCGATGCTTTTGAGCTGCTTCGATAAGGACATTGATTTGTGTGGTTTGTTCTTTTCGCTGTTCGTCCGTTGATCTAAACGTCAGCCCCGGTCCGAAGACGCACTCGGGATGCGTCTCGAGATGCCGATACGCCTGTGGCTCGAATACCCGCAGAGTTTCTAAACAGAGTAGGTCGAGAAGATTCGCTTCAAATTCACCCTGATTGAAGAACATCGTGACGTGAAAGGAGAAGCTCGAAAAGAACCGTTTGATGTCTCGCAGCGTTGAAAAGTACGGAGCCAAGCCCTCGTTGTAGACCTTTTGAAATCGGTCAGTATCAAACTCGACTCTGTTGGGCACTTTGGCAATGACGCAATTCAGTTGATCCGTCAGCACGGTATCTAAATCCATTCGGTCCACCGTTGGTAAGTCAAACGTGACTTGGACGATCTTCTTCAGGAATTCTGCACCCGATGAGCCGGTGTAGTCGTCGAGTGCATTCTCGACGATTGCGCGATCGTAAAGCGTCAGGAAAACGAGATTGGGAAAATTGGCGTTCGCTTTGACGAGCCGAAACAAGATCGCGATTTCTTGTTTCGATAGTCGATCGATGTCGTCCAGAACGACAAGTATTGGATGCTCGAGCTTTGCCAGCTGTTCACGGAGTTGCTGATGGATTTCCGACAGTGGTTGTTCCGGTTCTGTCGCCGCGGCGTCCGCAGCCTTCGCTGTAATATCCGCGGATTGGTCTGCGGCTCCTGCAAGCCCACGCAGCAGAAGAGGTGCCCACGGGACGCCGGCAGCCTCCGTGGCCACGCTGAGCCCTTTCAATGCAGAGCTTCCCAGGGTCAGGTGCGCCGAGTACTTGCGCCAGGTCGACGCGAGCGTTCCGTTTGATGCGAGATTGGTTGAGGCTTCGATTGAGTTTCCGATCTCTTCAAAGAAGGCAACTGAGAGCTTCTCCTCCCCTGACCACGACCACGGATTGAACTCGATGACGGTCAACGGCGGCTGACGTTCTTTCAGCAGCTCGACAACCATGTTCTTGACCGAGGTCTTGCCCGAACCCCACACACCATGTAGCCCGATCACTAGTCCCGATTGATCGCGCCAATCGCGGATCACATCCGCGAGCGAGATGCAAAACCGTCCACGATTCAGCACGTCACCCGAGAGCTGACGAATGGGGGAATCTCCGTCGGTGAACTCCTGGTGTGGAAAGTTCGTGCCGTCACTCACTGCGTTGCCTCCAGCTTGTACTGAGCCTCCAAACCGGCCAGTGTTTGAGACTCGTTGATGGCGTTGTGGGGAATCAGCAGATAGTGCCACGGTTTGTCAGCGACATTGGTTGCACTATTGCAGTAGTTGATTGCGGCGGCGGCTTTCTTCAGGACCACGGGATCCTCAATCTCGTCGGCAGCTTTGGGTTCGCAGATGTAGTAGGCGGACTGAGTTTCCGCGACAAAATCAGGCTCGTAGAGTTGCCCGTTTTCGTATTCGATCTGAAATGCGGTCTTGATCGGTTTGACCCATTTCTGGACCTCCGAATCATTCTCCAAAACCACAGCGAATCGTCGTTCGCTGTCGGAATCGAACTTTTGAACTTTGAATAGGCACTTGCTGAACCCTCCGAAGACCATGCGTCGAATGTTCTTCTTCTCATCGACAGGCTGTCGGAACGGCCGAACCTTCTCGTCTTCGCTGTATTGCAGTGCCGCTGGACGCAACTTCATCACGCCCCGTGTCACATTCACTTCGTATTCTTCGGCCTCTTGGAAGAAATGCTGCTGCATCTGTGATCGGATCAGACCAACGTACGTGCTGTGATTGACCTGCAAGACATTCGCAACGGCTTCATCGTCGGACAGGTACGATCGCAACTTGGCAACGAGTTGTCCGGTCAACTTGTACAGCAACGAGCTCGTGGAGTCGTAGTCGATCTCGGGGCAGTCGATCAAACCACGAACGATGTAATCTTCCAGCCGATCTTCATTCGCGGATTTCAGTCGAGCCAAACGATACTGCTTGTTCTCGCGAAGGGTCTGGATCAGGATCTGATCGTCGACGGGCTGTTGAGTCACCGTGGTCGTATCAAGATCGAAGTCGCGGTATCCGGTCGTCACCTTTCCGCTTGGAACGACGGTGATCCTGGGGATGTCGATGGTCATCACGGTGTAGGCGTCCGTGACTTTCTGGACCGTTTCACTGATCGTTTCGTCGCTGGGCCCATCCTCCATGCCTTCCTGATTGGGCTGGCTGACCTTCAGGGTTTCCTTCACGCGAGAAACGAGCTTTTCGCGGATCTCGGGTGTTGTCAGATCCTTGGATCGGGGAAGTCGATCGAACTCGTTCTGGATGATGTCCAGCGTCTTTGTGGCAATATCAACCTCGTCGTCGTCTGTGAAGAGCGGTTTCGTGCGAGGCCCTGAAACGTCATCGGTGTCATTGCCGTCCGCGCCCCCTTCCGTTGCGTTTCCAACGAGGTGATCCAATAGATTCGGTTTTACCTCAATGACCTTGGACTTCTTGTCCGGGATGTCTTCGCCGATGATGACGCCGGTCACCAGGATCGAATCGCCGCGATTGGCCTCGTCAACGATCTCTTGAAACTTGTCGTGGGCGACGATCGTTAGGCGATCTACCTCGGGAACTCCCGTTCTCTTCCCGTACGGCAAACGCAGCCCGCGTCCGATTGATTGTTCGACCAGCGTTCTTGAGTCGGCTTTCCGCAGCGGAACGATCGTGTACAGGTTCGTAACGTCCCAGCCTTCTTTGAGCATGTTGACGTGGATGACGATCTCGATGGGGTTCGCGGGGTCTTCCACGGACAGCAGTTTTTCAACAATGTCATCCGATTCTTCGGACTTGTTTTTCGAGTGGACGGTGATGACCTTGCCCTTGTAAGCACCGTCGAAGAACTCTTTGTCTTCCATTCGCTTCTCAAGCTCACTGGCATGCTCAATATCGCGGGCGACGACCAGCATGAATGGCTTGACTCGGCGAACGTTGTTTTCGGTCGCGTAGATCTGCAACTGAGTCATCGTTTCTTGATGAACCAGCACGCCATCTTTCAATTTGATGGTTTCGAGATCCTCTTCGCTTTTACCGTCGGTGGTGAAGTTGGACCGGGTGGCAACTGCGGTTTGTTTGATGTAACCGTCGGTAAGTGCCGACGCGAGCGGATAGGAGTAGATCACATTTTTGAATGGAATGGTCGACTTGCCCTTTTCGACTTGGGGCGTGGCGGTCAACTCCAAACCCAAGATCGGTTTCAATTCGTTGATCGCTTTGACGCCTGCACTCGCCCGGTAGCGATGGGATTCGTCCATCAACAGGACCAAGTCGTCCAGCCCGGCCAGGTAATCGAAATAGCTGTCGCCGATGTATTCATTCAACCGTTTGATCAGCGGTTCCTTCCCGCCTCTCGCTTCGCTATTGATCTTGGAAATATTGAAAATGTTGATGTGGATCGGCGAGTCATCGAACATCATTTGCTGGCCGCGTGCGTCGTAGCCGTCCTTGCGCACCCCGATGCCGCTTTCGTAATTGTCGCTCGTGATCACCTGCGGCAGTCGAGTTGCAAATTCGCTGATGCCTTGGAAGACATACTTCGGTGTGCCGGGGGTGAAGTCGGCGATCAGCTTGCGATAGATGGTCAGGTTCGGTGCCAGCACGAAGAAATGCTGGACCTTTTCGGCACGGTGCAAGTAGGCGATGAACGCGCCCATCAGTCGCGTCTTGCCGACACCCGTTGCCAGTGCGAAACACAACGAGGGAAAATCACGTTCAAAGTCTTCCACGGTCTCGAACGAGTCACGGACAGAGTCGAGCTGCGTTTGCAGGTCGGCATCCTTTTCGAGCGGAATCAGTTCGCAAATCTCGGATAGAATTTCCAGACTGCGTCGTTGCGGGCTACGGAGTGATAAACGATTCGCGATGGCGTTGACGTGGTGATTCATGTTGGGGATCTAGTTCGGCATGTACGGATGGGGGTTGCAGTCTCGATGCGGTATCTATTTGTCGTCCGTTTCTTCAGCGAATAGCGGCATGTCGTCATTGAGCATCTTGCGTCGCTGACGGCTGTTTTTGGGGAGGTCTTCGGCGAGATCGTCGGAGTCCTCCAAGTCAGGTTCGGGAGCGTCAGGCAATGCTTCGACCGACAGGCTGTAATCGTTCTTGCCCCATTCACACTTGCTCATGACGGCACGCGGGATCTTCTTGAGCGTCAGGTTGGGGAAGTCTTCCAGGCGACGGACTCGGTAGGCGCTACAGCAGACGAGCAGGCTGCGTTCGGGACCGACTTGGTCTGAAAGATGCTGAAGTTGCTCGCGCGTCAGCGTTTGCGTCGTGACATAGATGAAATCGTTTTCAGTCGACTTGCCGTGTTGCCAGTAGTGGTCGGGCGAAGGTGCGTAGGTGAAACCTTCCAGCTTGCAGACCGCCTCGGCCAACATCGCAGCGTTGTATTTGTCACTGATGACCCAGTTTCCAAATTCGTCTTCGGTCAGCAGCGACGGGGCGAGCGTGTAGTAGCGAAAACCACCACCACCCTTCCAGTTGGTTGACTCAGTTACTCCGCCTGAATCTTCACCGTCGATGACTTTCTTCAAACGAGGAATGATGTGCGTGTGACAGTGGTCCCCGAGTTCCACCGATGATCCATCGGCGCCCCATTTTGTGGGCTACTGCACCCGTGGTGCCTGATCCAGCGAAAGAATCCAAGACCAAATCTCCGACCCTTGTCGCGAGGTCCAAAACCCGCTTAATCAATCTTTCAGGTTTGGGCGTCGCGAAAGGATCGCTTGGGTTCGCGGCTTTAACTTCTTCACGTGCCTCGTGGTTGCTGCCAACATCTGAATGAAGCCAGACTGACGGTGCGGGAGGCCCGTCCGCCTTTAGTTCAGATAAAAAGGTCTTTCTAGATGGAGTTGCAGTTCCATCTACCCCAAACCATATTTCATCGCCTTCGTCCATCTGAATTAGTTTGTCAGTGGGGAAGCGAGGGCTCGTTCCAGGAGGTGCGGTCCAGGTTACTCCATTCTTGAACGTATGGCTGAACTCCTTCTCCTTTGCCGTAGCACTGCGTTTGGCATAAAGCGGTGTTGCTTTCCAAGGCCCCTTTGGATGTTTGTCAGGGTTTCTGTACCTCTTATCCATCTCGGCGCTTCGTTCCAATCGATATGGACGCCACGATTCTTTGTTGGCGGCATAGACCAGTACGTGATCATGGTTTTCGGACAACCACTTTGCATCGTTAGCAACCGTGTACTTCTTCTGCCAAATGGCGTTGCAAACAAAGTTCTCTCGACCAAAAACTTCGTCGCACAGGACTTTGAGATAGTGTGACTCCCTATCGTCAATCGTTATCCAAAGCGATCCATCGGCACTCAGCATTCTTCTCAGTATTGAGATGCGATCACGAATCAAACCAAGCCATATCGAGTGCTGAAGCCCATCTTCGTAATGCTCAAATGCTGATCCCGTGTTATACGGTGGATCAATAAACACGCACTTCACCTTTCCAGCAAACTCTTGCTCAAGAGCTTTCAGTGCCAGCAGGTTGTCGCCAAAGATCAATCGGTTGTCGAACTGATCGTTCTCGCTGACTCGTGCTGATGCGTGGTATGACTTCTCCGGATCTTCCAGCAGAACACGAGGCTCCAGCCGCGGACGCTTTTCCTTGCCGATCCATGTCAATTCAAGCTTCTGTTTCTTTGCCATTCGTTTCTACGTTGCTGATTGAAGTTTGGTTATCGCCAGACCGGGTGTTGTTTCCAGTTGTACGTCAGTCCCATGGGCAAGAGTGGTTTTGCAACCGACGGTGGGTTGTCCAAATGCTCTTCGACTCGTTTTGACCACCGAACCATGAACGGAGACACCGCAGGCATCCGCTTGAGCATGTACTTGATTACAAGCAGGGTTACGAACAAGCGGCTGTTATCCGGGAGCGTCTTCGGTTGCCATTCTTTGGAACGAAGGATCGCAGGTCGAATCGACCATTGTCGATCCCAAAGTCGAGCGTGATGGGCGCACAGGTTGCGGACGTAAACGAAATGGTGCATCCACGTTCCAACGACGTCGGGTTGCAATCGGTATTGCTGCGCGATCGTTTTTTGATCGGATCGCTTCATTCCCGAATACATGCGGGACAGTCCGCCGAACGACGCGACCTCCGTCACCATCCAGACCGGCAGATCAGGGTACTCTGCGTAAGTCTTTTGGAAATGAGTTACAAACAGTTCGCTGCTTCGTGTCGCTTCTTCGCGAAGTCGACCAATCCAATCGTCGTGGTCGAACGTGTGAAAGAAGTTATGTTCTTCGACGTGACCAAAGGCACCGTATTTTTCACCAAAGTGATAGGCAAAGGAGGTTCGCAAGTCGACTTCGATCGTCTCCAATGCTTCGGTTAACAAGTCGCGAAGATCAAGATCGAATTCGTATGCCTGGATGATTTGCTCGAACGTCGTACCGTCTGGGTAGACATGCCGCTCGGTCTCAAAAGCCAGGCAATACCCGCTGAAGCGGTAGTAATTGAGATGCCGCAAGTATCGGATCGCAGCGTCTTCATCATGTACGACGATGCCACGATCACGGATCTTCTGCAGTTGGTTTTCGAGACTGCACCATGGCTTGTCGTAGGGACGACCGGTCATCGCACCTCCTCGCCAAAAAGAGGAAGGGCAAAAAGAAGCCGCCCGAGATACGCGTCACGCCGAAGCGTGAGAGGCGGGGCGACTGTAATGTTTTCTTGCCTGCGTGACGAAAATCGCCGCTCAGCGAGATTGGGTGAGCGCAAAAAAGAAACCCGTCCTTGATGCACGTCATCGAGATAGCACGCAGCTGGTCTCGGGAGTGGTGCGACGGGTGTGTTGCTAGCAGTATCGGTCGCTGAACGCCGAAAATCAAGACGGATCAAACAATCATTGTTGTGTTGACAAGAAATTTTCGTCGAATTGCCGGAAATTCCGGCAGTTTCAGACGAAAATACTTTTTCCCGTGGCGACCGCGGGACTCGACAGATGGCAGATACGCGAGCAGTCATCGAGTCGCCTCCAGCGTCCAGTGAAGCGTGAAGACTTCGGACGAGCTGACTCGCTGTTCGAGCTGGGCCTGGACCTGCTCGATCAATTCTTCTCGCCTGTCGTCAATTTCGTCCTGGGCCTCGTACAGCCGTTTGCGTTTCTCCTTGCGGCTTTTTTCAAGCGACTTGATCGACTTTTGGGCTGCCAGTTTGTCGGAGAGCGTTTCGGCGGCGGATGCGACTTTGCGAGCTTCCTTGATCGCTTTGTCCATCTCCTTGATCTCTCGTTCGAGGCCTTGTTTAAGGTCATCGGACCACAAGTCCAGTTTGAGAGCCTCCTGGTCGAACAGCTCGGCGTTGCGTCGGTCAACTTCCTGCATGCAGCGAGCTTTTTCTTCGTCGGATGCCGAGGAAAGATCTGGGGGTGACGTTGCGGCGTCGCCGACAATACTCGCGGGCAGTCGCAGCAGCTTTTCGCATTGCTCAGTGTCGAGCGTTCGCCCGTCATCGGTGAGTGCAGCCAGGATCAAGAATTCTTCCCGGTCGAGGGTCTCGATCGTTAGCTTCGATAGCTGCAGCCAACCCGATTCACCAATCAACGGTTCGAGGACAGCAATCACGCCGCCGTATGCCGCGTAATCAAACTTGACCTCGGCTACGGAGAGATTGCGTTGCAATGAGCGAGTGATTAGGGCATTCGCCAAAGGATGCTCGGTGCGATAGAACGTCTCGCCGCCGGACTCCGCTTTCTTCCAGTCGAAGTGGAACGAACGACCGGCCAGGGATTGCAGCAGCTCTTGCCCCGCGTTCGTGTCGTCGTTCAAGGGAGCGGAATGTGCAGAACCGTTGATGGTGAAGCGTGGCTCGTTCTTGTCGAACGTCGCGTTTCCATTTAGTTCGGCCTTGGTCAGACTCAGCAGCCATCGTTGTCGGTCGTCGAGGCTTTCGAGCGTTTGGTCCCGAAAGACTTTCAATCGTTCGGTGACTTGTTCGTCAAAGTTCTCCAACAACATTTGCCGAGTGTCTTCCATTCGCTGCCCAATCTGGTCTTCCAGGTCGGTTTGCAGGGACGCAAACGCGGCAGCGATCTCCTCGGGGCTTCGGCACGTCTGGTAAACCTCGGCAATTCGTCGCTCGATATCGACTCCCGATTCCAAAGCGCCGAGCACTTGATCGCTGGCACCGAAGACGCCGTCGAACAAACGGAACTTTTCGCTGAGAAGTTCAAGGACTCTTTGGTCGGCCTCGTTGTCTCGGTTCAGCAAATTTAGAACGACGACATCGTGTTTCTGGCCGTATCGGTGACAGCGTCCGATTCGCTGTTCGACACGCTGTGGGTTCCACGGTAGATCGAAGTTGACGACCAGCGAACAGAACTGCAGGTTGACGCCTTCCGCGGCAGCCTCGGTTGCGATCAAGATGGTAGCGGAGTCACGAAACGCTTCGACGATCGCAGTTTTGACGTCAACGGCCTTCGACCCGCTTCCGCGAGATTCGTCCGCATGTCGTGCTCGCCAGTCGCGATAGATTTGGCGAGACAATGGGTCATCATTCTCGCCGTTCATTAACACGAGTTCACCGTCGTACCCGTTTTCCGATAACAGTCGAAAAAGATAGTTCTGCGTACGTCGCGACTCGGTGAAGATCACGGCTTTCCGCTGGGCTCCCAGTTCCTCGGCTTTTGCAAAGGCGGTTTGCAACGCAGGCAGAAGGGCGTCGCCTTTGGCGTTTTCGGTGATACCCTCGGCGAGCGTGCTGAAGGACAAGAGCTCTTCGAGCTCGGCTCGGATACTTTGCGTCGGCGGTAAAGCGTTGGTGCGATTGGCGTTTTGGTGAGCCGTCGAGGCAATGACTGCCTTGGAGTCCGTTGCATTTGACACCTGATCATGTGGCTCATCGTCCCATTCGTCGGCCAGGGCGCCGATCGGTTCAAAGTCGTCCGCTTCGATCAACAGGTTTTCGTTGGCCGGTGTTTCGGTGTCGTCGGGCGCTGATAACGGCCCATTGTCTGATAGGGTTTCGGCCTGTGCCTTTTCCTCGATCATGGTTTCAAGGCGGTCGACGAGTCGACGTAGTGTTGCGGAGATGGCAAACGTCGATGACGCCAACAGTTTCCTCAGCACCAATGTGATCAGTTGTCGTTGGCTGGCTGGAAGTGATACGAGAGTGTCACGTTGTAAGAATGCAGAGACACTGTCATAGAGTTTTTGTTCGTCGTCGCTGGGCGTGAAGTCCTGGGTGATTGGGATTCGGCTGGTGTAGGAAACGTATTCGCTGACCTGCTGACGCAGAGTTCGGATGCAAACCGGGGCGAGTCGGTCCTTGAGCATTCGATTGCGTTGTTGCTCGTTCGAATTGCGGACGAACTGATCTTGAAACGAGGCTGCATCGCCGAACACGTGTTCATCGATCACGCTGACGAGCCCGTACAATTCCATCAGTGAGTTTTGCAGCGGCGTGGCGGTAAGCAGTAGCTTGTGGGCTGATCCTATGGCTTCGCTGATTCGGCCGGCCATGCTCTTGCCGTCTTTGTCTTTGTAGACGTTCCGCATTCGGTGGGCTTCGTCGATGACGATCTGGTCCCAGGGGACGGATGCGACGAATTCGAATTTGGAGGCTGCGAAGTGGTACGAGCAGATGACGATCTGGTCGTCCTGCACGAATGGATTCGGTGAGCCCGCTTTCCTCATGCGGTTGAAGGTGGGGCCATCCAACACGATGGACGGAAGAAAGAACTTCTCGTCCAATTCCTGTTGCCATTGGTTGCGAAGTGTCGCAGGCAGGATCAGCAGGATTCGCCGTTTTCTCTGTGCCCAACGCTGAGCGAGAACGATCCCTGCTTCGATTGTTTTACCCAGGCCCACCTCGTCGGCTAGGACCACGCCGTGCGACAGTGGTGATCGAAGAGCGAAAAGTGCCGCATCGACTTGGTGCGGGTTCAGGTCGACTCGACTGCCGGCAATCGACTGGGTCAGGTTCTCGATGCTGCCGCCGTCACGACGAAGCGTCAGCAGGTGTGCCCAGTATTGAGAATGGTACGGTGTCACCGAAGTGTTCGTCCTTGATCGTGTCGTATCAATGCCCCGGGACGAATCAGTGATGGGGCCAGACCCACGCCGGAAATTGTTGACTAAAAAGTAGCGGTAGCATAGGTTGTAGCAGCTCTGTCGACAACCAGACTTAGCTACTGGACCTCCCGACTCCAGCGGCAGGAAATGTTTATGAAATTCGGCAACCGAGTTCGCGCTTTGCGCGAATCAACTGGGTTCACTCAGGCCGAGCTCGCTGAGCGAATGTCTGTAAGTGTCAGCTACATCAGCAAAGTCGAAAACGAGCGGCTGCAATTTGGCGATTACCCGTCAGAAAAGTTTCTGCGCAAGTTGGCTGTTGAACTGAAAGCGGACGTCGATGAACTGATGCTCTTGACCAATCGAGTGCCTGATTCGATACGCAAGAGAGTTTGCGAACGGCCCGATGCATTTCGCAAGCTTGCGGCGATGGACGACCGAACAATTGACCGCATTCTGAAGAGCGAGACCAGCAGAGATTTGAAAGCGAAGAAGCAATGAGTGAAGCTCCGGAACAGGATCTCGAAGACCCTGCGAGTCAATCAGATGTTGACCAAGACGAAGGTGCGGGGCAATCTTTTGCTCAAGCCGCGTTTCCGATCGATCTGAACTTACCAGGAGCGGACGATTCGATGCTGCGTGCGACCCTTTTGGATGCGTCTCGGGCGATTCGTCGTGAATTTCAAGATGCTGCGAAATGGAAACGAATGCGATGCCGGAATGTCAAAGCGATTTCGGAATCGGATACCGGTGTCATTTACGAGCTAGAGATCGGTCACGCGGTTGAGTTCGATTGGACTTGGGAAGGAGCCGTTGCGTTTCGACCACTGACACTGAAGGAATTTGAGGCGGACGAGGCAAGCTTCTTTGAGAACGGCTCTCTTGATGCCGATGTTGAGGACTCGATCATCTGGTCTGGTGAAGTCCTCGAGGTAGACGAGGCCACCGGACGGATCTTCATCTTGGTGTCCGATCCAGAACATCCGCCACGTCGCGGGTCTTTCTACGTGCGGCCCTTTGAATTTCTTGCTGTTCTGGACGCGATTTACAACGAGTCACGCTTTGATTCAGTTAGGGCTTCGCTTCCACTACGTTTGAGTGCTGCCGAAGGCGGAATTCATCCGAGTGTTCGATCGCCAGAGTCCGAGTCTCCAACCGTTGGGCTCGCAGAATTACAGAGTTGGTGGAGGCATTCGTGGAGTGTGCTTTGGGGGCCGCCGGGGACGGGAAAGACTTTTACCACCGGCCGTCAAGTCGCAGCAATTCTCGAAGATCCTACCGAACGGATCCTCGTTGTTTCAACGACGAACAAGGCTACGGATGCCGTGGCTGAGGCGATTGGCAAGTCGGCGAGTCGATTGGGCTACGACCTCGACGCCGGGCAATTGCTGCGGATTGGCAAAGGGGCTTCCTACAAGCGTTTCGAGCTTTCCGGATTAACGGGAATGTTGCGTGGGACCGAGGCGGAGTACCTCGCTGAGATGGAGGAATTGGGTTTGCGGTTGGCTGCGTGCGAGACTCCGGAAGACAAAGCCATTGTTCGTGAGGAAATCAAGCGATGCCGAGAGTTGATGCGTGACGCAGCGAAACATAATTTTTTGAATGAAAACGTAAAGGTGGTCGTTGCGACCTCGTTCAAGGCAACGACGATGTTGGCCCGTGACGAAGTAATCGAGTCGCTCGAAGAGGATTACGCTCCGTTCACGACCATCTTTATCGATGAAGCCGGATTAATGTCGCGTGTCGCGGTTGCTGCTCTTTCGATGCTCGCCAGCCGGCGAGTTGTCCTGGTAGGTGACTCCAAACAGCTCGCTCCCATCAGTCGCATTAGCCGCCTGCTGGAGCCGAAGCAAGGGAAGTGGCTGGCGAGCAGTGGTCTTTCCCATCTACATGATTTCACTGTCGCGCAGCCCGGAGTTAACGTCCTGCGTGAACAGCGACGTATGCGTGCGGAGATCTGTTGTGTCGTCTCTGCCTACCAGTATGACGGTGTGCTGAAGACTGCCCCAGAAGTAGACGATCGCGATTTTGAGCTGCCACCGCTCCTCCAGAATGCCCCAAGGGCGATATGGTACGTCTTAGATGACGATGCGAAGGATATCCCAACGATCCGCGCAACCCGCGGCCCCGGGAATCGCAGTTGGGTTCGGGCTGGAACCGTGCAGGTGCTGGAGAAGCTCTTCCTTGATCAGCGACTGCAGTGGACCAATGGCTTGTATATTTCACCGTTCAAAGCTCAGGCGAAATCGATTGGTGAGTATCTCGTCAAGCGACGTTATCAAGGGTGGAGCGCTTCGACGGTCCATAGCCAGCAGGGGAGTGAAGCGAATGTCGTGATATTTGACACGGTGAACGCAGGAAGTACCGCTTGGCCGTACGATGAATGGAAACGACTGGTCAACGTGGGCCTGAGCCGTGCCCGTGAAACGGTGATTGTCCTGGCGAGCCGCGCAGAAATGCAAGCACCGTTCTTGGCATCTCTTCAAAAACATTTGACCCCGATGGTGCTAAATCGACGAGGCAAATCCATTGAATGGGATGCCGTCAATGCGGACGCAACAGATGAGTCAAGGGTTGCATCCGCCACAGCAGATTATGCCATTGGAAAACAGCTGGAAAGTCGCAAGCGAATGCGTCCAGTTCTTTCGCAGGAACAGGAGCGTTTGTGCGGCTTAGAGTTGGATGGCAAGCCTCGATTGGTTCGCGGTGTCGCTGGTAGTGGCAAAACGGTGGTACTTGCAAATTGGTTGACCAAATCAGTGCAACGATTGGCGAATGACGCTGACATCAGAATCTGGGCCGTTTTTGCAAACCGCTCCCTGCAATCGCTAATTGCCGAGTCGATTCAATCTGCATGGGAGGAAGTGAGTCCCGGCCGAGCATTTCCGTGGGAACGAGTGAAGCTCTTCCACGTTCGCGAAATCCTGCAAGTGCTGCTCCCAGAAGCGGGGCTAGCCTTGTCGCGAAAGGAGTTCGATTACGACCGGGTCAGTGAGGACTTTCTCGCGCGCCGCTCGGCCGCAAGCTTGTCGCCTCGATGCGATGCTTTGTTCATTGACGAAGCTCAAGACTTGGGCCCGAACACTCTCAAACTGCTTTCCGCTCTGGTGAAACAATCCGATGCGGAAGACGCCAATAGTCGCAGTGTCAATATTTTCTACGACAATGCCCAGAATATCTACGGACGTAGCACGCCCACTTGGTCAGAGCTGGGACTGGACATGCGTGGACGTAGTACTGTGATGAAAGAGAGCTTCCGAAGCACTCGCCCCATCACAGAACTGGCACTGAACGTCCTTTACCGGTTTCAGTCACCAGAATCGAATCCTGATCACAAAGAATTGCTTTCGCGTGGTCTGATCGAGCGTGCCAAACGGGGTGAACAGGAGTGGTGGCGAGTCAGGTTCAACCAAGTTGATGGTCCAAAACCTGAGTTGCGACGCTACCAAAGTCTCGACACTGAGATGACGGCCATCGGGCACTACTGTCGTGAGCTGATCGAGGATGATGGTGTTCGGCCGTCGGATATTTGCATGATTTACAACGGTATGAACATTGCTCACCGCCTCCGGCAGGGTGTTGCCCCAATTCTCTCTGATCTCAATGTGGAGCTTTCTGTCCAAACAAACAAACCGTTTGAACGCAGCGAAAACATGCTGATCGCCACAACGTCACATTCGTTCAAGGGCTATGAAGCTGAGGTGATCATCATCCCAGGAGTCGATCAGTTTTGCGCAAGGGGCGTGGGCATTCTTGCGAACAACCTCTACGTGGCGATGACGAGAGCTCGCTCCATCCTGACGATGTTTGCACAGTCAATGAATGGGAATGAGCAAAAAAAGTTGTATGAGGTAATCGAAGGTTGCCTCGATAGTTTGGAAGAATCCCCTGCGATCGAATCTGACGCCACCGTCCAGGATGACTTGATTGCGATCCTGGATCAAATCGGCCATGAGCACCGGAAATGGCTTCTTGACGTTTGGAAAAGCTACCCGATTAACCAAGAGCCGTTGGTCACGAAGACGGGCGAGGTAATCGCCGATCCCATCTTTCATTTCCGTACCGAAAAACAAGGGTTCGCGTGCTTTGGCGCGAAGCGGCCTTCTCAGCGTGTGGTGCGGAGGCTCGGAGAGTTCGGATACTCACCGGTCGCTCCAGGTGATGGGGGCACTGGATAATGGAATCGAAGAGCATGGACATCAAGTTGATTTCAACGAGGAGCCGCGAAAAGTGACTGTTTGGACAAATCACCCCAGCAGCTTCCCGTTGACCTCACCCAATCTTCGGATTGACCCTACGACAAGCAGGCACTGGCGAGACCGGCTCTATCGGGAAGCACTTCCGAAACTTCATAAGCGGCTCAAGGGTGAGACGCAGTTTCTTTGGTGCCTTACGCGGCCCAATATGTTTGTACGAGTGTCTGAATCAATCGATTTAGTTCAGTGGGAACTAAATGTGTCCGAGGATATGGTGCTCACTCTTTATCGCGAAGAAATCTGGGACGACCTGTATCATCAAAGAAGTGAAGACTGGGGATCGTTGTTTGCGGATAAGCTCGGAGAAAGTGTCGGCGTGCTTGTAAGACTTCCAATCGATCCCTCACTGGCCACATGTCACGAACTGCCAGTGAAATACAGTCGTTAAATGGTTGATTTGCATCTCGTCGAGTCCGGCGTAGTGTATCACTGACAAGACAGTCTGTAGAGGTTGCTTCAAAAAACGCCCGCGGGGGATTGCTCCGACGCAGGCGTTTGGCTTGGCTTTGATTTCTCGACCCTATCAGATCGAGAAGGGCTCGGCTCGTG
>NZ_DDGH01000057.1:0-22440 GCF_002337565.1 Rhodopirellula sp. UBA1907 | reverse complement strand
GAGAAGGGCTCGGCTCGTGTCCACTCTTGACTCTTGACGAAGGCACTCGTGGCTGGAAGTGATGCGTAGACGATCTTGTCGCCGTCACGGATCACTTGGCCGGTGAAGTGCTCCGAGGTTGCGGTGTCGATCGACACGTCGGCCCCAACCCGTCGGTCAGACACAGCTTCTTCGTATTGCAAGTCAAGTGGTTCGTCGAGTAGCTCGCGGACCGTTGATCGGGCTCGTTCGTCTTCTTGCGAAGCGATCTCGGCGATCAACGATTCCAGCTCGTCGAGCGATGCGATCTCAACCGGCAATTGGACTCGCGGTGATCGGTCTGGTGCTCGATCTCCGTTTGCCTTGGCTGCCTCAATCGCCAGCGATCCGTAGCACTCGCGAATCAGGCTCGGCCAGATGCTCAGCCAGTAATCGTGAGACGGTGCCCGCTCGATGCCGACAACGCGGTCATCGACCAAGACGATCGCTCCGACTTGCCGAGGAACGCACTCGAACTCGGCGACGAACTCGTCCAGTTCCTTCTTGAATGCCTTTAAGAAGTACTCGAGGTGACCTTGACCGTTCACTCCGAATCGCTGGTTGAACACCGAGATGTCGTCCCACAGCTTCTGGTAGTTCTTCTCGCCTCGCTTCTGCAATGCATGCTCTCGCAACGCGTGCGGCAGAATCAACATGCGGTACGAACCCTTCTTGATGAATCCACCTTGCGATGCCTGGATGCAGGCCGCGGTGTCGTACCGGCGATCGCCAGCAGCAGCGACCACGCCGGCGTGCGCCATCGCGTGGTCCTGTGCGTGCTGCTTAACGACATAGCCGGCATGGCACGGAACAATCATCACCGAATCGCTCGAGTTGCGGAAGCCGAGCGTCCCGTAGCTGGTCGTGTAGACATCCGCATCGCACTGCACCGGCGATACGAATCGATCGTCGTTCAAGTCGCTAACTAATGGGATGACCTGCATGTAGCCAACGCTCTGCAGCCGGCCAGCTTCGCATCCGCGCAGGACTTCGCGGATGGTAGTCTTGAGTCGTGAGTCTCGAGTCTTGCGGAAGAATGGCATGGTGGTAGTCTCCGGTCTTGAGTCTTGAAGGGTGAGGCTTGAGCCTCAAGGGGGGGCGGAATGATAAATTGGATGTGCCTTCGTGTTTTGGAGTTGCAATACATTGCTATGGTATTGGGTATTACTCGCGACTCACGACTCAATCCTCAGGACTGTCCCAAATGAGAGATCACCGGAAGCTTCGTGCCTTTGAGCTTGCAGATGAACTTGTTTTGGCTGTCTATCGCGTGACCAAGACATTTCCGAAAGACGAAATGTTCGGTCTGACATCGCAAGTTCGAAGAGCCTCGGTGTCAGTCGCATCGAACATCGTCGAAGGATGCGCAAGGCAATCACAAGCAGATTTCGTTCGTTTTCTTGACATGGCATTCGGGTCACTTCGCGAGGCGGAGTATCAACTGACCATCGCGGATCGACTCGGCTACACAGATCCCGATGAAAACAAGCGGCTTGCCGGTGTTGCCGACGAAGCCGCTCGCGTTCTCGCGGGATTGATCAAGTCACTGAGGAAGTCGTAAGCGTCATCCTCGAGTCTCGCGACTCAAGACTCACGACTCTGAACAACGCCGCGACGCCTCGGTCGACGTCGGACTCGATTAACGCCTTCAGCAATCCAAGTCCGATTGCTTCCGGCTTGCTAACCGGCATCGCAACCACGGAATCGCTCAGCGTGCGAACGCCTTGTGATTCGGCCGCGAAGACCGGCGTAAATTGGTGAATCGGCGTTTGAACACCAATTCGTCGTACGGCCGCGACCGTTTCGCCGAAGCGTCCGGCCGGCGCGTTTTCGTATCCATCCGACAGAACGAATACGACGTCTGGAGCGGACTTCAGCAACTGAACCAATCCTGCCGCCAGCGACGTGTCGCCTGACGGTTCAACCAGTTCGTAGCTCTCGCATGGTCGGCCATCCGAAGTAATCGCAACCGCATCATCTGCAGTCGCTGACAACAAGTCGCGTAGCGCAAGTGCCGTCGCGATCGGACGACGAGCCTGTGTGTCATGACCGATCATCGATTGCGATGAGTCAATCAGCACGCCCACTCGCTCGAACGCCACTGGCAGTCGTGCGGCGGCTGCTTCCGCCTTGTCGCGAAGGGCCTGACGAATTTCATCGGTCATGCCCATCTCGAACGCGTAAACGTACAGTCGAACTGCGTCGTACTTCGCTGGATCGAACTCGACCTCCACGCCCGACTGTTCTGCCTTGCGCTGGACGGCGATCTTTTGACCGGTCGTCAGCTGAGACTTCGTCAGTTCGAGTACTTCGGCGTTGGTACGATGCCTGTGATATCGGCTTCGCAGACCTTCCATCGTTTCCGGTGGCAGGACGGCTCCACGATCGAAGTCGGACTTCGCGTCACGGTACGCCGCCAAACGATTCAGTGTCACGCCGTCTTCATCACCGAGGATGAAACGAACGCATTGTTCGACTCGAGCGACAGACTGTGGCTTAGGCTTCCAGCCTGAGGTTTGCGACTCGACAGGCAGGATGCCTATCCCACTTGAAAAACGTGTCACGTTCTGGCGAACGATCTGCGATTCCTTTTCGGTACGCTCATCCTTCGACTTCGCCAACACGCTGCGCAGGATGCTCGTCGTTCGGCGTCCCCACGCGTGCGTCAACGCGACCCGTAGCTTCTCGCGGTACTTGACCGCCCAAAACTCCAGACCGTCAGCACTGAGGATTTCGCTCAGGATCAATCGACGCGTTCGCGCGTTGTTGACGCGGTCACGACGTAGCATTCCGAACAACTTCAGCATCCGCTGCGTTGGCAGACCGCGGACCAGGTGCGTCATTGCCGCTGCTTCGAACTCGGCCGGCAGGATTCCGCCGTCGCGAGTCGTTTGCAGCAATCGACGCACACCGATCTGTCGACTGTAGTCCGTCACGCCCGGCAGCATCAGAGCTGCGGTGTAAACGTCACGGTCGATATCGAACAGGTCACGGTGGGCTGCTTCGACGGCTGCCGCTTGTTCTTCACGTGAGTTATAGAACGTGCCGCGACCGGTAGCCGTTGCGACCGAGTCAAGGAAGGAACCGAATGCAAGCGGCAGCAATTCACGCTGCGAATCGGACAACGCATCAGTCGGCCGCAATGGCAGGCTTGCAGTCTTGATCAGATCCATTCGTGTAGCTCCTTCGTGTTCAGTTCAAAAACAAGACGAATTGAAAACACAGCATCGGGGCAAGGTGCGGGACGCTTACAACTGTGTGTCTGCCAATTCCACCACTCCCGCGTGTGTGCAACGACCGCGGAGGTCGTTGAAAGCGCAGGAGGAGGGATTCGAACCCTCAAACGCTTTCGCGTACAGCCATTTTGATGGCTCTGTATCGACGCGCTAGTACCCGATGCAATGTGTTCAGGGTTCCCTTGCGATTTGGTTGTGATGCAAAAGTGCCGGGGTAAGGTTCTGGTCAATGCCTTTGGTAAAGGTTTCTCAAACCCTCGCGTTGGTAACACGCACTGAATTGACGAGAGAGTCCCCGGCATCACGGTTCCGAAGAACCATGTAAGAAATTCGAGGTAGGTTGCCAGTCATGTTTCAAGCACGGGACTCGAACCCGTTACACTCAGATTAAGGATCTGATGCTCTAACCAAATGAGCTAGCTGTAATGACGTGCTAGTCCTCGAATCAGAAACGCTGGTGGGAGTCGAACCCACTTAAACCGGGTTGCAGCCGGCCGCCTAGCCATCTGGCTCCAGCGTTTTGCTGCTCGCGGGGTTGCCGCGAGCGTGTTTCATTCAGTCGTCGTCTCTAAAAGTAGTCGTCGCGATTGACGCCATCACAGACGCCCCGATCGTAGGCAGCAACGTTTGAATCGCTGACCGCTGCCACATGGGCATAGGTCGTTTCGACCGAGCTTTTCCTCGAGTTGCTTGCCTTGGATGATTCGGACTCCGCGTTTGACTTTCGTTTCTGACGGGTAGCCCTTACGACGTTTGCTCATCGGCTCGAAAGCAGAGGTCTTCGTCGCGGAAGTGTTGGTTGTCGTGTCGCATCGGTCTGCTCCGGTTTGAGTGTGAAAGTGTTGAGGTTGTGCAAAGACGGACCGACGAAGGGACAACTCAGATGGTTCACATTTTGAAGATGTAATCCGAGTCTGCAGTCGATCAGTCAGAAACGCCGGTGGGAGTCGAACCCACTTCGACCGGGTTGCAGCCGGTTGCCTGGCCATCTGGCTCCAGCGTCATGAGTCGCCGCCGATCGGTACACGGAATCAGAAATAGGGCTTGCAAAGTACGCTAAGAATCGAAGTATAAATCTCGCTAATTCTAAGGTTGTGATGATCCACATTCAGTTTTGCCACCCGTGCAGCGATTGTTGATGCCCAATCAACGACATGTTCCCCTGCCAACATCGGACCGCTCCGAACGGCAAATGGGCTGGAATGTACGCAGCCGTGAAAGTTTCGTAACAATGTGTCGTATTCATCCTCTTTTCCGAGTAAGCGCGCTATCTCGGCGAGATTGTTCTCGTGCCATGTATTTCGAGTTGCTGGACCAACTTTAATTGTCCCATCAGCACGTTTTTTTCTAATGAAGTACCGAGACTTAACTCGGTCATATTCGGTATTTATTCTTGCCTCTCCGGCAGTCCGTTTCGGAGACGCCTTTAGATGTTCGGATAGTGAATTCTCGTGCTTCATGACGGCGGTCATCGACTTGAATCGCTCAACATGTTCGAACTCGAGGTAGTCACTTGCCAACTGGTCAGCAAGATTCGGTTCATGAACGATATACTCAGCTTGAAGGTATGCATCAAACATCGCTCGCAACAGCGTTCCAGCATCGACAGTAAATCCTTCGGCATCTGCAGTATTGTTACGAAGCGTCCGTATTGAACGCCATGTATTAGCGATGCGTACAGTGAAGAACAGTAGAGCACGCCCGATATCGTTATCCTCGATCTTCTCGTTCGCCTGGCCAATGACGGACTTCAACAGATCGAGCATGGTCTCGTCCACGCTATCATTGGTCAATTTTTCTTTATCCAAAGTCAATTCCATTTCTGGTGGTTGTTACCTGCTGTCGCATTTTTGCATTGTATGCACAAGTGCTCTCGCCAGGAATCGAACCTGGTCTACGACCTTCGCAAAGTCGCTTGCTATTCCGGCACACTCCGAGAACATTTTGAAAATCGGCTCAGGATCAGAGCCGAGTAACCCGCCCAGGAATCGAACCTGGTCCGACAGTTTCGAAGACTGTCATGCTATCCAGCACACCCGCGAGTCATTTGGTTGTTTTCTTCACTCATAGTCACAAGAGCCGACGACTGGGTTCGCACCAGCATGAGCCGCTTTACAAGAGCGGTGCCTTTCTGCATCGAGCCACGTCGGCTTGGGAAATGGCCCCGCACCGAAGTGCGGGACCGAAATTCAGTCGATGAATGCAACATGTCGCATTGCGATCGACTCGTTTTCAGTGTTCATCAAGACTTGGTGCCAACCGTTCAAGATGATCGTCTTGTGATCCGGATGGCGAACTCGTCCGCGAACAAACACGCTGGGGTTTCGACGTTGAGCGCCCCAGTGCAGATGACGAAGTTCAGGCTTGCGACTTATCAATCGCATTCGCTGTCCCTCGGTCAATCCGTTCGGGTGCTGGTTACTGATGTAAACCAGTTGTCCGCCCTGTCGAACCACTTCTTCGCAAATGTGCGGCTTTCCGCCGCCACGTGCGATCGGCTCGCTGCGTAGAACGAGACGCTCATCGACCAACGCCGGGTTTTCGACCGGGACGAAGAACCACTCGCCCTGACGGATAAATGCTTCATTGCGTCGACGATTCCGCTTCCGCGGCTTCACACCGAGACGGTTCTCGAGTGCTCGCACCGCAACCGGCTTGAGCGCGTCGAAAGCTGTCTTCACAGATGAAACGGCTGCCCGTTCAGGAACAGCAGCAACGAACCAATGTCGCTCGTCGTGTCCGCACAAGAACTTGTGCTTTCCGTCGTCTTGTCGCGACATCAGCAGCAGGTGCCGCATTGAAGGCTGAACGTCGATCACCTGCGTCTCGGCCAACTGTGGTGGCTGAATCGAGATATCGAAGAACTCGCCCTCGGCGTCGTTGCCGATGTCGATCGAAACTTCAGGAGTCGTTCCCCAGCGCCGAACGATCGGCGGATGAACGTTTGCTCGAGCACCAATCCGCGTGAATTGACGCTCAATCTGACGCATGCTCATGACATTGCCTTTCAAAAGCGTCAAACAAGCGAATCGATGCCGGCAGCCAACGTGACTGCGAATATCGGCAGTAGCCCGACCAGGAATCGAACCCGGAACTTCTGGTTAGAAGCCAGAGATGATGTCCGTTTCACCATCGAGCCGTCTCAAAAAAGCGGAAGGCGAGGGAGTCGAACCCTCATCACCCGAAGGTGGCACGCGTTAGCAGTGCGGCCCGGCAAACCGTATCCGGCTGCCTTCCGTAAATCAAAACTGAGAGTGGACCGGAAGGGAATCGAACCCTTCTCACCGATCTTGCAAGGATCAGTCGCCCCCTTGGAACATGCCAGCCCATTTGTTTCAAACGTCACTCAGAGGTCCGTCCGGGAATTGAACCCGGTCTTCGTCCATACCACAGACGCGTGCTGCCGCAACACTTACAGACCTTGGCGTTTCAGTGATCACGGATGGAATCGAACCATCGGTCTCCTGCTTGTCACGCAGGCGTCTTAGCCGCTGGACCACGCGATCGTTTTTCATGACCGAGGTGGGAGTCGAACCCACAAAGTCACGAGGCTCTCGACCTCGTCGCTTTGCCAGTTTGCGTACCCGGCCGAATGAAGTAGCGGATCCGGGGGTCGCACCCGGCGGTCATGGCTTATGAGGCCTGGCTGAGCTCTGGCCCATCCGCGTTGTTGTCGCATTGAAGTAGCGGGTTCGGGGGTCGCACCCGACGGTCCAGGCTTATGAGGCCCGGATGAGCCTGGCTCACCCGCATCGTTGTTCCACTACTGAAAGTAGCCAAGGCGAGAGTTGAACTCGCACGCCGCTGTGGGCACGACATTCTGAGTGTCGCGTGTCTACCGGTTCCACCACTTGGCTGTTTGAATCGAAGTACTGCGGGAGGGAGTCGAACCCGCAAGCACTTGTTCCTAAGACAAGCGGCTCGCCGTTGGCCTACCTCAGCGTTTGTAAAAAAGTGGAGCACCGGGGAATCGAACCCCGATTTTCTGCGTGCAAAACAGACGTCTTCCCGTTGGACGAGCGCCCCATGTTGCTCTTTCGTTTCAGTGCCCAGAGCAGGAGTCGAACCTGCAAACACTCGGGTTTAAGTCGAGCCGCTCGGCCAGTTGGCGTATCTAGGCGTTGATTGCTGGTGCCGCTGGGAAGGACGCGACCGACCGCGTTCTTCCCTTGGCTGCCAACGTGTTACGCATGCAGTCGCGGAGCGCTGTCGCCCGTTGACTTGCGGTGGTTCTTGATCGCCCTGTGCGAGTCAGGGAGTTGGTCGCCTTCGACGATCACGTCGCCGACGCTTTCGACCACCCAGCCGTCGACCCAACCGACCTTGTCATCTTTGAGCCTCAGCACGCGGCCGACCTTCGCAAACTCTTGCGGGATGTACGATGTCGTTCGCACTGATCCGCCGGCGATGTTGCGTCTCATCGCACATTGCACGTACTTCACATTTCTGGACATCGTCATTCTCCTTGGTTAATTACGGGCCACCGTCACCGTGACGCCGGCAGTAGTCCCGGATGGAATCGAACCATCGTTTCCTGCGTGTAAAACAGGTGTCGTCGCCGTTGGACCACAGGACCATGTTGTCGATCCGAAGAGCACGTCCCCAAGGATTTGAGAGTTACGGGCCACAGTCCGTACTCCGCTTTCCCTGCGGTTAGCGGCGTTTGCTGCGGATGGAGACAGCCGAGGCGTCAGTAGGTTCATCCAAAATGCCCTGAAAGCTTGACATTACCCGCCAACCACGTATAAAAGCAGCACTTGGCCCGTGTGGTGAAATGGCAAACACGGCAGCTTGTCAAAGCCAATGTGCGTCATTGGCTTTCCAAGCTGCTGTCACATCGTGACTTGAGGGTTCGACTCCCTTCGCGGGTATTCTTCTACTTACTTCAAGCCTGCAACATGTAAAAGCTCTTCAATTGCAACCCTGACTTCGGATTGCACTTTAACGAGATCAGCTTCCTGTGCGTTGTAGCGGTAGTTGTGGGCCGAACGATTTCCGTTCTTTCGAATCTGGGACAATACGCCGCCAGTCTCTTTGGTGACTCGAAAATCCCTGTGATCGACAACCCTGCTGATCATTGTCGACAGGTTGGTGTAGTGACCATCATGGTCAGTGATGTGGTGTGCGAGCTTGAGATGCTCGAAGCACTCTACAAGTATGGTCTCGAGCAATCGTCTAGTTAGCAAGGACGCTCCGTCGAACTGCCCGAACTCAAAGCACTCATTGATTTGCTCAGCTGTCCGGCAAATGTAACCACGATTTACATTCCACACGCCCCGTGGAATGTACCCATGCTCTTGATCAGCTTCGCGTTGAGGCTTCCCTAGCACCGGCTCAAGTATTTTCTTAATAGACTCGCGTGAAGTCGGCTTGATGCTTAGAAGATTCTTCGATGCCAACGCATGCTTAGTCGCAACTATCGACTGACCAAGCTTGGTGCTATGAGGGTTTCCCAGTCCACTCTCTCGAATTAGTCGAGAAATTTCTCCGGCTGATAGTTTACTGCCAGGTACATCATTGTCCACGAACCAAAGCAAAGAGACGCCTATCATTGGTTGTTTCAGCTTGAGCGAAGCAAGTGAAACGCAAAAGTCTTCAATCCGCATCTAATTGGCTTCCGGGGCTCTTTGCATTTCATGTTCGACGAAGTTTTCGCCGGAGGTAGTGATATTCAAGTCTTTGCTATTGCTACTGTCGACCCATCCTTTTTCCGAAGAACACTTCCGAATTACTTGAGGAAGAAAGGTAGGGACCTTCACCTCAGCGTTTTTCAAACATGTGTAAACATGATCAGCGGTGATATCTTGTTCTTCCGCAATACACTTCAAATAGTAGATGATTACTGCAATTTGTTCTTTTTGCGTACGAGGGGCCTTTCCTTCGAAGAAATCACGGAAGTTCGTTTTGCCCTCAGGCCGAAGGTCTAGTTCGCTAACCAAACTCAGCTTTGGTGGCTTCTTCTTCCCGTTGCTGGGTCTCTTCTTTGCAGGTGCATCCACTACGTCCTCTTCGAAATCAGGATCGTCAATCAAATCATCAACGCTCTCAATCGCTGGCGTCTCGCCATCTGATGAAGGGCTGGGCAACATCACAACCTTCGGTTGGAATGTTTTTGATACCGCTCCAGTCAATGCCCGAAGCCCGTCTTGAATTGTTTCGTCATCGCCTTCGATTTCCGCAAAGAACACTCGAATACGTCCTTTGCTTTCTTTCTTCGCCATTTCCAGGTCCTGTTGCGATTTGGGTGTCGAATTAAACTAGCTAGCAAAGCATCATCCTACAGAGGGGACATGCTGCTTGCCTAGCAGGTTCGCCCGTTTGGCCACTTGCAGATCCATCCTGCGACTCGCTGCGGAGTGCGTCTAGCTGGTCCCCGCACTTTGCTGCTCGCCCAGCATCCAAACGCGGCAGACGCTGTGACAGGAGGCGAACAGCGACGAGGGGAGGGGGTCAGCGAACGCGGAAGGCACGCCACACATTCCCACAGCAATTGGTTGGCAACCTCGCTTTGACATCACTGCGAAAGCCGCGATACTCCCTGCACACACACAGAACGCGAAGACTCACTGAGTCTGAATCCAGTTCTAAAGTGGTAGAAGGTTAGCTCCCTTCGTGATCAACGGCGATCGTAGTTTTGTTTTGTTGCACTACGATCGCCGTTGGACGCCGCTTGCAACAAGACACCTCCAATGAAAAAAGCGAAAGTATCAGCAGCCAGAAGGCGAGTGAATAGCCTGAGGAAGCCGGGAAAGGCGAGCGACTACGTGCTTCACGCCCAGGAACACCTTCTTCCTGGAATGAATGTGATCGTTGCAGTACGTGTCTCTACGGACGAGCAAGAAATGCAAGCAGCGGACAATGAAAAACGCTGCTGCGAGTTTGTGCGTTCAAGGGGGGCCATTGTTTTGGTATCGAGAACGATCCGCTCAATGGGGAAACTTCCAGAGGACTGGCTGCCAGAGCTTGTGAAGCTCGCGAAGGAGAAGAAGGACGCGGTCATCTTGGCTGAATCCGTGGACCGCTTCATGCGTAGCGAACGTTACACTCCACGGGAGCAAGTTCACCATCTGACTGAGCGAGAACTTGAAGGCTTAAAAGCACTTGCGGACGGCGTTCCGCTGCTGACTCTCCTTCACCCCGATGAACGGCCACGCAGCGAGCAAACTAAGCGAGGGATGAAAGCCCGCGGGAACAAGGGTGGACGTGGGCGAAAAAGTCCAGCAAAGGTGATGCAAATGGACGATGCTGCGTTGAGAAAACTGGTCCACAAAAAGCGAAATGGGATACCCCGCTGAGGGGTGGTTTTACTTTCGCGTGCAATTGCTGATGCGTTGTCGTGGATCCCCGTGTTTTGCTTGCGTGAACAGCATATGCGGTGACGTCGGCAACTTGGCGAAAGGGTGTATATACGAACTACACCCAATCCGGCTATCCACTGCGTCCCATTAGCCACCTCCTCTACAAACAACTCTCTAGCTGCAGGAACCCAAATTGTCTGATTCAAAGAAGCCGCTTGATCAAGAAGTTCTGGACTGGTTGAACAGCCAAGGCTACCCACTGGAGATGACGGTCGCGAAAGCGTTCCAGGACGCAGGGATGCACGTGGACCAGTCTGTTTACTACAGGGATCCAGAGACAGACACACCACGTGAGATGGACATAGTTGCTGGGTTGGAAGATGGAGTGGTTACTGAGAACTTTCTGTTTTCATGCCAATTCTGCATCGAGTGCAAAAAGTCCAGTGACTCATGGGTCGTGTTTGCTGCTACAGGCAAATTGCTGCCCAGCCTATTTATCAACAGCTGGATTTGCTCCAAGATCGGCCACTCCGTGAAGAGCTATTTGCCTCTGGAAACAGGCTACAGCCATCCCTTCTACAAGTGGAACCGTGCGTTCGGAACCGGGATTACGAATGCATCAAAAAAGTCCAATAACGATGTCCCATACAAAGCGTTGTTGGGAGCCACCAAGGCAGCCTTTGCATTGGCACAGCAAGCTGACTCCAAAAAATGGGAAGGAAGTGCACAGCCAAACGGCAAAGTGCTATTCGGAACGATGACACAACCAGTTGTAGTTTTGGATGGGAATCTATTTGAAGCGAGGCTAGATGAATCAGGCGAAATCAAGGTGAATGAAGTGAACGAATCCATCGTTCTCTTCCGCTATCCCTTCTCAAGGAACACCTCGCATGGAGTGGCAGTTCCCATCGTTACAACTGCCGTGCTTGACGATTTTGCTGCCAGGGCCGCGGATATTGAGAACGCCATCACCGGCTGTGTTGAAGCTCAACAAAAGGCTTATCACGAACACTACAAGCCCCAGCGTTCACTCAAAGAAATGAGCGAAGCAGCTCAAGCAAGTCGCAAGCAAACGCCTGATATCGGTGATAGATAGACGGTTCAGCTGCATGCCTGTTTCCTTCCACTTCCATCAATAGGACTATTCCCATGGAACGCTACGAGAAAGTTGTCGAAGCCCTACTTCGCTACGGAGACGCTGAGCACGGGACGCTTGCCAGCGGCCAAGGTGCAGTCTTGGTGACAATCGGAGAGCCCATCTTCAAGAAGCTTCTCGCCAGCGAAGAGGCGTTCGCAGCCTACGTCGCCTCCCAAGAGGCAAAGAGGGACAGCTAGCCCAGAAGACGCAGTGAGGACGTGTGGCAGGAGGTGTTCACAGGCGAATTTCGCCAGATACGCCAGGAAAAGTCCAAAATAGTTGCAAGCTCCTATCAGCTCACACTTTACGCCTAGCGTAAATCGCCCTTCAAGCTGGTTTTGACGTCCAAACAAGCCGAAAACAGCCATTTCGCCACTTTGATCAAAACGCTCAGCACGACTATAGGGTGCTGAGGTGATGTTCACATCAGCGTGAGCGGGTTCCGCTCTCTGAAAGTTACAGCCAACTGTAAATTTGCTGAGCCATCATGGACATTAAAGAACTGGCCAAACTTGCCAATGAACTGCACTCCGAAATTGAGACCCACCTGCGAACTAGCCTGCTAAAAGCGAAACGTTGTGGCGAAGTTTTGATCGAAGCCAAATCCAAAGTAGAGCACGGCGAGTGGATGAACTGGATTGCGGAGAATTTCGATGCAAGCCATCAAACCGCCTGTGCGTACATGCGGATTGCAAAATACTGGTGTCGTTTGGAACCTGTGTTCGAAAAACCTGACGTGTTCGAAGCTGTAGAAACGATCGACCATGCATTGAAGCTGATAGCCAGATACAAGCCCTCTCGTCTGACATCGCAGGCAAACCCCGTTTGTAACGAACCAACCAGCCTTCAGAAAATAAAACATTCGTTCAGCCACTTTGTTGTAGCACTGACAGAACGCTTACACGACTTGCTCGATTACGACACGCTGTATGACTGGCACCATCAACGTCAAGTGTTGGATGCCAAGCGATACGATTTGCCAGACGGCCGTACTGCCATCGTCCTGACAACCAAATTGATTACCGAAGACCTCGACGGAGATGCTTGGGCAGTGGATGAAGAAGAACTGCTAAGCTCGATCGAACCGCAGTAGTTGCAGGAGAGGACGGTAGATGTGGGCAGCCAGCACCGAGGGTTAGAGAAGAAGGCTGAGGAAACTCCTCCTCACCTTCACATCATTCCCACCCCTACCCAGCACCACCGCAGCAACCTGCAACTCGCCACGCCCCTGCACGTTGCGTTCTCCGCTGCTGCCGTCGCTCCTCCGTGCGTTGGACACGTTCCCACGTCCGTTGTGCCCCCTGCGTAAAGACAACGCGGGAGGGAGCGTTTCCGTGCTTGTTGTTGTCCAAACACACGCTGGAACGCCCCGTCCAGTTTCGGTCTGGCCATCAAAGCTGCCCTGGGTGACAGTGCTAGCTGGACGCAACTTGGCGTCCACGCAACGCACTACACACACGCAGGAAACAAGCAATGGCAACGAAGCAAGCACCACGTCGCACAGCCAAGAAAGCAGCCCCCAAAGCAAAGGCAGCAGCGAAACCCAAGACAGCAGCAAAGACCAAGCCAACGAGCAGCAAGCCCAAGGGCACAGGCGTGATCGCAACGATCATCGAAGTGCTGAGCAAAGCAACCAAGACCAAGCCTGTCACCAAGGACGCACTGCTCACGCAGCTTGAGAAACGCTTTCCAGACCGTGCACCAGAGGCGATGAAGCGAACAATCAACTGCCAAGTGCCATCCCGCCTGCTGTCGGACAAGCAGATCAAAGTCCAGTCCAACGACGCCAAGCCGCGTGGGTACTGGATCGCCTAGGACGCAACACACATTACCAAGCACAGCACACGAGCCCGGCCACTTCGCCGGGCTCGTTTACGTTCACGACCAACCAAATGATCAGGAGCAAACCACTATGTCCAAACGAATCATCGGGTACATCAGGGTAAGCACAGACAAGCAGGAACGCAGCGGACTTGGGCTGGAAGCACAGCTGGCCGCCCTCGAAGCATACGCAGTGATGACAGGTAGTGAAATCATCCGCGTCTATCGGGAGGTTGAGTCTGGCAAACGCAACGACCGTCCTGAACTGGCAAAGGCGATGGCTCATGCCAAGCGATCCAAGGCCACGTTGGTGATTGCGAAACTGGACCGTCTAGCACGCAACGTCCATTTCGTATCTGGCTTGATGGAGTCTGGAGTGGATTTCGTTTGCTGTGATAACCCACATGCAAACCGCCTCACCATTCATGTGCTTGCTGCCACGGCAGAGGACGAAGCCCGACGCATCAGTGAACGGACCAAAGCAGCACTGGCAGCCTACAAGGCGAGGGGCGGCAAGTTGGGAGCAGCACGCGACAACGCCCACACGCTCACCCAGGACGATCGCCGCAGGGGTGGAATCCAATCGGGAGAAGCTGCAAAGACAGAAGCGATGAAAGCCTATGCAGACTTGATCCCGCTGATGGTGGACTGGCGTGACGATGGCGAATCACAGCAGGGCATTGCGATCAAGTTAAACGAGGAAGGGCATACCACGCGGAATGGAAAGCCGTGGAATCAAGTGCAGGTCTCACGGGTGCTGAGGCGGTATGCAAATGCGACTTGATCGAGGGCCGGGACTACTTGCATTGGGTCGGTGAAAGTACACGAGTCATCAGCAAGATAACAGGAAACAACATGCCCACAAGCAAACGCCCGTCCACACGATCCGAACGAAAGGCGAAGCAGCCAACACGGCTACCGGCACGCTTTGAGCCCAAGTTCCTGGAGCAGGCGGATGGGCGACAAGTGGCAGTGCGTGAGATCCGCAAAAGGCTGAATCGCCTGATGGAAGACACGGGAGCGGACAGCTACCAGAAGCAAATGTTGGTCCGTCGGGCAGTCTTTATCAGCGTCCAGCTCGAAACGATGGAAGTGAACGCAGCGGAAGGCGGCATGCTCGACATGGGCTGTTACACGCAGGCAGTCAATTCATTGGTGGGACTGCTCACAAAGCTGGGGCTGGAACGCCACGTCAAAGACTCATTGGACCTACAAGACTACATCAACGCAGGAGGGAACAAGAAATGAACATCATTGAAGCCTGCAAAGATCCAAACTTGTTTCGTCCATTCCTCGAGGACAAGAGCGGCAGCGTGCGGACGTGGAGCCGTTGGTTCAGTTGCTTGCGTGCACTGTATGGAATCCCGCTGGGCACAAACGCTTCCAAGTCGATTGAGGAACTGACCGAACGCGACCCACATGCAATGCCAGCGGACGGATTCAATTCAGCGTTGCTCCTGACTGGACGTCGCAGCGGCAAATCTCGGACCGCTGCGGTGATCGGTGCTTACGAAGCAGCACTTGCAGGGAACGAAAGCAAACTCTCAAAGGGCGAGAAGGGCATCGTTGCGGTCATCGCACCAACCAAGAATCAAGGGAGCATCGTTCGCAACTACATCCGCGGCATCTTCGATACACCACTGCTCGCGACTCAGCTTGTCCGTGAGACGAAAGAAGGCTTTGAGCTGAAGAACGGCATTGAAATACGCATCATGGCGGGTGACTTCCGGTCGATTCGCGGCTTCACGTTGGTCTGTGCGATTGTGGATGAAATTGCGTTCTTCGGACTGGATGAAGAAAGCAAAGTGAAATCAGACACGGAGTTGATTCGTGCAGTCCAGCCTTCGCTTGCAACCACCCAGGGAAAGCTGATCGCGATTTCATCGCCGTATGCAAGGCGTGGCTGGGTATTCAAGACGCATGCCAACCACTTCGGAAACGACAACAGCAAAACACTGGTGGTCAATGCACCATCGCGGACTCTGAATCCCACTTTGCCACAGTCCGTGGTCGACCAAGCAGTGCAAGAGGATCCCGCATCAGCCCGCAGCGAATACTTCGCACTATTCCGCGACGACATTGCGGCGTTCATCAGCAGGGAGATTCTGGAAGGCTTGGTTCACAAGGGACGTGCATCCTTGATCCCTCGTTCAAAGAACACATACGCAGCCTTCGTGGATATGAGCGGCGGCAGAAGCGATGACCATGCGATCGCTATCGGGCACAGGGATGGACGGAAAGTCGTCCTCGATTTCTGCAAGCGTTACAAGCCAGGCCAAAGCCCATACGCAGTCGTTGGCGACATGGCGGATCAGCTAAGCACATATGACATCAAACGCGTGCACGGAGACAACTACGCAGCGGACTGGGTCGCCAAGGCGTTCCAGGAAGCACGCATTCAGTTCATCAAAGCAGACCGCAACAAATCAGCTTTGTACTTGGAACTACTTCCACGCTTGGGCAGCGGTGAAATCGAACTGCTCGACAACGAAACACTGATTGACCAACTCGCCAACCTTGAACGATGCACCCGCAGTGGTGGACGCGACATCGTTGACCATCCAAAGGGTGGTCATGACGACTTGGCGAACGCGGTCGCTGGCGTCTCCTGCGTTGTTTCCAAAGACAGGCGAATCGCTGGAGCGTTGCGAACCAAAGACTCAGGGCATCTCAACGGAGAGATGCACCAAACAAATTCTTGGAACCTATGACCCAAACCGGAGAAAACTATGAATCATCCACTGACACCAATTGGCACAGACGGACCTGTCGCGATTTTTGAGAAGCAGCACGGTCCAGACAGCATTCTTGTGAACGGAATCATCTACTACGCAACCGGTGCGTGGCGTGAGAACAGTTCATTCCCAGTTCTTGCTCAGCCTCACAATGACCCAGTTGAACGCCAGAAAGCAATTATTCGCTTTCATGAGCTGATGCTGCGAAAGGAAACTCAAGTTTTTGATGACTACAAAACAAATGCAACAAGCTTCAGGTCATCCATTTCAGAGCAAGAGGTTGCTCACCTGAAAAAGCTTCAGGCGGCAGTTCGAGCAAGACAGGCGTTGATTGAGGGCAAGCGGAAGGAGTTGCTCGATCTTGAACTTGCTCCATACCTGAAAGACTTCAACGAGCGATTGGAATCCGCAGAAAACGCATTGGAAGAAGCTGACTCCCAGCTTGAAAAAGCTCACGAAGAGGACCTACCAGGAGATCAGATCGAAATCGTGGAAAACCAGATCAAGAGAATTGAATCGAAAATCTGTCGTCTGCTTTTGAACCTTCATGCAAAAGGGGGAGAGGTGCCCAAACGCCATAGGCCGCTACTGAAAGGACTTTTGCAGCAGCGGGAGAATGCACGTCTCACAACACAAGCCGTCGGTTCCAGGAGGCTAAACGAAGCCAGAAATATCAATGTCTGAATCAACAACCATTTAACCCTGAAAGAATTGCCATGCGAAAGAACGTCTACGTCTTCAACGTCAAGCCATGCTCCTGCGGAGGAACTGGCGAACCCCAGCACAACAACGAACCATTCGACGAGGAGCCACTGCAATCGCCGTCATTGGCCTGGATCCTAGCGAACAACGAAACGGAAGATGACGGCGAGCAGGAAGACGAGACAGCGTCTTCGGATTGGCACACTGTTCCTTGGCCGGAGGACTGATGCGATGGTGAGAACGCAAGAACTTGAAGGCAGGGATCACTACGTTGTTCCCATGGTGATGCTAACTGTCGGTGAGCATTCCGGAAGCAATGGGCCAGTCTACTATCCCGCCGATGAACTCAGGGAGTCCGTGCCAGCTTGGAATGGAAAGCCAGTGCTTTGCTACCACAGCCAAGTTCATGGCAGGGGCGTGAGTGCAAGCAGTCCAGAAATCGCCAACAAGCAGAAAGTTGGTGTCATCTACAACACTTCGTTTGATGGAACACGGCTGAAAGCGGACGCCTGGATTGATTCAGAGCGAATCAGGTTTGTGGACGAACGCATCCTTCAAACGATCCAGCTCAATCAGCAGATGGAAGTCTCCACAGGCTTGTTCATGGACTACGACGACAGCCAAGGAGGCGTGATCATCGCACGGAACTATCGTCCAGATCACTTGGCCATCCTGCCTGACCTAGTCGGTGCATGCAGCGTCACTGCTGGCTGCGGTTTGCTCCGCAACGATTCAAACGACCAAACCTTTGATGATGAGCCACTGTTGACGGTGGGTTGGATGTGAAAGGGGTGCTGGGGAGGCGACAACGTTTACTGAAATTTCCGTTGTCTGCGTGTTTGTAGGGACATGCAAATGCTTCCCCAGCACTTTTTACGACTTCGATGTTGGGATAGGGCCGTACACCCGAAAAGCGGACACTCTTGCCGCCTGCCCAATGTCGTTCTTTTCAAGAGTCTCCGTTAAAAGAGAAGCGGAAAACATGAGTAAGAAGCACATTGCAGCAGTGGCGTACTATCGACGCTCAACGAAGAAACAAGAAGCCAGTATTGAGGACCAACGCACCGCGGTTGAAGCGTATGCCAAACAGAACGGCTACAAGATCAGCTTCGAATACGTAGATGATGGCATCAGCGGCGATGCAACTGAAAAGCGAGTTGAATTCCTGAGGATGCGAGATCACGCAAGCAGTGGAAATTTCGACGTGGTCCTCTGCTGGGACCAAGATCGCTTTGGTCGCTTTGATTCACTGGAAGCTGGGCACTGGTGCTATCCATTTCGTCAGGCCGGTGTTCGAATCGTGACAGTGAACAACGGACCAATTGACTGGAGCGACTTCACGGGCCGCATGATGTACAGCATGCAACAGGAGGCTAAGCATCAATATTTACAGGATCTGAGTCGCAACGTTCTTCGTGGCCAGATTGAAGCGGCAAAGGCTGGCAGTTGGATTGGAAGCCCACCCTACGCGTATCGGATTGAGGGCGGTTCCAAGAACAAACGGCTTGTTCCTGGTGATCCAGTCCACGTTGCAACGGTCAGGCGAATCTTTCACGAGTACGTTGAGGAGCAACGGACACTGACCGACATTGCGAGACGCTTGACGGCTGATGGAATCCTCTCAAGCGGTGGAAGCAAGCAGTGGAAGCCAACTGCCGTCCGCGTCATCCTCGCTAACCCAGCGTACACAGGACTGTTCAGGAGCAACACTCACAGCTACTCCAAGTATCACGGCTACAGAGACGGTCAGATTGCCAAGGGCGGCAGACGAGGGCCCAACGATGAGTCTGATTGGATCGTTTTCGAAGACCATCATCCGCCGCTCGTTGGAAAACGAATCTTCAACCGTGCCCAACGTCTTCTCAAGCGGAATGAGGGCCGCAAGTGCCGCTACACCCGTGAGGAAAACCCGTACTTGCTCTCTGGGCTTTTGGTCTGCGGCAACTGTGGAAGCCTGCTGTGGGGGATCAAGAATCGTGGACGCACAAAGAAGACAAAACCTCAGCGTTACGAGTGCAGTAAACGTCGCAGAGAGGGCAAAGACGCCTGCGAGGGTTGCACCATTGGAGAGGAAGACCTGCTTGATCACCTTACCAACTTCGTTGAAGAGAACTTCATCCCACGGCAGGAACAATCGCGTTTAATGTCCAAAGCCAAACAAGGCAAGCTCACGCCATCGGACCTACCGAAGGGATTCAAGAAGCTGAAACTGCTGCTGATTGGAAGCACTGGGGCTGGTTCAGCCACGAAGCACACACACCGCAAACTGGCAGATATTGAATCCAAGATTGCAAAGGCTCAAAACAACTTGGTGCTTTTGGATGCTGAAAATATTCCCGCAGCACAGCGACAAATTGCTCAGCTATCCAAGCTCCGGGATCAAATGCGAATCGCAGCCAGAAAGACGCCCAGCGTCAACGATGTAAACGAACAAGTGCTGGAAGTACTTACCAAGCTGTTTTGGCTTTGCTCCCTCAATGAAGCTGATTTGCGTCCCGTTCTCAAAGAGGTGGAACGAATTACGGTCTACGCAACAGGCAAAGGCGGCGGTTCATCACGACGCTACCAGTTTGATCACGGTGACATCAGTTTTGTAAGGAGTAGGGACTGTGGCCAGAGAGTAGAACCCTGACTAACTGGTTTGGAATCAGCAGTGCTACCGTTACACCAGAGACGTGTGAAACTTTTCAAAACAAGTGGGAACGCAAGGAATCGCACCTCTCGCCGACTACCACACAATTAAAGGCAGAAGGGTTACAACCTCCCGTGTGGAAACGCTCCCAAGATTTCGTCAAACAAGCGGAAGCCGTGGGACTCGAACCCACAACGGTGATTAGCCGCAGCTGTTTTCAAGACAGTGTCCTCATCCGGCCGGGTGACTTCCGTATTGCGCCGTTGAACGCAGTGACGTGAGCGGGAATCGAACCCGCGAACTCCTGGATGAAAACCAGACGATTCTGCCATCAGAATCTACCACGCCGTTTTGTTGGCCAGCCTTGTCGCCAGCCGAGTACCGCATAGGAGTTTCGATCTCCTTCCTGCTGCCTGAGAAGCAGCCGACCTAGCCAGTAGTCGAATGCGGCGTTTGCAAAGCGATGGCAACGGGAGTCGAACCCGCAGCGACTTGATAGACAATCAAGCTTCCTTCCCAGAGGAACTTACCACCGTATCTGTTCAGGGTGACTAACCGGAATTGAACCGGCGACAAACTCATTCACAGTGAGTCTCTGGAAACCAGCACCAGATCTAGCCACAGCGCCGAGGACAGGAATCGAACCTGTGTGTGCCTGATTCAGAGTCAGGTGCAACGACCAGCAGTTGCCGCCTCGGTGTCTTCGTTTCATCAGCACTCCGTCCGGGAATTGAACCCGATCTGCGAGCTTCAAAGGCTCACGTCGCGACTACGCGCCGGAGAGAGTTTTCAACAATGAAAGAGTGTCCTGTGGGAGTCGAACCCACCTAGCCGGATTGGAAGTCCGGAACCTTTGCCGCTCGGCCAAGGACACTTAATATGCGGAAGTTTGAAGGGCGAGGTGTGAAACGAAGCGAGCTATCTCACACTTCTCGCTTCACCCTTCAAACTTCGCGAAGCTCCGGCGGATGGACTCGAACCATCACTCGTCTCCTTAACAGGGAGCCGCCTTACCATTGGGCCACACCGGATTCTGCAAAGCGCCCAGTGGGAGTCGAACCCACACTTCCGCCATGGCAAGGCAGCAGGCTACCGCTACATCATGGGCGCAAAAATGCATCACTACCAAATTGTCAAAGATCAATACGCCGAAGCGTTCAAGAGCACCGAGCCGGAATCGAACCCGCATCACCTCGTTACGACGGAGGAGTCTTGCCGTTAGACCATCAGTGCTTGTTTCAAACTGTTTCAAGTGGGATCGGTGAGAATCGAACTCACATCGCTCGGATTAAGAGTCCGATGCATTACCTTGTCTGCCACAATCCCATGTGCTGTTGTTTTCGTCGTCGTCGTTGTTTCATTTCAGTCGGCGTGGCGGGAATTGAACCCGCGACCGTCGCCTTATAAGGACGCCGCTCTCACCCCTGAGCTACACGCCGATGCGTAGCGATGGGGCCGAAGGGAGTTGAACCCTCACCTACACGACGACCAACGCTGCGCGTCGGTGCCCGAAGTCCGTATAGCTGCCAGTTACACCACAGCCCCGCTTTTTCAGTCGCGGCTATGCGTTTCAATCGCAGTTCAGGCAGCATGTTGCTTTCCTTTCGTGTCGTTGTCGTAAGTGGTAGCCCCGAGGATCGAACTCAGCGCGACCCGCGTATCAGGCGGATTTGGGCGACCAGCCCTCGACTACCGTTGTCGTTTCAAAAGTCGGACACCTCGGAGTCGAACCGAGAGCCTTCCGCTCCCAAAGCGGACGTGCTTCCATCTGCACCTGTATCCGATGTTGTGTTGCTTCCATCGCCGCAGCAGTTGCTGTCGGCGCATATCTTCCTTGTCAGTGGGCCGGGAGGCGCTCGAATCCTCGTCTGCGGTTCTTCAGACCGCCGCTAGACCGTCTCAGCTACCAGCCCAAATTGGGTTCGTTGTTGGGGGTTGCCCGCTGCAATGCGGACACGAAAAAAGGCTCGATGTCTTGGTGACACCGAGCCTTCATGAAGAAGTCGTTCGCTTTGGAAAGCGAGTGTCACATCAGACGTGGATACGCCGGGGCATTGCTATTCGACGGCTCGCAATGGATTGCCAGCGAGGCGAAAAGACTGCCTTCGTGTTTCCGTTCGAGTCGACTGGATTCAATATTCGTTAACATCAGAAAGCTCGTTACTCGCTCGTCTATGAATGTGACTTGTGTGTTCTGTGAGATAGACGCGTTGACGTCACGAGGGTTCGCACTGAACCAGGAAATGTCTCAATTCTTTCCAAGACTGTGCAAGAGCCTCCTGTCGAATCGAACTATTCAGCGACTCGCTCCTGCCCCCAGCATGCTCCCAGAGCATTGCGAACAGACAACTTTCGGCTGAGGCGTAAAAGGTTGTCGGCGAACCCGTGGGATCTTGCCTCTCATCCGCTATCAACTAGTCCCGGACCGCGGTGTTGATGGAAAGTTGTATTGTAGATGGAGCTAATTCGGCGAGGGCTCGCCGAATCGCATCAGTCATCAATAGCCGTCCGGTATTGGATCGCCCGTGATGCGACGGCATTGCAACGCAAGTGATTGTCGCTGACATGAGAACGAAGATTCCTGAAGCAGGTTCCCTGTTCTTGGATGATGCACCGATCAGTACGCTTGGAACGGAATGCTACTGCAAGTGGATTGGTGTCTTTAGTGGTCTTGTACAGCGATTACGAAATGCAGTCATCTTGATAACCGGAAGCCGATGACAAATGTGGTGTATCGGAGCATGAGAACTCGCTCACAATGCTCCTCAAAGGAAGAAGATTTCACATGGATGTTGTCCACGAAAAATGGCCTCGATAACATGCTCTCTACACCTTAGCCCGCATTATTCACCAAGCCTGT
>NZ_DDGH01000025.1:2196-12818 GCF_002337565.1 Rhodopirellula sp. UBA1907 | reverse complement strand
CCCGTGATGCCCCGTGCAATCGCCCTGATGAGCTTGTCCGTTCTCTCACTTCGAGCGTTTCCATGCAGAGAAGACATTTTCTTTCGTTCTCAGCATTCGCTGCCGCCGCGTCGGTCACCGGATGCGATTCCGGCAACGTGACGGAACCCATTGCGGCATCGGTGGAGCGAGTGGCGACGGAGGTCGACGAAGCTGTCGATGAGACGTCGACCGAAGACTTGGAGCGATACCGTGTTGCTTCGCGAGGCTACGAAATCGTTTCGGGGATGATTGGCCCGCGAGTGTTCTTCTTGCCCTATCCTGGAATGCGAATTCTGTCCGTGGTGATTGTGGCGACGACGGTTTCAGCGAAGTTGGCGGTCAAGTACATCGACACCGAGTTGATCCAGCGACAGTTCGAAGAAGAACTGACTGACGAAGAACGCTCGCTGGTCGAGGCAGATGGCTACGTCCGATTTGAAACCGAAAGCGGCGTCTCAGAGACGGTTATGTTGGGACCCAGCGAGTACGCGTGAATTCGTCGATCATCGAGATTCTTATGAGCCACGGTATCGGAACCAATTGTGAAAGCCCCTCATCCCACGATCACTCTCGGATTCAACGTTCTCCTGATTTTGTACTCGGCGGGGACCGGGTTCATCACGTTCGCTTTTTCTGACAAAGCCCAGGGCGTTCCCATCCAAGGCGTGGTGCTCACATCGTTGATCGACTTTGTACGGTACCTGATCATGATGTTCATTTCCGCATGGTTCATTCGCGAATTCTGGAATCGGTTGGTCGCGGATTTGTTCACAACGCGACTGATCGCTTATCGCGAGGCCATCACCATCGTCGTCCTTTTGGGTTTGTTCGGATTGTGATCGACCGACAATTGATTCGTGACGGGCAATTTGACTCGACCAAGTTGGGGCAATAAGATCATTTGATCGCTTCCCTTTCGTGACCAACGGTCGACGAAGTGCATTCGGCGAACTTTCCAGTCCATTTGTTTGTTGGAGAATTCAGCCATGCACCTTTCTGTTGGTATCTTTGAGCTCGTCTTGCCCGCCGTCCTTGGGCTCGTCTCACTGCTTTTGCGGTGGCGTCGGAGCAAGCTTCTGCAAACGGCGGAGATTGCCTTTGCTTGTTCCTGCGGTGCGACCTTGCTATCGCCCGCGGACCTCGCATCAACGCTGCTCTTCACCGTCGCGTTCTTTCTGTGTTTTCAACTTGGCACCCGTTTCAAGAAGCCGGTGAAGAAAGACGTGACGATGGAGAAGGACGTCGACCAATCACAATCGAGCTGGGTAAATCCATTTCGAGTCGGAGTAGTGGTTGTTGCGTTCGGAGTTGCCGCTTTTGCGTTTGGGCAAATTCAGCTTTGGCAGCAGCCCGCCGGACCGCTGGCCCATCAAGTTTTCCGAGCATGGGAGGCCAGCTGGATTGGAACCATTCTGCTCGTGTTGTCAGCAGCGTTTTGGGGTTACCATTTCGCAAGCAGACAAATGCTGAGTGAGAAGGATGCTTCCGTTTGACCGCACTTGAGCAGAACAGGAGCTTCATGCGTTTTACATTGACGCAGATTTTGACCACGGTGCTCATCGTTGCCTTGGGTTTCGCGCTCGTTGGTACTCAGATCCGCCATCAGCGTCGGATCGCTTCGTTGGAACATGCCCTTTATCAGGCTCGCTCGGACATTGCGATTGCCGAGTATGGTTCCGCGAGCTGTCTGTTGTTGGAACTTCATCCAAGTTTCTATGACGATCCATCGAACTTGCGTTTCTTGAATCACGAAATTGCTTATTCAATTTTGATGCACTGGGAACGCGAAGCGGCAATCGATGCGGCCGTTGACACTCCTGGTCATAGCAAGGCTTTTGCAAAGCGGGCCTTGGGACTATTGGAGTGCACGACACCGGACGATTTTGTTCGAGAGTTGCGTTTGAGGTTTTCCATCTATCCCGATGATGAATTGGGATCATGGTTCTCTGGCAGTCCACCAGGTGACCTGCTCAACTTCAAGGCGTTCTTGCGGGCGGCACTTGAACTGAATGAACCTGCCGGTGGTTAGGCTTGTCCGTCTACCAACTGGCGCTACTAGGACAGCAAATGTGGAATAGGTTTCCAGCCTGTGTTCTTCGCAATCACAGGCTGGAAGCCTATGCCACTTGCTTTCTGCACCGTCCTTCGCACGCTTTACTTTCCAAGACTGACCAACGGAACCGACATGAGTTCATCTCTCCATCCAGACGACTACCTTGGGCATTGCGAGGACATTGATGCTGGCAATCCGGACATCGTTGAATGTGCACGCAAGCTGGCGGGGGCATCGATGGAAGAAACAGCGAAGAACTGTTTTGAGTTTGTGCGTGACGCGATCCTGCACACGGGAGATGAACAGCGCAACCCGGTGACATGCCGAGCGTCGGATGTGCTGTCGCACGGGATTGGATACTGCTATGCCAAGAGTCATCTGCTTTGTGCTTTGTTGCGAGCCAACCAAATTCCCTCCGGGATGTGTTACCAGCGATTGTCGGTTGATGGCGATGGTCCACCGTTCTGCTTGCACGGTTTAAACGCCGTTCATTTGCCGGGGCATGGTTGGGTTCGGATCGACGCTCGTGGGAACAAACCCGGCGTGAACGCCCAGTTCGATCCGCCTCGCGAGCAACTGGCGTTTGCGACCGAAATGAAAGGCGAATGCGATCTTCCAGAGATTTGGCCAAAGCCACATCCGGCCGTGGCAGAGCGACTGAGGCGGCACGATGATTGGCTTGAACTGGCCGAAGATTTGCCCGATGTCGATTGAAGGCAACTGGCATCCGCCAGAAGGTACAATGGAGACCACTGTTGCAGCGTGGTCGGGTGATTGTCGATGGATGTTTGGTGTTCGCCTTCATCCTGCTCGTCGGTGATGATGAAACCGAAGAGGGGCTGAGCCCTCCTGCGACAGCCAACTAGCGACGAGATTGCGGCGCTGCCTTCTTTCAGTGCGTGGAATCGACTCGTTGCATTTCGGTCGATTGATTCGGTGATCTTTGCAGATACTCTGAAAAGCCACGCCGCTTTTTCGGCGGTATACCACGCCGAAGTGAGCCGTCTTCAAACAGACGACCGAACAAAAATTGCCGATCACTGTCGTCCCACATCGCCTTGAGAGAATGACATCATGAATTGTTTGTTGAATCGAATGACTCGAACCGCCGTCGCGGCATTCTGCGTGATCCTCGGGGCCAATTCGCTTCTCGCGTTGGACGACGCGCCGAAGGACAAAGAAGCAGAAAAGGCTGCTGAACCGGTCAAGGTGCAGGGGACATTCGAGGCGACTCGAAGTTGGGAATTGAACCACGGGTTGGATCAGTTTGGTGAACTTGAGATCAAGAAGATTCTGCCGCACGGAACCGAAGTCAAAGAGGGCCAGACGGTCGTTTGGTTTGACACTGAATCCATCGACAAAAAACTTTCTGCCGCCGAGATCGATATTCGCTTGGCAAGAATCACCGCGGCCGATGAACAATTTGCGTTTGACCAATTCGTTGCTGCTCAGAAACTTGATCGCGAAGATGCGGAGCGTGCGCGTCAGTCTGCCAAGCAGGCTTACGACAACTACTTGCAAGTCGACCGGGATCGAAAAATCAAAAGTGCCGAATTCGACATCAAATCGTCCAAGGCCTCGTTGGAAAACGCGGCGGAGGAATTGAAGCAGCTTCAGCAGATGTACGACGCAGATGACTTGACCGAAGAGTCCGAAGAGATCGTGCTCAAGCGTGCCAAGCGTTCGGTCGAGTCCGCTCAGTTTCGATTGGAAAGCACCGAGATCCGATCCAAACGAACGATGGAGCAATCCATTCCCGCAGAGGACGCTCAAACGGAGGCGACTTGGGAACGGGCTCAGATGGCTTACGAGAAAACCCTTCGCAACCTCGACAGTGCCAAGAAGAAACGCGACATCGAACGTCGAAAGGCCGCCGAAGCTTTGGCAGAAAAGGAAGCCGACTTCGAAGAGCTTCGCCAGCAACGAAAGTCGATCGTCATCAAAGCTCCTGGTGGCGGCATCTTGCTTTATGGAGAACTCAATCGTGGTGCTCTCAATGCCAAGCCCAGTCCGATCAAGGCGGGGGCGAAAGTTTCAACCGACCAGGTCATCGCCACCGTGGTCCAGCCCAAAAAGATGCGAGTTCGTTTGACGTTGAGCGAAGCGGATTTGGCAGGCATCAAGACAGGTGATTCATGCGTCATCAAGCCAGCGATTGATCCGAAGGCCGAAGTGAAAGGCGTCGTTGATTCGATTGCGACGGTGCCATTCATGGGAACCAAGTTTGATGCGACCGTGAAGGTCTTTGGGCAATTGCCTGATGCGGTGAAGCCCACCATGACGGCAACCGTTGAACTGACGAAGTGATCGTGGTCATCCTCGGGAAAACGCTATGAACATCAAGCAAACCGAACAATCTTTCACGATGACTTTGGTCACTCGGCTCGTTCGAAGATCGTCTCTTCGCTGCGTGTTGGTGATTGCCGCCTTTTGTCCGCTGGTGTTTAGCTCGGCATCCCATGCGGAAGAGTTGCCGGCGGTGGCGAACTTCGATGTGACTCGGACCCCCGTGCCACCTGAAATTGATGCGCCCACCGAATCGGATATTCGCTCAGCGATCGTGCGTGGCGTCGAGTTCATGCTCGAAGACCAGAACCCGAACGGTTCTTGGGGATCACCGACTCGGACGAAAGGTTTGAATATCTACGCCCCGGTTCCCGGAGCTCACCATGCGTTTCGAGCCGCGACCACGTCGTTGGGAATCGCTGGGTTGATTGACACTTTCGAGCACTTGCCGGCGGATTCATCCGATCAAAGTTTGAGGGCACAGGTTCGCGATTCGGTTGATCGAGCGGAAACGTGGTTGCTTCGTGAATTGCCGAAGCTGCGTCGAGCGGATGGCTCGGCCGTGTACAACGTCTGGGGGCATGGCTATTCGATTCAGGCTCTTGTGCGTTTGCATGAATGGCACAAGGACGATGCGGATCGCCAATCCAGCATCGTCGGTCTGATCCAGGATCAATTCGAAATGCTGCAGCGTTACGAATCGGTCGACGGTGGTTGGGGCTACTACGACTTTCGTTATCAAGCCGACCAGCCAACGTCGTCGTCGACCAGTTTTGTCAACGGAGCGGTGTTGGTTGCCCTGAAGGAAGCCGACTCGCTCGGTATCACTCCGCCAAAACGGATGGTGGATCGGGCGGTGGCAGCGTTAGGGAGACAACAGAAGCCCGACTTCAGCTACTTGTATAGTGAAGACTTGCAGTACCGACCCATGCGTGAGATCAACCGTCCGGGCGGCAGTCTCGGCCGGTCCCAGTGCTGCAACGCGGCGATGCGAGTTTGGGGCGATTCCAAAATCACCGATGACGTCGTGAAGGTTTGGCTTTGCCGGCTTTATCTACGCAATGGCTGGCTCGACATTGGCCGAAAGCGACCGATTCCCCACGAAGCCTGGATGCAAGTGGCCGGATACTTTTACTTCTTTGGCCACTACTACGCCGCAGTGGGAATGGATTTGTTGCCCGAAGACGAACGTGCGCCATATCAATCGATGCTGGCCAAGCTGATGCTGGATCGTCAAGAAACGGACGGATCTTGGTGGGATTACCCGCTGTACGACTACCACCAACCCTACGGCACCGGGTTTGTCTTGATGACATTGGATTCCTGTATGCCGTGAGCATCCTGAACCGTAGTGGACGACGCCAGGAGTCCTTTCGCAAAAACCCCGTCGCCCTTTCCACCGCATTAGCGTTTGCCTGACGTTCCAGCCGTCTCTCCCCAGTTGGCAATCTGGCTGTGATAACATGGTCGCCCCACCTTCAAACGGGCCACGCCAGACTCTCCCACAGAACGCCACCATGAAGAGAATGCTGTCCGGGATCCTCCTAGCGATCCTTCCTGCCACAACGGTTTCCTTCGCCAAACCGCCGATCCCAACACCCCGCGAGACGCCGGTGGTGGGCGACATGGATCACTACTTCCTTGAGTCCATGTACGGACTCAAAGAATCGGACGCTGGATTGCAGCACGTGGTCGATTCGCCCGAGTTTCGTGAATTGGTGGCGAAGCATGATTTGAAGCTATTGGGAGGACCAATGCTGGGCTGCGTCACCGACCACGGCGCTCGCATCTGGGTTCGAACGACAGAAGCCGCCAGCGTGCAGGTTGTGATGGACGGTCAATCCAGCAAGGTCGTCAATACCTCAGTGGAGATGGACTACTCAGCACTTTTGGACCTCGACGATCTCCAGCCCTCGACGTCGTACACCTACGATGTTCTGGTCAACGGTGAAAGCGTCTTTGCCGACAACAAGCCAACCTTCCGGACCTATCCGTCCAAGGGAGAGCAGGCAACGTTCAGCGTCGCTTTCGGCGGTGGAGCCCGTTACAACCCGCCGAAAGAAAAAATCTGGGACGTAATCGCTGGTCGGTCACCGGACGGAATTCTGTTGCTCGGCGACAATGTTTACATCGATCAACCCAAGTCGCGTACGAAGCAGCGTGTTCACTACTACCGCCGGCAATTACGACCTGAATTTCAACGTCTGACCGCGTCGACGTCGGTGTACGCGGTCTACGACGATCACGATTTGGGCGTGGATGATTCGTCAGGTGGCCCGCGGCGTTTCAAACCGAGTTGGAAGTTCGAATCGTGGAAAGTTTTTCGCGAGAATTGGAACAATCCAGCTTATGGAGGCGGCGACGAGCTTCCGGGTTGTTGGTTTGATTTCTCGATCGGCGATGTCGACTTTTTCATGCTGGACAATCGCTATTACCGGTCGTTCGAAGATGGAACGATGTTGGGTCCAGAACAAAAAGAATGGCTGCTGAACAAGCTGAAAGCGTCCGATGCCACGTTCAAGGTTCTCGCCTCAGGAACGCTGTGGACGGAACACGCGGACAAGGGAGGTCGGGATTCGTGGTGGGGCGTGAAAGAAGAACGCAATGAGATCTTTGATTTTATCGAAACGGAAAACATCGGCGGCGTGATCCTGTTGTCGGCCGATCGTCACCGAACCGACGTGTACAAGATCGAACGTCCAAACAGCTATGACCTGTTTGAGTTCGAGACTTCGAAGATGACAAACGATCACACGCACCCGACCAAGGAAGAAGCGGTCTTTTCTTACAACGAAGGCAACTTTTTTGGGTTGCTGAAGTTTGACTTGGAAAAGCCTGATCCAGAGGTCACCTTTGAGTGCATCACGATGGAAGACCAAAAGGTCTATGAGATGACTTTGAAACGAAGCCAACTGCAGGCGGCGGAGTGACAACGATAAGCGTGGCAGATGAGAGTTCAGGCTCATTGCTCATCCATCTCTCCCTGCCACACGGACACTTCGTCGATCCAGCCATCGAAGTTGCGTCCCGTGCCTTCGCGATGCCCACCGATTATCAGACCTCCGAATTCGGAAGCAGGGCCGGGAACGGGCAGTGTGTGTGTTGCAACTTGCTTCTCATTGAGAGACAGAGTGAGTGTCTGCGAATCAAACGTCAGCGTGATTTGGTTCCAGCGATCGAGCAAACTCCCCCGATCGATCAATGTGTCAAAACCGCCCTGCGACGTTGCCTCTGGAGCCGCCTCGGGTTTAGAAGCGGGTTGAAGCGTGTGAGTGTAGAGTTGCATGTTGATCTGGTCCGGTGATTCCGAAGACCTCATTCCAAGTGAGAGGTGCCACGCGGATTTCGTGGAGACGTCTTCTTACGCTGTGCTTTCAAAGAGAAAGTGTCGTTCCGCGGTGCCATGCGTCGGAAGGCTCGTCGGTTTGAACCAAAGCGAAACAGTGTGATGGGGCGAGTTGTCATCCAGGAAACTTCGCGGGACGCGAATGTATTGCTGGCGGGAACGATCGAGTTTCAATGCTCCGCCGGACACACCGTTGTTGGCGTCGACGCGAGCACCATTCGCTGGAACCGCGTCGATGCGATGTCCGAGGGGAGAGCTGTTTTTGAAGTCGTCGTCAAACGACCAGTGAGCTTGCCGGTTGGCATGCGGATGTTGCTCTTCGCTCGCCGTCAAAGAAGTGAGAGGCATCTCAACCTTGCGATTCACAATTCCATCGGGCTGACGAAATTCGGCGGTGAGTATCGGTGCATCGGAAGTGCCATCCGCTGTGAGCGTCAGGAATTGCCAGCCTTCCACCAACGACCATTCCAGAGATGGATGGAAAACGTCCAGTTCCGTGATGGTGCGTTTGTGGCCCGGCGAGATGACAAAGTCGTGCAGGTCATACCCAGCCCTCCGAGAATGAATCAGATGCCGTGCAACGTGGATATCTCCGCCCAATAGAACGACTCCGCTGATGTTTTCGTTTCGGATGACATTCAAGAGAGCGTCCCGTTCATACCAATAGGTGAACATGTCATCGGTTTCTTTGTTCTTCTTGTCCTCCCAAATGGCACCGAGGGCCAGCACTTTGAAAGGGGCTTTCGATTTCCGCAATTCGGCGAGCAGCCAAGTCCATTGCTCCGATCCGAAACAAGTTGGCTGGGACGCGTCAACGGGTGACGGCTCGGTTTGCGAGAAGTATCGCGGGTCGAGGAAGAACACTTCGATCATGCCTAAGTCCGCCTTGTGGTAGACGCCTTCGGATCCATTGCCGAATTGTGAATGGGCTCGGTAGGTGACAAATCCGCGACGCGTGTCCGTTTTGCCTTTCATCAGATTGCGGCCATTGCCATTGTTGCGGCCGAAGTCGTGATCGTCCCAAGTGCACACGGTGGAAGTGTTGGCAGACAACTCGGCTAGGTCGGGCATTTGCAAGAATTGGCGATGCCGCGATCTGACCTGTGCTAGCTCAGTGCTGTCGATATACGGCGTGTCTCCCATCAAGCAGACCATGTCGAGATCCAGTGTTTGCATCTCTTTCCAAATGCCGTTGGGCTCGATGTCAACGCAAGAAGCAAATCCGACAGAAACACGGTGGCCGTCGCGTTTCGGATTCGCGGTCCGGAAGAAGTGCTGCTCATCTGGTTTGACCAGAGTCTCTCGCGTTTCTGTGTTGTCGATCTGGTAGTGATAACGAGTGTTCGGCTGAAGATCGGTGACGGAGAACTTCGCCACGTAGTCATCGTCTTTGCTACCAACCGAGGAAATCCGCTGAACCACGTTGCCTTCCAGCAGAATCGAAAGTTGCAGCGGGTGTTCGGACGCACCGGCTCGGTAGAGCAATTGCGCGGACGTGCTGTCGATCGAGCCTACGAGCGGGCCTACCACGTCGTTGGCAGCGGATGCAGGCGATCCCGCGAGCATGCACACCAAGCAGGAAGTGCAAAGGACGATTCGACAAAGTTTGAGAGAGATCATGATGTGTTGTGAAAGTAGCGTCAGTTGAACTGCGGGTTGCAAGAACGAGATACCGAATCGGATCGGCACAGGTGTTTGCTATGGAGTCGTGTGGGGTGACGGTGTCTTCGGTTTCGCACCGCCGCTGCCCGGCAGCTGAAGCTCTTTGCGAACCCAGCGAACACCTTCGATGTTTTCAGTCAATGATTCGCTGGCATCCAAATCGGAGCGATGGTCGAGAATGCCAATTGGTCCCTGGTAGTCGCTTTCCATGACGACTCGAATCATGTCGGTTTCATGCTGGCCCTTGCCGATGCCCAGGATCTTCGGATTCGCGCCATCCACCATCCCGTTCAGATTCAGACAATGCAGATACGGGAGCATCAACTCGAAAGATTGCTTCCAGTCGTGGATGTGATCATGACCATGATGAAAGTTGTAGGTGATGCCAACGTGATTGAATCCTTGCTGACGAAGCAATCGGCACATTGAGACCAGGTTCTCTGGTTCGCCCGCCCAACCCCCGTGGTTGTACAGAGACAGCTTGCAGCCCAATCGTTGGGTTTCCTTCGCGGCAGGAACCATTTGCTCGGTGGCTCGCTGGACCTTCTGCTCCTGAGTTCCTTCGGTGAGGTTGGGCGGCATCATCCAAATTTGCGGATGCAGGTCGTGCTTTTCAAACAAGCGATATGCTTCTGGATGTCCGCCCCAGAAGGCGAAGAACTCGATCCCGTGCTTGCGGTATTCCAGAATCTCTTGTTCGAAAGTTGAAACATGTTCGGCTCGCCAATCGTAAGCACTACGACGGATGCCCAGCGCACGGAGCATTCGAGCTCGCTCGGCCGGTGTCCGCTCGGCCGCGTCAAAGGGCACGATGCACCAAGCCACCAAGTTCTCTTGTCGTAGGATGTTGCTCGTCGCGTCGTCGTCCGCAACGGGAGACTGGGCCAGTGCCGTTGCCGACAACCCAATGAACAAAAGCAACGCCGAAACACGAAACAAAGCGAACATGGGTGAGTGCTTCAGGTGGGAGTGCGATCAACGCGGTTCAGCACAGAACACGCGCCGATGAGGCGGGGTGGGACAGAGATTTGCAGGATACACGAGCGGCTTGCGAATTCGCAGCAGCGGTCGAGAGTTTGAGGTTAAGAAACAATGTGGTTGCATCGCTTTCAAGCTGGTCGGCTGCGGTCATTCACCTTACCAGTCGTTCGCCGTTGGTCTTCAATCTTGTGTGCAACCGTGTCCCGCGTCCGAGCGGCTTTCAGAGCCATGAGCGACCACGCCGCGTGGAGAGGTCGTGCAGTTTGTTGATGC
>NZ_DDGH01000025.1:1534-2073 GCF_002337565.1 Rhodopirellula sp. UBA1907 | reverse complement strand
ACTTAAAAACTGCACGACCTCTGGAGCGATGGTGACTCCACGAGCCGTCATTATCACTGTCCAAGTGCTATTGATCACTGCCGGGATCTTCGCAATCCCGCGTGAAGTGGATTCCCAACAGGATCTTTCGGGGATCACCATCGGCTTGGAAGGTCGCAAGCAGAAGATAGGGGAAGCTGAACATGCCTCCAAGGAACACGCTCAGAAACGCGAAGAATTGCCCCTTGGCAGAGAAGCCTTCACGCCAGGTGATCCAAGTTGCACCGAGGAAAAGGTAAATGAGAAAGTCCGTGTCGAACTGCGACCGCCAGTTGAACGCCATCAAGTCGTTGATCGCGACGCTTGGCCAGTTGATCCCTTCAGAAAGCGAAGCAATCACGGTCATTGCGTAAATGAGCAAGGTGGCGAACAGCAAGAAGAATCGCAGCAGATTCATGCAGGATTTGTCGGTTGGCGGATGGCGGTAAGCTTTTACGAAACCGCCCTGAATGAAGCGAACGAAATCTTAACTACTTGGGAATGTACCAAGGTCAGCCCGG
>NZ_DDGH01000025.1:888-1301 GCF_002337565.1 Rhodopirellula sp. UBA1907 | reverse complement strand
TCGCGAAACTTGGAAGGTGTGCCGACCGCCTAGCTTAAAAACCATGTTGAAAGCGGTCAGCGCAACGTAACAGTTTCATTGGGTTGAAGATCGAAGGACAGCTCAGTGCCGGGTCGATCTGGAGTCCAGCCTACGTCGACAGCAGCGGCCATGATCTTGCGAACGAGCGATGGCGTTATGGCGTCGTAATTGAAGTCAGGCGGGGGTGGCCCCTCGATGTTGAGATAGCGGTCGCGGTGGGGGACAGTGACAACGATCCGCTGCCCATTGTCAACAGATTGTACAACCAAGAGTACGTATTCGGGCGACGACAGAGCGCGAGCAGAAACGGCCCAGCGGTACTCGATGCCGTCAACGTGAATTGGCGAACTGCGTCTGCGTGCGAGCGTCACAAGTCGAATACCTGGGGCTTA
>NZ_DDGH01000025.1:0-721 GCF_002337565.1 Rhodopirellula sp. UBA1907 | reverse complement strand
CGGGAATGTGAGCGACGAGATGTCGTCCATGCTTGGGAAACGTTTGAAGTCGGCTGGATTTTAGCCGATTGAGCCGAGTTTGGCGGGATCAGGTTGGTACGGAAACCGGGCGTTTGATCTGGTTGTCTGAAGCAGTCAAACACGCCCTCACTTTATTCGACGCCAGTGCTTCTTCTCGAGCTCAATCCTTGGCCGGTTCGAGCAGGTCCAAGCCGAAACGTTTCCCTTTGTCGACGCCGGGGACACCGACGGCCATCCACTCCGGCTCGGGAGCATCTTTGAGATAGTGGTCAAAGAACTGCTGCATTCGTATCGTAAAGTCTCGGCGGTTGTGGTCTCCCATGACCCAGTGTGGATCGCCGTTGTAGTTCAGCATCCAAGCTGGTTTCTCCAGACGCCGCAGTGCGACGAAGAGTTCGATCCCTTGATACCACGGGACCGCCCCGTCTTCGTCGTTGTGCAGGATCAACAGCGGAGTGTTGATTTTGTCGGCAAAAAACAAAGGCGAATTGGCGATGTATTTCTCTATCGCGGACCACAGGTCTTCTCCGATTCGGCTTTGAGTCCTCTCGTATTGAAACATCCGACTCATTCCGCTGCTCCAGCGAATGCCACCGTAGGCGCTGGTCATGTTGCTTACTGGAGCTCCAGCTTCGGCGCATGCGAAGCGATCGGTTTGTGTGACCAAGTAAGCCGTCTGGTATCCGCCCCAACTGTGCCC
>NZ_DDGH01000043.1:6151-6413 GCF_002337565.1 Rhodopirellula sp. UBA1907 | reverse complement strand
GTTCTCTAACGCAGAGGCAGGTTAGTTTTGAAGTAGGTAAATTCCTGATCGGCCGTTTGCCCTGGGCCAGTTTCTCTGGCGACGAGTTGGATGGAAGCGGATAGAGGCTCATTGCCCGATGAGTTTTGAGCTTGAGATTGCCGTCGCGACATATCGTCCCCTTCGCCCTCCTGAAGACGTTCGGATTCGTTCGGTCGTTTCACTTTCCTGGTTCATGCGTTACCCACTGTCGTAGTAAATCAGCCCATGCTCGGGGCGGATG
>NZ_DDGH01000043.1:0-5894 GCF_002337565.1 Rhodopirellula sp. UBA1907 | reverse complement strand
GCGTAGCCGCTGCCCAACCAGAAGGCACTGCCGGATGGTGCCACCCACCAAACCTAGACTCCATGTTGGGCGTACTGCACGACGAGTCGCCGAGTCGTTGTTTTTGAAGTGGAGGATCGCTCGCGGCGACCGTGTGATCCGCAACGTTCGTCCAATGAAATTGCCCACCATCTCAAATGATACGATCCGCCAATCTTTTGCCGCTTTTCATTCTGACTTGCATTGGTTGTTCCGGCGAAGACCCCAAGGATAAGGTTGGATTGGTTTTGGAGGTCTGTGCCTTCACGGCAGACTTCGCAAAAACTGACATCGCAAGGGTCGATCCGAATACCACCGTTGGCGAGGCTTTATCAAAAGGGAATCTCACAGACGATCTACTTGCCGGGACGCTCTATACGCAGTCTCTCGAATCAAAATTTGGCGTACAGCAGTTGACGAACGCAGTACTATCGGAAGCAGCTGCCCGTGAACGCGCAGGCGAAAAGATCGGCGGAGTTCCGCTGATGTCCTTTACGATGAAAGAAGTCGCCGAGCTGATCGAACAGCAGCGGCAAGGCAAACCAGAGTGATTCAGGATGCGGCACAATGGACGAACCAACGGATACACGTGAGTCGCCGAGTTAAGTTACTTGAAGTGGTTCGTCGTTCTCGGCGACCCTTGATTTGATGCACGGATTTCAACGCATTTCGAGAAATAGCTTGGTGTTCTGCGGGATGGTCGCTCTGCTTGTGACTCTAATCACTGGGTGGTATCCCAAGCACGGAGGCGGACCAGGATCATCGGGCGTCAGCTATGGCGTGCCGTTTAGTTGGCGGGTTATGAAGTGGCCGCCCGCAATCGATCAAAGCGAGTTGTTCAGACGTGGAGACGGTCGCGTAGAAGAAAGAGTAAGGCCTTTCAGCGGAGCAGGAACAACTCGAAAGATCAATAGGCCATTTTGGTTCGGTTTGGACGTCGCAATCTGGTACGCCATTTTCGCCGCAATCATTTACCTGGTTCACGCTCGCCGCGCCCCCGGGAGCCACCGTCGGATGTGTGGAAAACGACCGTGAAATTGCGATGGTTTCTCGGGGTAACGTTTCGTCCACCGTTCGATCAAAACAACGAAAGTATCCCCGGCCCCCATGCGATGATGACGGAGCGGAGGTTGAGAACTGGCTTGCAATTTGGTTTTGCTTCTTTCGCCATCGCCCCTACTATAACTGACGTCTACCGAATCGTTTCATGCTCGACAATCGCCGGATAGTGCCACCGACCATCCGGTGTTGGGCGTCTCAGCCTATTCATACCCCACATCTCGAAACACCAAAGATTAGTGTCCGATCAGACTGGATGCGTGTTCCACCAGAGCGGTCAGGGGAACGCTAATCGCCGCCAATCGAACACCAATGACGTTTGGGCAAGGGATTTTTGGCTTCAAACCGATTGTGTTCCCAACGTAAGCGGCTCCCATAAGATGCGGGGTACAAAAGGGCTGTGCAGTGGGTTGGACGGAATGACTTTGTGGGGGCTGTTGTTTGGCAGGTTTGATTTGCCGACAGAGGGCCTCTGTCGGCTACTTGGTTGCTTGCGGCTCGCCGGATGGTGCCACCTGTCATCCGGTGTAGCACGAAGCGAAGCGAGTAACGCAATCGCCGCCGGGAAGGTTTGCTAGCTAGCGACCGGTGTCGCATCGTTTTTTGGCGACAACGTAAGCAGCAAGCGGTGTCGTTATTCCCCGCTACTTCGATCGCTTGCGTAGCAATCGTCGGCCCACTGCAACGCTCACCAGAATGAGTACGCCGATAACAAGCAACCAAGGCAGGATGGCGATGGCAGCGATGACGATGTTTTCACCGGTCTGCTTCATCGCGTTGATCGATTGTGACCAAGATTTCTGGATCCGCGAACTGAATGTCGGCGCTGCCTGAGGGACGTACTCTTTTTCTTCGCGGCACTGAATCGTGATGGTCGCCAAAGCGGAACGATCCGATAGCACTCGCAGGCGACCTTCCATGCGTTCGATCTCTTCGCGAACGCGTGAAAGTTCGCGTTCGATTTCTAAGACATCGGATAGCTTTCCGGTTCGTTCTTCGAGCATCGTGATGATGCGTTCTTCGAGCTTCTTGTTGTTGCGGATTCTTGCCTCGACGTCGACGAATTCTTCGGTGACGTCTTGAGCGTCTTCGGTGCGAGATTCCGCGAATCCCAATCCGGTGACGCCTTGAAGGAAGGCGACGTAGTTCGCGACTGGAATGCGAGCGACCCACTCGCCAGATTGTCGATTGTTGTAGCGGCGATTCGTTTCGCTGTTGGAAATGAATCCTCCGTGCTGATCGACCAGAGCCGGTAGTTTTGATTCAAAGGTCGCGTACTCTTTCACCACCAAAGACAGGTGGGTGTTGTAAACGATTCGTCGATTCGATTTGGCGTTCTCGCTTGATTGGCCTGCGTTCAATGATTCAGTGTGGGCCTCATCGATATCCGGACCGCGATTCGGAGCTTGTGCCAGCGAGAAGGATGCAGGTTGTTCCTGGACGGCTTGTTCGCTCATGACGTCGAGCTTGGTAGAGAATTGATTGGACTGTGGCCCGCATCCCGTGATCAACAGCAGGACGACGAGAATACCGTTGCGAAAGTTTCGGTGGTTCATCAACTTTGGTTCTGCGTCGGTGGAATGTATGTCGCTAGATGATCAATTCGACTGAATCGGTGGTGGACGAGGCGACGAGTCTTACGCTGAAGGATTCGTGGCCTCATCCACTACCGCGGGTTGTGTTCACCCGATGGTTACGGAGTTGGGATGTCGTTGAGGATGAAGTCGACTGCGTCCTGCGCGACTGAGGTAGGAGATTCGTAGATCAATTTCGATCCAGGCGGAGGTGATCCCGCGGCGCCGAAGTCAAACAAATACCCAATGCCAACTCCTGAGTCGGTTTGGCGGAAGACTTCATAACCCAGGTGATCCATCCGTGTTTCATCTTCCAGTAACACGTACGCTTCGTTCTCGAAAATCCATTGGCGGTGACTTTCAAGCGAACGACCGGCGGAGTCGAGTTCAACGCCCACACGTATCTCGCGAAGCGGGTCGGCATCGCGAATGGCTTCGATGGAAACGGTCATTTGATCTTCGGTTTGAGATGCGGCAGGAGCGTTCAAATCCAAAGCAAACTTTTCGCGGCGACCGGGAATCATCGCGGTCAGCGTTCCCGCGAGCCGTTCGATCCTTTCGGATGGGCGGCTGGGCAATTGCATCGGCAAGAAGAACTCGCTCTGAGCCATCTCGCTGTTCGTTGCGATGTCGATTTTGTCGCCGCTCGATTGAGGCACCAAAGTTTCTCCCGAATCAAGCTTTCCGTTGACGGCGCTGATGGGCAGCGTCAACCCGATCGGTGTTCGATTGGGTTGCCATTCGATCGTGAGGTTCAGATTCATGCTGCTGAGTTCTGGTGAACGCAAGACACGACGCGCGGTCACCACGGTGGGTTCGAGCCGGTAGATTCCAACGTAGGCGGCCGACTCGACTCGCGATGGACGGTTCTCGTCGCGAGCGATCAGCATCAGTGTTGTTCGGTCGCCTCCGTAGAAGTTGATGTCCAATTTGGCTTGATCCAAAACATGGTCGACCGCGTGCCAGAAGTTCAGCGGCGATCGCGGGGCTTGGATGGTTTGGGTGAGGTCGCCGGCCGCACCTGCAGAGTCGAGATCAAATTCGACCTCGCTGACGGTTGAGATTGCTTCCAAAGCCTCGCCAAGCGTCTTGGCATTCTGCAACCGAATCAGCTGGGTTTCGACGTGGGTTTCCGCCTTGCGTTTCGCCCATTCCGCACGGACACGATTAAGACGCTCGCGAGCCTCGATCGACAGGTCGTCGAGAATTGCGGGGAGATAGTCGGAAGCGTCCGGCCCCGCATCGATCAGCTTTTTCTCGGCCGCCCGTCGGGTTTGGGCTTCGTCAGCGTCTAGTTCTGCGATCCAAAGCGGGACTTCGAGTTCGAGCGTTTCCGCGGATTCTTGTGCGTGCGTGTGGGATGCGGTGAGTGCAGGCAGGAAAAACGCCAGCAAGGTCACCGCAATCGGGACAAGCCGTTGGTGCGCGACGTGAAAACGATGCATGTCAAGCTTTCGAGAAAAGTTTTGAACTGAATTTCAATCGATCGGCGTTACAACCGCGAGGGTACGAGGAACCTTCCGTGCAAAAAGGCCTTCCGTCCGTCCGCCACTTCAATCTTAACCTAGGGTTGAGTAGATCGCGTGGGTGTTGCGGGGCGCCGACGGTTCGGATGTGTTCCTGCGTTGTTCCTCGCCGTTGACTTCCATCATGTCGATGACTCTCACTTCCATTGCGAAAACGTCGAATGTCGTTCCTTCGGGCACGCCGCGTCGGCTTCTTTCGTTCGCGTCAGGCTTTCGAGTGGTTCAAACTCGCTTTGTACCATTGTTCGCTGCGATCCTGTTCGTCGGTCTAGCTGCCGAAGAGAGCAACGCCGACCCAGTAGCACCGGCTTCGCCCGAACGTTCTGAACACTTGGTGTCGTCGCAATCCGTCGCGTCATCAATTCGACCAGGCTTGGTGGAATTCCGTGTCGGTAACAGCTGGCAAAGTGGTTTGCATCTGATCGAATCGGCGAGCGAATCGCTTGTGATCGGAAGAGACGGTTGGTTGCACACGATCAGTCGAACCGAAAAATCAGAGTCGATGCGTTCGATCGCTGGCCAGTTCAAACCAACCTCATCGGTCGAGCTGCGCAATCGGTTGCGAGCGGAATTCGGACGAGAGTTCGAAGTCGTTGCGACTCAGAACTTTTTGGTTGTTCAACCGAAAGGTCGCGGCAGTCGCTGGCCCAAGATGTTCGAACAATGCCATCGTGCATTCGTGACTTACATGGAACGTCGAGGCGTGAAAGTTCGCCAAGGCCGGTTCCCGATGGTGGCGGTTGTTTTGCCTGACGCTCGAGCGATGTATGACGAGATCGCTCGATTGGGAATCGACGTTTCGCGAGTTGCCGGTTTGTATGCAAACAAATGCAATCGCGTGATGACACATGACGGCGGTGCCATCAGCATGATTGCCGCAACGGTTCGACACGAAGCCGCTCATCAATCCGCATTCAATTGTGGCGTGCACAGCCGAGTGAACGACACACCGAGTTGGGTCACCGAAGGCATCGGACAGATGTTCGAGCCCGATGCGATGAGTTCGGGGCGATCCGGAACGCGTTTGATCGAACGCGTGAACAAAGACTCGGTGCGTCAACTTCGCGAAACGATCGACATGGACGATCCAACGGAAGTCGCTCGATGGGTGGACCGAATGATTCGAAGCGATGACTTATTCCGCAATCCAACCACGATCCACACCGCTTATGCGTTAGCGTGGTCAATGATGTTTTATTTGGCCGAACGAGACACGGAAGCCTTCGCGGACATTCTGAACTTCACCGCCACGCGTCCTCCGTTTGAGACCTATCGATCGGGGCAACGGATGATCGATTTCGAACGAGTCGTCGGCACCGACGTGCGAGACTTCAGCAATCGACTGACTCGTTTTGTCGCGAGCCTGCCGTAGAGGCCTGCTGATTCAATGTGCCGTACCGCATAAGCGGCGAATAATCAGATGCCAATCCGGGCTAACACAGGACTGTTCAATCTTGGGGGGTGCAGGTCGAGGACACGGTGCAACTTTTGTCACCTCTCTCTCAACTGAGGTCGTGCATTTTTGAAGTGCCGTGCTTGCAAGGTTGGAATCACCCTGCTGAACGCAGTTGGGGAGGGTAGTGCGCGCCTTTTCCCGTGCTCGGCCCTCACCCTCGCGTACGCCTGAACGGCGTCGCTCGACCTCTACCCAAACTTCGTTTCGGGAGAGGTACGCCATGTGGAAATCTGCCGAAAAGCGGTATCGGAAAACTGCACG
>NZ_DDGH01000107.1:163863-198950 GCF_002337565.1 Rhodopirellula sp. UBA1907 | reverse complement strand
TGCCGACAACGTGACGCTGACCTCCGACGCCGACGCGCCGCCATTGACCAGCAGTTCCAGGTACTCCCGAATGTCCTCTTGGTCGATCAGGTCGAGCGGTCCTCGGTACCAGCGAAGGAAGCAGACCCAAGCGGAGCGATAGTTTTTGATGGTGTTGACGGAGTAAAATCGGATCCGCAACTCGCGGACCAGACATTTAACAACCAACGGCTTGGGCGGCTGAGTCGAGAGGTCGACGACGGCATGCTCGGCTTTGAATTCCGTCTCCACAGCGTCTCGCGGGGCGTCTCGGCCGCGGGCGTCGCGCCAGGGTTGGCCATTGGTATAGAGACGGGGTGCATCCGGTGCGACAAGACGAGACATGAGCTGCTCCAACAATTAAGGCGAAGACACGTTTCGCAAACGTTCAGCGAGTCGAGCGTGACAAACAATGCGAATTCATCTCGATCCGGCCCTGTTTTCGGAACAACGAATGGTAGAACAGTCTCCAAAGGCCAGATCTGTTGCTGAATCGACAACAGAATGCCGATCTGATGCGGCGGCCCCCACGCTGCCACTCTCGATCCCGGGATGAAACCTGCGAAAAACATGGCCGCCACAAGCGCAAACATTTCGCAGCCCAGCGTTCGCCCAAACGGCTCACGGGAATCAACTCCATCTTTTTTCTTGCTCATGTGTCAGGACACACTGGCAAGCTCTTTCCGCAGAACCGCCATCGTTTCGCGTTGGCGTTTTTCGACGAATCGGCGTGCCTCATCCACCCTGGCTTTGGCGGCGTCCAAGTCATTTGCCATCTGCAAAACCGTCGGGACGATGCGGTTGCGATCGGTTTCCGAATCGAGATCGAACAACCAATCCCCCAAGCCGATGTCTTCCCACATGTAGCCTTTGCTGGTTTGTTCCTCGAACCGACAAACGATCGCGGGAATGCCGTGGCCGATGCACATGATCGGTGAATGCATTTCATTGCCAAACAACCCGGCGCTCTTCCTGTAAACGCTGACCGCTTCCCCCGTCAGCCAATAATTCGGACGCCAAACGACTCGCGACAACACATCCTTTGGCAAGCGATCGATCAGCATCTCTTTTCCCACCGCCATCTGAGTGCGATCCTCCGGGCAGACCAGTACTTTGTGATCCGTTTCGCGAGCAACCTGCACGATCGCTTCGCGAAGTTGCGCATGGTCGTGTTCCTTCATCGCTTCGTTGCGAGCGTGCTTGATCGGATCAAATTTGACGTTGGGTTTGATCGTCCAATACGGCGTGTAGCGAAGGCGAGGGATGCAACACAGAAACTTCTGCGGCTCCAATCGGTTCTCCGCCAAGAAACGATCCGCCGCGGGTTCGTCTCGCAAGTCACACGCGAAAGCACCGTCGGGACCAAACTCCATCACCGGAGCGGACGCACCAAGACTCTTGGCGAGTTCCAGCGATTTGCTGTCTCGAAAGAAGACGAACCTCGCATGGTTCAACACCTCGACCGACCGAGCCATCGCCTCTTCGTTGCGGGCCGTCGTCGCCGAAGACTTCTTCATCGGGAAAGTGATGCCATAGATTCCGTATGGCTTTCCCGTTTCCTTTCGCCATCGTTCCAAGTCACGTTCGGCGACGATGGACGCTCCCGATCCGTGGAGCAGAAAATCACATTCCTGGAAAGCCCGCTTCAACTCCTCTGACCTTGGTTTGGCAATCTTCAGTTTGGGAAATTCCTTTCGCAGCAATTCCTCCACGCCGTTGTCGACGTTCGATGGCCAAAGAGTGACTTCCACCTCGGGCAGGTGCTTGCGAAGAATGCTGAGCACACCCGGCGTGTGGGCGATGTCGCCGATGTTGACGGTTTGCCAAGAAGACCGCAGCAGAACTCGTTTGGGCGTCTTTCCATCGTTGGCAGAAGCCAGCGATGGCCATAGCGAACTGCTCGTTGCGATCGCTCCTGCTGCAAGTCCCGTCCTGGCCAACCCGCTCAAGAAGGCACGTCGGTCAATGGCAGAAAACTGAGTTTCAATTTCAGAATGAGTCATCTAGAAGTGGGGCACATGAGGTGGGGACGGGCACAGAAACGTTTGTTCACGCCGGTCTTTTGAGGTGGGATTGCGGACTCCATCGTACTCCAGCAATGGAGAACAACTGGTCCTATGGAAGATGGCGAAATGACAAATTTCAAAAAAACAGCCGCATTCATGTCATGATTTGAGTTGGGCGGATAAGGAACTGATGCAAACCAATTACCAGGAGTTTTGAGTGGACGATTCAACACGCCATGCGACCCGATTGTGGACCTCGGCGCAGCCGGTGGTGGCCGCTTTCGTTGCGTCGGTGGTTCGAGATCGCCGCGATCGCGAAGACGTGCTGCAAGAGACGGCACTCGCGGTTTTGAACTCCTTCGAATCCTACGACTCCTCGCAAGCGTTCCAGGGCTGGGCAATCGGCGTCGCTCGCAACCAAATCAGTTTGTATCTGCGCCGCAGGCGACGCGACCGTTTGGTGTTCAACGAAGAAACGATTGCGAATTTGCAGTCGACGTTCGAGCAATCAGCGCCACCGGAGGAACTGGATCATCTGCCGACTTGCATCGACCAACTTCCAGGTCGCGCCCGAAAGATCTGCGAGTTGAGATATCAGAAGGGACTCAAACCGATCACGATTAGCGAACAGATTGGCATGACCGCAAACTCGGTTTCCAAAGCCTTGCAACGAATCCGAGAACAACTGCGTGAATGCATCGAAGACAAGTTCGTATCCGAGGGTGCCAACGGATGAGCACTCACATTCAAACTTTGATCGACGGCTATCTGGATGAAACCCTGACACCAGATCAATTGTCCGAATTGCAAACATGGATCAACGCGAATCCGGATCATGCGAAACGATTCGTTGACGCGGTTCACTTCGACGAACGGATGACGGCCGAACTGAGCTGGCAACAATTCACCGAACAAGATCCCGCGAAAACGGAACCGACCGAGCCAACTCCGGTATCACCCGCGAATTCTCCGCTGGGCAAACGGATGGCATGGACGATCGCTGCCACCGCAGCGGCGATCTTGTTGGTTGCCGGATGGGCCATTCGCTCGACCGATGATCCCTCGAAACCCAACCGACCGACCGGGCCCTCAGTCGCACAAACTCCTTCTGCTCCGGTGGCTCCTGACAATAGACCGGACACAACGTTCGCAACTTTGGTCCAGTCCATTGATGCGACTTGGGACGACGATCACTCTTCACAATCCGGCGACCGTTTGGACGCCCAAACCATTCGACTGCAATCAGGCATTGTGCAGGTTCAATTCGACAGCGGGGTCGAGGTCACGCTCGAAGGCCCGGCATCGTACGAATTGCAATCGATTGATCGAACCAAATTGGCCTACGGGCTTTTGTCGGCCACCGTTCCACCGGGTGCCGAAGGTTTTCGCGTTGACACGCCGTCGGCACAAGTCATCGACTTGGGAACCGCATTTGGAATCGAACTCGACCGCGATGGATTGTCCAAGGTGTCGGTCTTCGACGGGGAAGTCGAGGTGGTCACGGACAAGGACCGTCAAAAGCGTTTGCTGACCGAGGGCCAAAGCGTCGAACTGTCTTCGGACGGCAGCATGAGCGACATTGCTTTTGAAACTCAGCGTTTTGAAAAACTGTGGCCGTTCAGCTCGGGAATCGTCAAATCAACCGGCGCGTTCCGGTTCGCTCCTCCCTGGCCACGTTCTGTCAACCGTATCCAAAGTGACCGTCGCGTCTTTGTACTGCCCGAAGGCTACGCGACTCGATTGCACGCCCCTTGTTCGGTCGACATCACCCAGCCCGGCAAATACACGAAGGCGACGCAGTTGTTGCCATCGGACATTCCGACGGATCGCCGCGTGCGTTCGTTCCTATTGATGTTCAATCCCGAGGTGTCGGCCGACGCCCCGATAAACCGCCCACGCCCTCTGATTCGCGACTTGGAATTGGTCGAAGGCAGCATCACCTTTCAACAACCGATTCTTGGCGTGATCGTTCAAGACAAAACGTTGTTCGCAACCGATGGCCGGTTCTCGCTTCGCAGTGCCGCTGGCCTTCCATTCGGACAAGGTTTGGAACTGGATGCGAAACGCGTCAGCGACATCATCACGCTCAGCGAAGACCGCCGGACGATTGATCTGAGCCTGATGTCGTTTGGCCGGCGAGGCGATCACGTCCGTGTGATTGTCGACGCATCCATCCGCCCATTCTTTCCACGACGCCCCAAGTGATGAGTAGCAGCGAAGTGCCAGTTGCCATTTTGCGAACTGCCCATCGGGCCATTCCGACAAATGCGGCCGAACACTTATCACCGACCGTTCCTTTGTATCAATCCTTTTGCCCCGGTTCCCACACAGGAATTAACCATGAAGAACGCAAACAAAGCTTCGATGCAGCCTGCCAATGAACCCCCACAACGACGTCGTTTCCTAATGAAATTGCTGGCCAGCGGAACCGCCCTGCCATTGATCTCGTCGGTCGCGTTCGCTCAAAGACCCAATCAAATGGCCAAAGACGGCGAGCGTGACCCGCAAGCCCGACGACGCATGGGTGCTGGCATGCAACTGGACGCGACCAAGATCGCGGCCAAGCTGATCAAGGACCACGATAAGGATGGCGACGGTGCTCTTAACGAAAAAGAATTGGCCGCGGCACTGACCTCAATTCGCGAAGGGCGTGGGCAAGGCATGCGTGGGCGGCAAGGCCAGGGGCGAGAAGGCATGCGACCGGGAGCCGATGGGCAACGAGGCGCACGCAATCAGGACAAAGGTGTTCAGCCCAAACGCCCTGGTGAATGATCGATGCACCGGTGTGTATGACGCTGTTTGACAAACGATGGGCGGGCTATTGCAAGACGACAGACCGCAAGCCTGGACTGTTCAATCTTTGGGTTTGCAGGTCGAGGACACGGTGCAACTTTTGTCACCTCTCCCTCAACTTCGTTGGGGGAGAGGTCAGACGCGGCGTTCAGCCGTCGTTTGGGTGAGGGGGCGAATTAACTGCAATGCCAATTAACCCCGTGAGTTGCGCGAATGCCCCTCACCCGAGCAACGCCTGAAGGGCGTGCTCGACCTCTCCCCCGGCTGCGCCGGTGGAGAGGTGACTGAAGACAGAAAACCGCCTCAAGAAGCCATGCCAATTCCGGTGTCAATGCCAACGATTGGACCGTCCACCGTAAGCCTATCCCACTTTTGTCGCCGAATCCTTTTCTCTTCTCTACCAGCCTTCATGTTTGCACGTGTCGCCATGAAAACATTCATCTTTTCTATGTTGGTCGCTTCGTTGAGCGTCATCGGATCGCTCGAGTCGCGGGCTCAAGAGACCGCCGAGATCTCTCCGGAACAACTTGAGTTCTTTGAGAATCGAATTCGTCCGGTTTTGGTTCGCGAATGTTACGAGTGTCATTCGGCCGAATCAGGCAAGACACGTGGAGGTCTGCGTTTGGACACCAGGGATGGGTTGCTGTTGGGCGGTGAGTCCGGGCCATCCATCGTGCCCGGACATCCGGAAGACAGCCCCTTTTGGGATGCGGTGACGTACAACGGTTGGGAGATGCCACCGCGAGGGCAATTGCCCGACGATGTGCTGGCGGACTTCAAACGATGGATTGAAATGGGATTGCCCGATCCCCGCGTTCGCGAATCGATCACGGTGGAAACCACGATCGATCTAGAAGCCGGACGAGATCACTGGGCATTCCAAAAACCGCAAGAACAAGCACCTCCTCAAGTACAAAATCCAGACTGGGCCAAGTCGACCATCGACCGGCATGTGCTGGCGAAACTGGAAGACGATGGTTTGCAACCAGCAATTGATGCGGACGCCGCGACCTTGCTTCGTCGCCTTTCGTTCGACTTGATCGGATTGCCTCCCACCCCAGACGAAGTCCACTCCTTTCTTCGCGCGACAGCCAGGAATCGCGATGCGGCGATCGAGGCCAAGGTGGACGAACTGCTCGACAGCCCACGCTTTGGCGAACGCTGGGGACGCCACTGGATGGACGTGGCTCGCTACGCCGAATCCTGCGGCAACAGCACCAACAATACTTATCCCCATGCGTGGCGTTACCGCGATTATGTCATCGATTCTTTCAACGACGACACTCCCTACGATCGCTTCATTTCCGAACAAGTCGCTGGTGATTTGTTGCCGGTCAAAAGGGACGAACAGTGGCAAGAGAACCTGATCGCAACTGGTTTTCTGGCGATCGGAACGAAGAACCTGGTCGAGCGAAATCCGCGGCAAGTCCAAGCGGACATCATCGACGAGCAGATTGATACGGTGACCAAAGCGTTCTTGGGTTTGACCGTCGCCTGCGCCCGTTGCCACGATCACAAACTGGATCCGATTCCAACAACCGACTACTACGCGATGGCGGGAATCTTCCAAAGCACCAACACGTACTACGGAACGGCCGAGGGGATCACCAACCGCAACGCATCGGATTTATTGCAGTTGCCGATCGAGGACAAAGTACCCGCCGGCAAAACGTATTCACCAGATGAGATCGATGATCTCAACGAACGAATGCGAGACCTTCGTTCCCAGATGTCCGAAGCGGTTCGCGATCGTGACAATCCCATGCAACAACAATCGGTCATTCGACTGCGGGCTCAGATTGCATTGATCCAAGGGGTGTTGTCAGAGATTGATGACAACGGCATTCCGCGGACTCTCGCGATGGGAGTGCAAGAATCCGACTCTTGCTCAGACGCAGCGGTTCTCGTCCGCGGCGATGTGGAAACTCCGGCGCAACGCGTTCCACGTGGCTTTGTTCAAATCCTTCCGCACAGTTCCGATTTCTCGATCCCGCCCGACTCCAGTGGACGACTGGAGCTGGCCCAGTGGCTGACTTCGCCTGAGAATCCATTGACCGCCCGTGTGATGGTCAATCGCATTTGGCTGCATCTGTTTGGTGAAGGCATTGTGTCGACGCCAAACAACTGGGGACTGACCGGACAAGCTCCCTCGCATCCCGAGTTGCTGGATCACTTGGCAATCGAGTTCACCAAGGATTGGTCAGTGAAGTCAATGATCCGCGAAATTGTGTTGTCGCGAACCTATCAAATGAGTTCGCGAATGAACGAGTCGAACTACGAAGTTGATCCAGACAACCGGTTGCTTTGGCGTGCCAGCCCACGACAGTTGGATGCGGAATCGATGCGAGACGCGATCCTCGCCATCGGCGGTGGTTTGAACCTGGAACGTCCGATCGGTTCACCCCTCGCTCGCTATGGCAACAACCGAATCGGCAGGACACTCGACGCGTCGCTTTTGGACGGATTGAACGATCGACGTTCCGTGTATTTGCCAATCGTTCGCGACGCCGTGCCTCGTTCGCTCGCGTTGTTTGATTTCGCCGACCCAAGTCTTAGCAATGCGAAACGCGATGTATCGAACGTGCCGACGCAGGCATTGTTTTTAATGAACGATGAGTTTGTGTTGCAGAACGCGGAAGCACTCGGCCGTCAATTACTCGACGAACACAAAAGCATTCGCGATGGCGTCGCGGCAGCATTCTTGGCGACTTATGGCCGACCGGCGACCGACTCCGAGATCCGAAGCTGCGTGGACTTCTTCCAAGAGTTCATGGGTCCGGCTCGCAGAAGATCCAGTCGTTTTGTGCAAACACAAGAACTCGCGATGACCGCATTCTGCCAGGCGTTGATCGCTTCGGCTGAGTTCCGATGTTTGAACTGAACCATGTGGAATGGGTTTCCAGCTTGTGGAACCTCACTCACAGGCTGGAAGCCTATGCCACAGGGAATTGCCGCACCGGGCGGCTTGCGCCGCTCCGCTAAGAAGCTTCACTCCTCCACTTCGCACTCTCATCAGGTTCCATCTATGTCCGATTCAACCAATCTCTCTCGCCGCAATGCACTCAAAGCTGTCAGCAATGGATTTGGCTACCTCGCGTTTGCGGCATTGGCGACCGAGCAAGCACGTGCGAGCAATCCGCTGGAGGTGAAAGAGCCTCACTTCGAATGCAAAGCCAAACGCGTCATCTTTTTGTCGATGCGAGGTGCACCGTCTCATGTCGACACGTTTGACTACAAGCCGCAACTGACACAGGACACTGGCAAGGTCGGCAAGTACGGCGGGACCGGGCGGCTGTTGGGATCGCCTTGGGAATTTCGCCAACGAGGCGACAGTGGATTGTGGATTTCGGACTTGTTCCCCGAACTTTCCAAGCAAGCCGATGACTTGTGCTTGCTACGAGGCATGCATTGCGATCAACCCAATCATCCGCAAGCCACCACGCAAACTCACACGGGAAACTTTCAGTTCCCGCGGCCTTCGATGGGTGCGTGGACGCTTTATGGTCTCGGCACCGAAAACGAAAACTTGCCCGGGTTCATCGTTTTGAATCCGTCGCCCGGTGACAGTGGCAACTATGCCAGCTCGTTCCTGCCAGCGATCTATCAAGGAACCAAGATGAAAGCGGGCGGTCGAGGCCGTGGCGGGTTCGCTAAAAATATGATGCGACCAAACGGTGGCAATCAACCGGGACGATCACGTCGTGGAATGCAACCGGGAATGAACGGCGACCGACGCCGACGCTACGCCGAATCTCGGATGGGAATGTCAGGCGGTATGGACACGTCTATGCAGCAGCGTCCATTTGGCCGTCCCTTGCGCGATCAATTCGCTGGGCGTGATGACAGTGCGATTCCCAATTTGACAAACCGAATGTTGGATCAGGACCTGCAACGCATTCAGTTGGATCTGATACAAAACCTGAATCAAAACAAACTCGATCGAGACGGCTACCAGCCTCAAGTGGAAGGCATGATCGAATCGTTTGAGTTGGCGTATCGAATGCAATCCGAGATGCCCGAGGCGATCGACTTGTCCGATGAATCTCAGGACACGTTGGAACTGTACGGCATCAATGGTTCGGGGACGGACGACTTTGGTCGTAAGTGCTTGATGGCGAGACGTTTGGCAGAACGCGGCGTGCGATTCATCGAATGCGTGAGCCCCGGATGGGACCACCACCGCAACTTGCGAGACGAAATGGACGATCACTGTTCACAGATCGATCGCCCCATCGCAGGATTACTGCAAGACCTCAAGCAACGAGGCTTGTTGGATGAAACGTTGGTGATTTGGGCCGGTGAATTCGGCCGAACGCCACACGCTCAGAATGGCGATGGCCGTGATCACAACAACAAGGGCTACACCACATGGATGGCAGGCGGCGGAGTTCGCGGCGGATTCAGCTACGGAGCCACCGACGAACATGGTTACGAAGCCGTTGAAGGCAAATGTCACATCCACGATTGGCACGCCACGATCCTGCACATGCTAGGGCTGGATCACGAGAAGTTGACCTATCGGTATGCGGGACGCGACTTCCGGTTGACCGATGTCTTCGGAAGTGTGATCCACGAAATCGTTGGTTGATCGTTCGATCAACCGTTGCGTTGGAAACCGAGCATTCTTCCGCGAACGGGTGACCGGAAGAGGTCGTTCATGACCGTGTCGACGTGATTTGGTTTCAAGTGATGCGGCAAGACCGGTCCAATGAACGGTTTGGTCTCCGACGGTGCGAACATATCCGTCGAGCGAGACGAACGCATGACCGAATGGTCCGTCGGATCCGGTCCCTCAACGGGTTCGGATTCCAATTCAATTGTGCCCTCGTTCAACCGGACATGTTGAAGATCCAACTTCGCCGGAGTCAGGCAAGCAGCATTTCGCGATTGATCAATTTCGATGTCGAGCAGGTTGCCATCACTACCGAGGATTGGCTGCGTTGAAAACACATAGGCAACCACGGTGCCGGTTTGCTCATCGACGTTTGCGATGAGTGCGGCTTTGTTGTCCCAGATCGCGCCGGGGCGAATGTCTTCCTTTTCGATTCGCACGGACTTGGGATCAAACTCGAATCGAATCTCAGCTGCTCTTAAGTTCGGTGCGTCCTCCACTTGGATCGACGCCACGGACGCTTGCAACACAGCTTCTTGCGCCAAGACAGGCCCCGAAACGGCGGGTCCCATGGCATCCAATGACACACTTGCCATCAAGTGTCGACCTTCCAAACGCTCGGTCGTCAACACGCGACATGTTTTGGCCATCCTGGCTCCCATGTATGTTTCCGAATGGAATCTTCTGTTCACCGCGAGTGCAATGAACGCCCGGCAATTTCAATTGGAGATTGAAACTCCACTCGAACTTGGGGACTTCAATGAAAGAAGTAATCCAGGCTGAACATTTGTGTCAACGTCACTCAGCCTCACTCTGCAAGAATCAGCCGACGCAGATTCGAGTTTCATTGGGAGTGATCGAAGTGACTCCGATTGTTTTCTCGGCGGGCAATGCCAAGCCTCAACGCAGAACGCAAACAGAGATCTGTTTCATGCAATGAGCAAAAAAGCGACGCCCATTCAGCGTGAATTCAATGCTTCGCTAAAACAGATTGCTTGCAAAGACTTCATCCACCGCGGCGGTGTCATCCGAGTCGTCGTCGCTGGAACCAACCGGGGATCCCATCGCCGCCTGTGCCGTTGCGACGGTTGATGCGGTCGAAGCAACCGGCGATGTGTTTGACTCATCAACCAAAGGTTCGCCGCTGGCGGTTGAATCCGATGTCGCGGTGGTGGCCGACTCGGTCCCGCTAGCGGACGAAGTGGATGCCGCCACCACACTGGAACTAGCTGCTTCAGAACTCGTTGAACTGCTGCTAGCAGTTGATTCGGCAAAGGTGTTGATATCGCTGATTGCATCGTTCCAATTGTCGGAACCAACCGGCATCACCGTGTTGGTATGCAAGCGATTGAAGATGTACTGAGGAAGCAACCCCAGTTCGCGAAAGTTCTGGTCTTCGAGTGCAGTGCCTTCGACAAGCGTGACGGTCAGCTCGTTGACACCACTGTCCAAGTAGGCGACTGGTTGTGACTGAACAATTTCATAATCGCCGGGTGCTAAATCGGTGAACTCGTAACTGCCGTCGACATCAGTGGTTGTCTGAAATTCTGCTCCGGTGGATGTGTTGGTCAGAGTGATTGTGACGCCGGGAATGGCTTCGCCGGTCCCGACAACGTTGTCATTGTTTGCGTCCGCGTATACAAATCCAGAGATCGAGTCATCGCCGGTTGCGGCCGCGGTGATGGTGATCAAACCGTCGGTTGAGTCCGATCCGGAAACGGGTGCTGGATCGACCGAGATTTGCCCTTCGTTCAACGTGACTTGTGTCAGGTCCAACACCGTGGTGCTATCCACCACCGCGTCGTTGGCAACTGAAAACGGAAGTTCGACCAGACTGCCGGAAACGTCAGTCAACGCACTGGAGGCTGAAACAAAGATGACCACTGTTCCCGCCGCGTCGTCCACATTCGCAGTGACTTGCGTGTCGCTTCCGGTCCCCCAAATACTGCCGAAGTCGATGTCATCGGCATCCAGATCCAAAACCGACGTGTCGTAGCTCAAGCGGATTTCCGCCGCACGCACTCCGGTTGCCGAGTCAATGTTCACTGGAACAGACACGATTGCATCGGGTGCCGACGTGAGGTCATCGGGAATGTTGACCGCTGCGAGAAGACGTCGGCCTTCGAGCGATTGAATGGAAAGGCGACGGGATCGAGAAGGTTTCATCAGAGCTTGCCAGAGTCTTTCTTGTTGTTTCGATGTCTCACTCAACGATACCTCTGACGCACCAACGCACAAAAAATTTCCAGAAAAATTCTAAAAGCCCGGTGACGAAATTCGTTCGGCGTCGTCTTAAAATCACCGTGGGCTCGATTTGAGCACTCAGTTTGTCGCCAGGGACCGCGTGACAATCCAACCTCAGCAGGGACGGCAGTATTGCTTTTCTCTCGACCCTTGGTCGAACAAGGTCTCCCATCTATGAAACCCGCTGTCCAACGATTGCTATCTCGTCTGACTTCGAATAAATCCCGCAATTCCCGCCATAAAAGCCGATATCTCGGATCGAGCGATCGACGATTGAAAGTCGAATCGCTGGAGTCACGGCGAGTTTTGGCGGCCACGATCGCTTCGTTCGCACCCACACCATCCGGCTTCACCGCCGAGTTGAGTGAAGAGATCAGCGTCCAAAAAATCAATTTGTACGACACCGAAGCCGGAGCCGCGGGCGCCGCTGACGTGACGTTGCAGGGTGCAACGACTGGTGAAGTGCGCGGTTCACTCGTTATCAACGGCACAACCGTCACATTTGTTGCAACCGATGGACCGCTCGCTGCAGACACCTACACAGCGACTCTTCGAAGTGCCAGCGACGGCTTCACCGACCTGGCCGACGGCGAGCTTCTTGACGGCGATGACAACGGCACGGCCGGCGGTAACTTTGTGACGACGTTCACCGTTGCCAGCCCCGCGTCTTTGGTTGTTGGATTGCCCGACATTGTTCGCGGACCAAGCCAAACAGTTCAATTGCCAGCCGGTGGCAGCGGAACCGAATTGCCAGCTGGGTTGCCAATTCAACTGAGCAATGCCGATGGCGTGACATCCGTGACGCTGACCATTCAGTACGATCCAGCTATGCTGGACATCTCCGCCGTTCAACTCGGTGCCGACGCTCCGACAGGAAGCCAAGTCGAAGCGAACTTAGACACGCCCGGCGTTGCAACGATCACGTTCTTCAGCCTCGAGGCCATGGACGCTGGTCAAGCCGACATCATTGATTTGATCGCGACCGTTCCTGAAGACGCTCCTTATGGTTCCACCGGCACACTGACAATCAGTTCGTTGGATGTGAACGCGGGAGCCATGACCGCCAGCGCCGACGATGCCATTCAAGTCGTTGCGTTCCCCGGCGATGTCAACGCCAACCGTCGGTACGACGCCGAAGACGCTCGTTTGGTTGCCCGTGTGGGAGTCGACTTGGACAGCGGCTTTGTTGTCACGGACGCCAGCGGTTCCGGCGAAGCCTTTGTTCCTTTCGCGGCAATCGATCCCAACTTGCTCGGTGACGTGACGGGACAAGACGGATTGAGCCCGTTGGACGCCAGCGACTTGCTGCGACGAGTCGTCGGATTGTCGACACCAAACATTCCTGATTTGCCGGACGCCCAAGCACCGACCAGCATTAGCCTTTCGGCCACCACCGTGGCTGAAAACGTTGCCGTAGGAACTTCCGTCGGGACGTTCTCCACGATGGATCCAGACTCAGGCGACACGCACACCTATGCATTGGTTTCTGGAACCGGTGACACCGACAACAGTTCGTTCACCATTTCTGGCAACACGTTGTTGACCGCAGAAGTCTTCGACGCTTCGGTGCAAGACACCTACACCATCCGTGTGCAAACCACCGACTCGACGGGTCGGACATTGGAACGCGTCTTCACATTGACAGTCACTGATCAAAATGTTGCCCCCACCGGGATTTCGCTGAGCGACACATCGATCGCTGAAAACGAAGCTGCAAGCACTTCGGTCGGTAACCTGTCGACCACCGATAGCAACACGAGTGACACGTTCACTTACAGCATCGTTTCGATCGACGGCAGCACCACCGACACCACGTTTGCCATTTCCGGCAATTCGTTGGTCGCGACTGGATCCTTGGATTTTGAAACGAAGAGCAGCTACTCCGTCGTCGTTCGCACGACCGACCAAGGTGGACTGTCATTCGATCAGACTTTCACGATCAATGTCGATGACATCAACGAAGCCCCCACCGCAATCGCGATCAGCGACGATTCGGTCGCGGATGATTCGGTTTCGGGAACCGTGGTTGGATCCTTCACCACCACCGATGTGGATGCCTCCGACACATTCACCTATGCGTTGGTGTCTGGAACCGGCGACACGGACAACGCTTCGTTCACCATCGTCGGCAATGAACTGCGAACGGCGACAACGATCGACTTCGACACGCAAAGCAGCTACAGCATCCGAATTCAGACAACGGATTCGGGCGGCGAAACATTCGAACAAGTCTTCACGATTGTTCAAAGCAACGAAGGCCCAACCGCGATCTCGCTCAGCAATGCCACCGTGGCTGAAAACGGATCGGCGGGAGACACCGTCGGCACATTCACCTCCACCGACCCAACGTCCGGTGACACGTTCACCTACACCTTTGTGGCCGGTGAAGGTGACGACAACAATGGGATGTTCGCGATCTCTGGCGACGAACTGCAAGCCAATGGATCGCTGGATGCCGAAACGCAAGGCACGTTGACGATCCGAGTTCGCAGCACCGACTCGACGGGCGAATTCACCGAAGAAACCTTCACCATCACGGTTTCCAGCGTTAACGAAGCACCAACCGCGATCACTTTGTCGGGCACTCACGTTGCAACCGGTGAACCAAGCGGCACAACGGTTGGAACCCTGGGCACCGATGACCCGGATTCCGGTGACACGATCACCTACACGTTGGTTTCCGGAACCGGCGACACGGACAACGCCTCCTTCACAATCTCCAATGGAGAATTGGTCACCGCATTCGCGGCCAACCAGCAAACCCAGTCGTCCTACTCGGTTCGAGTTCGGGCACAGGATGCGGGTGGACTGTCCACCGAGGAAACCATCACAATCACCATCACTTCGACCAACGTGGCGCCCACCGCCATCGCGATCGACAACAACGATGTGGAAGAAAACGCCGACGTCGGCACCACCGTTGGCACGCTCAGCACGACCGACGCCAACACGATGGACTCGTTCGTCTACACGTTGGTCAGTGGCACGGGTGATACCGACAATGCATCCTTCGCGATTGAGGGCGATGAGTTGGTGACCGCCGCATCGTTGGACTTCGAAACCCAGTCGTCGTACTCGGTCCGAATCCAAAGCACCGACCCGTTCGGATTGTCGACCGTGGAGACATTCACGATCACCGCGACGAACGTGAACGATGCTCCAACCGCGATCGCGATTGACAACAGCACAATCGCAGAAGACACCGCGTCAGGGACAACGGTCGGTGCACTCACCACAACCGATGACGACGCATCCGACACGTTCACCTACGCCTTGGTCAGTGGCGATGGCGACACGGACAACGCCGCCTTCACGATCAGTGGAAGCAACCTTGTCACCGCGACCACGTTCGATTTTGAAACCCAGTCGTCTTACTCGATCCGTGTTCAAACGACCGACTCCGCCGGCGCGACTTTCGAAGAAGTCCTCACGATCACCGTGACCGACACCAACGAAGTTCCCACGGCGATTGCCCTGGACAACAGCAGCGTTTCGGAAGATGCCGCATCGGGAACCACCGTCGGTGCGTTCAGCACGACCGACGCCGATGCATCTGACACCTTCACCTACACCCTGGTCAGCGGAGAAGGTGACACCGACAATGCCGCCTTCACGATCAGTGGCGGGAACTTGGTGACCGCTACCACGTTCGATTTCGACACTCAGTCGTCTTATTCGATTCGTGTTCAAACCGAGGACTCGGCCGGAGCAACGTTCGAGCAAATCCTGACGATCACGATCACTGAAACCGAGGCCAATCAAACGCCGACGGCAGTTTCGATCGACAACACGGACATCGAAGAACACGCTACCGTCGGAACCACTGTCGGAACGCTCAGCACCACCGATGCGAACGCTTCGGACACCTTCACGTACGCTTTGGTCAGCGGCGAAGGCGACACCGACAACGCTGCCTTCACGATCAGTGGCAGCGAACTCGTGACGGCAAGTTCCTTCGACTTCGAGACTCAGTCGTCCTACTCGATTCGAGTGCAAACGACCGACTCGGGTGGAGCCACGTTTGAGCAGATCCTGACTCTGTCGATCACAGATTCCAACGACGCACCGTCATCGCTCGCGATCGATAACGCCACGATCTCGGAAGACGTGGCATCCGGAACCGTCGTTGGTGAACTCAGCACGACAGACGCCGACGCGGGTGACACGTTCACTTATGCCCTCGTCAGCGGTGAAGGCGACACAGACAACGCCGCCTTCTCGATTGACGGCAGCAATTTGGTGACGGCAACCACGTTCGACTTCGACACTCAGTCGTCTTACTCGGTCCGTGTTCAATCGACGGACTCGGCGGGAGCTACCATCACGCAAGTCCTGACGATCACAATCACCGGCACAAACGCCGTTCCAACCGCGATCGCGATTGACAACGACACCATCGCTGAAGACGTCGCATCGGGAACCACGGTTGGTGCATTGAGCACAACCGATGCGGATGCTGGCGACACGTTCACGTACGCTCTGGTCAGCGGCGATGGCGACACCGACAACGCTGCCTTCACCATCGATGGCAGCAACCTTGTCACAGCAACAACGTTCGACTTCGAGACACAGGATTCTTACTCCGTTCGAGTTCAAACGACCGATTCGGCGGGAGCGACTTTCGAACAAGTCCTAACGATCTCGGTGACAGACGCCAACGACACGCCAACTGCCATCGCAATTGACAACAGCAGCGTCGCCGAAGATGCCGCCTCCGGAACCGTCGTCGGTGCGTTGAGCACAACCGATGCGGATTCGAGCGACACGTTTACATACGCTTTGGTCAGCGGCGAAGGTGACACCGACAACGCCGCCTTCACCATCGATGGCAGCAACCTCGTCACAGCGACAACGTTTGACTTCGAAACACAAGACTCTTACTCCGTCCGAATTCAAACGACGGATTCCGGTGGAGCAACCTTCGAGCAAACGCTGACGATCTCAATCACCGATGTGAACGAGACTCCCACCGCGGTTTCGATCAGCAGTACTGTCGTCACGGAAGATTCAGCCTCGGGCACCACCGTTGGCACCTTCAGCACCGCTGATGTCGATGCATCGGACACCTTCACCTACACGTTGGTCGCTGGTGATGGAGACACCGACAACGCATCGTTCACCGTTGATGGTTCAAACTTGGTGACCGCCACAACGCTCGACATGGACACGCAATCGTCCTACTCGATTCGAGTGCGAAGCACCGATGCGGGCGGCTCGTTTGTCGAGCAAACGTTCACAATCACCGTGACGGAAACCAACGTCGCTCCAACCGCCATCTCGCTTGACGACACTTCGGTCGCGGAAAATGCGGCCATTGGAACGGTCGTGGGTGGACTCAGCACCACGGACGCGGATGTTGCCGACACGTTCACCTATTCACTGGTCAGTGGTGTGGGTGACACCGACAACGCATTGTTTGCGATCGACGGCGACAACTTGGTGACCGCCGCGACCTTTGACTTTGAAACTCAATCGTCGTACTCCGTTCGCATCCAGAGCTCCGATGCCGTCGGGGAGACGGTCAGCCAGTCCTTCGTGATCACCGTCATCGATGTCAACGATGCTCCCACCGGATTGACGTTACCCTTCCCAGCGATCGCCAGTGGTCAAGCCAGCGGATTCCTGGTTGGAGACTTGGGGGCGGAAGATCAAGACGCCGGTGAAACCTTCACTTACGAATTCGTGTCTGGCGACGGAGACCTCGACAATGACAAGTTCACCTTGGTCGACGGAGCTTTGCGAACCGCGGAAGCAACCGACGACGCGATCCAAGCTCTCTACTCGATCCGAGTTCGCGTGACCGATTCCGGTGGACTGACCTTTGAGGACACAGCGGACCTGATCGTCACCGAAGAAAACGTGGCACCGACCGGCATCGTGCTCGACACGACCACGGTTGCTGATGGCTCCGCAAGTGGAACCACTGTTGGCACGTTCACGGCGACCGACGCCAATGACTTCGACGAACACACGTTCGAATTTGTTGCTGGCGAAGGAGATACCGACAACGCATCGTTCACCATCGTGGATGGCGTGTTGACGACCAACTTCGAAGCCGATGCATCCACGCAATCCAGCTACAGCATCCGCGTGCTGTCAACCGACCGCTATGGATTGGCCGTGGAAGAAGTGCTCACGATCACCATTGAGACCACTGTGTGATCGTTGTCGTTCGGCTCACCCAAGTCTGGATTTGTCCAGGCTTGGGTGGTCGGATGATGAATTCGAATGTCGCTATTCATGCGACGTCGGCCCAAAGTTCAGTTTCTTAGAACTGGAACGTCGCTCCGATGTTCAACCCGTGTGCGATGAAGCTGCTGGTCGTCATGTCGTAAGCCGGTTGATTCGTTCCCGTTGGTGCTTCCGGCGGGAACTGCGAAACGTTGCGATCGATCGCGTCGTCCACGCGAACGACATCGGACCAAACCATCATGCTGTATCCGATCGACAGCTTCATGTCGCGATGCACTTGAGTGGTCAGGTTCAATCCGATTTCAGGCAACACCATGAACGATGAATCATCGTATGTTCCGATGTTGGTTGATTGAGCGAGCAGACCGCCGGCAAAGGTGGACGATCCGCCGCCGGGGACCGTGTTGGTCGTTTGCCCAGCGATCGTCGTCTCCGCTCGGTTGACTCCAAAAGCAATTTTTGCATGAGCGTCCCAGGTCGTTGCTCCGGAACATCGTTGCAATTGCAGACCAATTTGTGCGCCGTGGAATTGGTTCTCCGCCTCGAACTGATCAAACAAGTCCACGGTCGTGCCCGAGATGATCGGTCCCTGTGCAGCGGTGTATTCCGAGGATTGATCGATCCGCAACATTTCCTCCAGGCTTCCGTATCGGTAGCCCAACAAGAAATCGACTCGTTGGCCTCGAATCGAAGACAACGAATGCCGGCGGTTGAACTCGAATGAAGCCAACTCATTTTCGGCTTGGATGTTCACAGATCCAGAAAGAAAATCTGGATGAGCGATCAACATCGATGACTCTGCACCAGCACCGGTGTCGAAGACCGGCCGAGCCAACAACCCTCGGTTGCTTTGATAGGTCTCTTCGTCGCTGAAAATCCCCATCCCGCTCAGTTCAAATCCGTTGCCACAATTGTCGTCGCTCCAACCCAAAGTCACTCGCAATCCGGACCGCATTGAGTCCAGCACACTGTTGTTGCCGAACAACGTTGTCGTTCCCGCTTGCCCTAGCACTCCAGTGTCTTCAGGGTCGGTGCCATCGGGGCTGGTCGTGACGAGAGGCGGCAGATCCATTCCGTCGAGCGACCAAAGCAAGTATTCCGCTCGCACCCAGAACCGTCTCGCTGATCGAAGGATCGTGCATTGATCACAACTGCCGCATCCATCGCACGAAGTGACAGCGTGACCATGGTAGGCTTCTTCGTACACTTCGTAGCCCGACGGGTCGTAGCCGAACGACTCATACGAAACGCCTTCCACGCCGGAATCACCTGGCATTTCGTCGGCAGTGACAGCGTCTGAGCCCGCGACGCTCTTGCCGTTGATCGACTTGGGATTCCAAGTCATTTTTTCGGTTGGCTGAGAGGCTTTCGCCCGACTCGACGATCCGCTGGGACCTTGAGCCGAGACGCTCGGAGATGCCAGCAGGCACCCGAGCAATGTGAGCCACGGTATGAGTCGGACAATATTCATAAACGAATGGGATGCAGGGGGATGCCCGTCATCGTTCGAGTTCAGGTGCTCTGATTTAAAAGTGCAGTGGATGGCTCGGACGGGCCGCGAATTTTCGCGAGTCGTGCATTCGGTTCGCGTGATGAACGCGCAACGGATGCCGAGATCACTCTGCAACCATGCTTTACTACACACCAGCGAGCGTCGCCAACAAGAGAACCTGGTGAGATTTTGAGCGGAATCGAGACCGCGATGCACAAATTTCTTTCGCCGCGATTGCCACGACGCAATCGGGCGAGCCAACTCGTGCCGAAGGAACGTGAATCGCGAGTTGATTGGTGGCTTGGAAATTGATTGGTGGTTTGGAAAGCGGCTGTCCGCCTACGAAAAAACCTCGCAAAACAATCTGCTTTGCGAGGTTTTTTCTGACAGCGGAGGACACGGGACTCGAACCCGCAACCCATTGCTGGGCAACTGATTTCGAATCAGCCTGCTAGCCATTCGCTTATCCTCCGGGCCTGTGCGTCATTCTGACAAAAGCCGTCATCCCGTCAAGTCATCGCGAGGTGCGACTTGGACGTTGAACTCAAATTGTTGCTGTCCTGACATCTGTTGGCGGATCTTCGAGAGCAACGTGGTGTCTCGAGACAGTCGATCTTCAATTTCGGCGGCACGGGGGTGGTCCGATGCCACTCGAATTTCTCCATCGGTCAACTGCAGGTCCACTTCCGTTCCGGGAGCCAAACCCATGTCTCGAAGGAATTTCCCCAAAGTTTCGCGGATCGCGTTCAAACCGCTTTCGGACTCGCTTGCTCCCGAACCGGATTCCGATGCGGTTCCGGCGAAAATGTCTGCAAATGAATCACCGGACTCTTTTGGCTCACGCAAATTCTCAACGATATCACCCGCTGATTCGATCCACTGCGAAGCAACCTGCCCCGTCGCTTGAACGGCACGGATTGCCAACCCGGAGTAGATCGGCAGCGACATCAGCGGCATCAGAAGGGATCGGTGAGCCATCAAGACGTCTTTCAAATGGGGAGGGTGGAGGACTCGACTCAGTGTTTGTGCTGAGTCTCAAAGCCGTATTCCTTCAACCATTTTTCCCACTTGTGAGCTTCGTCGTGCGTTTTCAGCTGCAGCGTCTTCCATTCGACGCAGCGGTACTTCAAGTCATCGTGGCCATTGTGGGCGTGACGCTGAGTCTCGCACTTCAGGGTCTTCAGAGTCTTTTCGATTGTGTCAGCCGCCTTTTTGTCATGAATGTGCTTGGCTTTCCATTCTTTGCAGCGATAGTTCACGGTTTCAGCAGCCGAAACTTCAGCGGCGGACGGAGTGGCCAGCGAGAAACCAGCAACCATCAATGACAACAAAACCAGACGAAACATGGGGTGGGATTCCTGGGTAGGGAACACAAGGTGGGAAGTTCACAGTGTGTTGATTACCCCACAATCCCTCATCAGGTCAAGCCAAACTCAGGATTGCCGTCGATCGCGGTCATCAAAAATCCGTTCGGTCGATCGGACTTGTCTTTCGTGTTTTTGTCCGGTCCCGACGACAGGCGACCTGTGCAAATTTGATAAAATCGAGTTCGTCTTCTTCGCCACGGCCAGAGGCACCTGACATCCAGTTCCTCGCCGTTTTTCGCTGCCCGTTCTTTCACGAAGTTGTTTGCATTGACTGACTCATCAGGCCCACGAGTTTGGTTGATCGGGGCGATCGTCGTCGGACTATTCGTCGCGGTGGCATACATCGTCCATGACTCGGACGACCAAAGTGAACTCGTGGAGAAGCTTTCGCGAAAACTGGATTCTCCCGCGTCGGTCATCCCCAGAAGCGAACAGCCGACCGACGTGGTGCGAGTGACACCAACGGTTGTGGCTCAAAAGGATGTGCTTCCCGGGTCCTGGGTTTTGCAAAAGGAAGACAAACCTCGCCCGCGATTGATTCTCCCATTTGCATCTCTGGAAGACGGCCCATCCGCCGCCGAAACTGCGGGAGAAACTTCGGCGGAGCATGTCAACGAAGAAGGCTTTCTCGGTGCGGATGCATGTGCGGACTGCCACCAAACTCGACACAGCGGTTTTCTGCTGACCGCCCACCATCGAACCAGCGGCCCCGCAACGACGAATCACATCTTGGGATCGTTGGACTCGCCGGACAATCAATTGACAACCAGCGATTCAGACCTCGCGGTGACAATGCACGCAAAAGGAGACTCCGTCGTTCAGCAAGTCTCGCTCGACGATTGGAGCGTTGACGTTCCAATGGATGTCATCACAGGATCGGGGAAGGTTGCTCAAACGTTTTTATACTGGGACGAGGATCGACTCTTCCAATCGTTTGCATCGTATTTCAGCGGTGCCGACCGGTGGTTGACCAGCCCCGGATTTGAAGACCTCGACGCCAACTACGGCCGAGTCATTCGCACGGAATGCCTCGAGTGCCACGTGACGTTCATCGAACAGACCGAACCACCCAATCACTATCAACCTTCTTCAGCGGTTTGGGGAATTTCTTGCGAGCGATGTCACGGCCCGGGAAAAGCTCATATCGAGTATCACGTCGCGAATCCGGAATCCAAAACGGCGGAGCACATTGTTCATCCAAACGAACTTCCCCGAGAACGGCAACTGGATATTTGTGGCCAATGCCACTCGGGATCGTTCGACTTCAAAAAGCCAGCCTTCAGCTTCCGGCCGGGTGATGACCTCAGCGAGTTTCATCACACTCTGAAGCCTGATTTCGACGACAGCGGCATTCACACCAGCAACCAACTAGCGCGTCTTCGAATGAGCGAATGCTTCATTCACTCAGAGATGACCTGCACGGCGTGCCATGATCCACACGTTGCTCAGCGCGGCGACGAAGCATTCTTTCGCCAGGCGTGTTTGAACTGTCATGAAACCGAGCATTGTGGGATGCAACCCGAACTACCGGCCGACGTTGCTGACCAATGCGTTCAGTGTCATATGCCAAGCACTCAAATCGACGACCTTGCCGGTATGAAACTACAGGGGCTGACTCTTTCGATGGCCGATCACTTCATTCGCGTTGATCGCGAGCACGCGAAGAAGATCAAGGACCAGACGACTGATTCCACCAAATGACAACGTCCGGTTCATTGCCCTTCGCAGTTCGCAGCAAGTTGCTGATCGCGAAATCGGTCTTTCCGTCACCGTCGAAGTCATCGACTTCGATTGAAGCGTGCTGGTGAACTTTTTGCTGCACTGTCGTCGGCTGAAACACGCCCGGTTCGGTTTGGACCAACATCACAATGGACGCCATTTCAAAACGTTCGAACTGTTTCTGAATCGGTCCCGCCATCAACGATCCAGCAACGACGTCCAAGTCGCCATCGCCGTCAAAGTCACCAGCCTTTGCCGATAGCACTCCGGGCATTTTGCATAGCTCATGAACCTTATACGGAAACGTGCCCTCGTTTTCCAACCAGCAAATCGAATGATAAGGCTTCACACCTCGATCGAACGAATCTCCATTCGTCATCAGCACGTCCAAGTCACCGTCTTGATCCAAATCGACCAACTGAATGCCTGACAAACCAAACGCTGGATCGGGTGCAGCAAAGATCACCTCGCGTTGAAAACCACCTTCTCCATCATTCAGGAACGCTTCAACGGTCTCGTATCCTTGGCTGATCGCGGCGACAAAATCCATCTGGCCGTCATCATTCAGGTCCACGGGTGGAACATGGATGGATCCGTGACGGTCATCGACCTCATGGGCGACAAAGCTCTTTGCCAATTGCTTTCCATCATCCGTCGAGGCCGCCGCCTCTGTCATTTGATTCTCTAGCAAAACAATTCGCCCACTCTGTCGCCAACCAAATTCAGCAACGATAAGATCGATGTCGCCATCGTTGTCAAAATCGGCGGGTCTCGCATCGGCAACTCGGCCAAGCCCCTCCATCAAAACCACTTGTTCAAATTCGTCCTGCGACGGTTTTCGACGCAGCCAGATGATTCGGCCGAGGTCGCTATCGTTGGCATCGAACTCCCCGATGTCTGCGACAACCAGGTCTTGGTGGCCATCGCCGTCCAAGTCACATGCTTCGGCATGCACCGGTTGAAAAAGAGTGGCGAGATGCTTCGACGTCCCTCCGTCGGAATTGGGCCAGTGAGCGACAACGGCGCCACTGCCGATGTCGCAGTAGACCAAGGCCGGGCCATCTTTCATTCCGATATCGAGCCACCGCACGTTGGTCACCCCGGGCGGTCGAGGCCGTGACGATTCATCGCTTGCCAAGCCAACGGCCTGAGTCGTAAAATCAACCCTGCATTGGGGAAAGGGCTTCGTCCAAAGCGACCAGTCGAACTTTTCAGGTGCTTGCATTTCAAAGAATGCAATGACATCGTCGCGAGCAGGAACCTTCAGATCGGTTCGCCCCGAGACTTCATACAGGTTGAGCCCTTGGTCGACTTCTCCCGGCCAATGGTCTCGCTCCGAGCTGGTAGCCAACGGCAAAACATGACAGTCTGCACAGAACGCCTTCACCTCGCGGCCGACACGGTCGTGCCAATCCTTTGATCGCTGCGTCGATGCGGGCTGAACCTTGGTGGCTGGACTCGACGTACTGGCAACGGAGTCATCACCGCGTTCGCGGCATCCGCCGATGGACGCGAACATCATCACGAGAGTGACAAAAACAGCGTGTGTTCGAAGATTTTGCATGGCAACAATACTATAGTGTCCGTCGCATTCGGTCGTCACTCATTCGGTGGCATTATTGATCACCGGCAAACATGGATGTTGCTAACCGATCTGGCAGATACTAGCTGCGTTTAATCCAGCGATCCGTTTGAGCATTCGCCTCGGTTGTACGGCGAAACGGTTGCCACCGTTCAACAGACCGTTTGCCGGAATACTGCTGCCAACTTGCTTCGATCACCAAGCATCAACGACCGCAAATATCGTTCAAGCATCTCGAGACCAACATGCATTCAAGTAATCAGCCAAGCCGTTCCGGTGCTCGACGCAAGCTTGAAATGATGGTTCTTTTGTCATTTCCACTGACGTTCACGCCCGGTTGTGGAGAAAAAGATCTCCCCGAAGTACGGCAAACTCCAGAACGTCCCCTGGGTGAACTTCGATTGGCGATGCGAAAACAGAAATGGAGTGAAGCTTGGCAGTATTCCGACGCGGTCTTGAAAGCCCATCCGGACGATGCTGACGCCATCGCCTCGGTTGCAAAGGTGGCACAGCATCTTGAGAAACCGAATGAAGTAGCCGACCTTCTGGTGAAGGCTTGCTCGGTGGAATCATTCAGCAACGACGGGCGAGTCCGCCAAGCCATGATCGCCTTGGTTAACGCAGGGCGTCTCTACGATGCGATCGATTTGCTTGAGAATACGATCGAAGCGGTTCCTTCACGCCATGCCACTCGTCGATGGCTGTACGACCTGTACATCAACAGTGGCAACCGTACCGAAGCCCTTCCACACGGGCAAACCTTGGTTCGCCAGCGACAGTTCGATACCAAACTTTTGCTTTCGCTCGGAATCCCACCTTCGGCCAAAGATGATCTCGGATCCACATTGGAAATTGTCCGCCGAAACCCCGACGACAAACGACCTTTGTTGCGTCAGGCGAACAAGTTGTTGAACTCTGGTGAAGTCGAAGAGGCGACAAAGGTGCTTCAGCAGATCACCGATCAACATCCAGAATTTGAACCAGCTCAATTGCTGCACGGATTGGCTCTCGCGAAAAGTGGCGACATCGACGCGTATGAGCAGTGGCTTTCCGAACAAGACGTTTCATCACTCGAAACCAGCGTTGAACACTGGATCGCGAAAGCGACCATCGCAGCCGTAGAAGAAGATTCCAAGGATGCGCTGCGTTTCTACTGGAATGCGAGCCAGCTAAATCCCGACCTTACGAAACCATGGTCTTCGATCCTGGAACTGACCGAAGAATTGGCGATCGATGCACCTGAACGACTCGACGCTATTTCGAATCGCCTCGAAAGCCTGCAGCAGGTTCGATCGTCCATGAAGCGTTTCGATCAGATGGGCAGTATTTCGCGGCGACTGGCGACTGACATCGCAATCGAACTCGAAAAACTGGGGCGGCTTTGGGAAGCCGAAGCTTGGGCTTCCATCGCGATGACGCTCCCTCGAGACGACACGGTGGACGTCGAAGGTGTTCGAGCAAAGATCGTTGCTCAGCTGACTGGTCAAACCCCATGGCAGGTGACCGAAGGGCGTCCAGAGTTGCAGTCCGAGCTGCCAAATGAGTTGCAATAGGGTCTGACTTCAGTACCTACCCAAAAAAACCGCCCTCCAATTTGAAGGGCGGTTCACATGTTCAAACGATACGGAAACGAGGTATCAGAATTCCAATTCGATCACTTCGCGGCTTGCACGAGTTCCCAAAGCACCCCAAACGCCGTAAGGACTTTTCTGTCCTGGGTTAGGGAATGGGGCCGATGCGTTACCGGCTTCGATCGAGTCGGTGATGAATTTCACCGCACCGTCACCCATCAGGATGTGGACGCCACCTTGGTGACGACTGCTGGGAGGAGCAATCGCACCGTTTTCTGGCCAACTGTCAGCACAAACACCTTTGTTGGGAGCCAGAATGGTGTTCACAGTCGAGAAGACTGGGCGAGCGTTGGCCCAGCGTGCACCACGCGAAGTGGCAGCGCCAAGACCACGAGGCTGGTCGCCAGGAGACTGTCCGGATCCGGGACTGTCGGGGTCGATCCAAAACTGTGGACGCTCTGGGTCCAAGAAGTTCTGTTCGCAGTGATTGGGGTTCGTCTGGTAGGTACCACCCGTCGCCACTGCCAACGAAGTCCGTTTGTCGCCATCATTCAAGTCAGTGGCGATCTCAGCCATTGCGATGGTGTTGGACAATCCGTCCAAGATGTCTCGGAACTTGGTCACATCACGAGGGATGAAGAAACCGCGGTTACGCGATTGCACTCCCATCGCCCAGTTGTTGACCGTCAAGTCACCATTCTTACCACCGTTCCAGCGGTTCATGTTGTCGCCAACACACGGGGCGTAGTTCGTACGTCCCATCGTTGGAGCACCACGGCCTGGATCGCTTGGGCAACGCAGGAAGGGAAGATCCGTCATCCATGGTGAGTAATAGTTTCGGTCATTGCCGCCAGGAGTGGGAGTTGGGCCCATCGGTGGGAACGTGATGTCAATCGTGCCATCATTGTTTGTATCGGCGGGGAACGAATTCGAGATTTGTTCCCAAGTTCCCTGAGCTTCCACGAATGGGGTCAGTCCAACCAGCATCGTCAACAACTCATGGTTGCCAAAGTTGTTGTTATTCCACCAATTGGTCGCACCACCGGGTCCATTTGATAGGGGAGCAACAGGCGTTGTTCCACCGTAGTTGATCGGAAGTTGGTTATAGGCGGAATGATAGTTGTGCACCGCCAATCCCAATTGCTTGAAATTGTTGCTGCAACTCATGCGACGGGCAGCTTCGCGTGCTGCTTGGACGGCTGGCAAAAGCAGCCCCACCAAGACGCCAATGATGGCGATCACCACGAGAAGCTCGACCAGCGTGAAGCCGGCGCGAGATTTAGAACGATTCGACATAAAACAATTCTCCGTTTGGAAGAAAAACAAAAACGATTGGAAAGTGACAAGAAACGACGCTGGGCAGCATGAGGCGTTCCAGTCCAGAGAACCGAAACGCAATGATCAAGAAAAAAACGATCGATAAACGCCGGCGCCATAATCAGCGGCTAGTTCCCCATCTGTTCGGCCATCTGCCTGTCATATTCAGCCTGCTCCTCTGGAGTCAGTTCGACAGGTTCTTCGGCCGCGGTTGGCTCAACGACTTCCGCCTTGTCACACCCAGAAAACGCGAGTGTGAGACATGCAAACAAGAGAGTGAGCGAAAACAAATGCTTCATCGGTGGTTAAATCCTTGCCAGATAGAGACTGCGACCATGTCGCATAATTAATTCCTTCTTCACAAGAACGCGTCACGAACAACATGAACGCGCACTCGGTGCCCTTAACCTACCAGGTAAGGTGCTCTCGTTCACCGTAAATTTTCAATCAAAACCTCGATTTCAAGCAAATAGTTCGTAGTCAAAACGATCGCTCTAAGACATGTTCCTCCACCACCAAGAAGCGTTTCGAGCATTCCAAGTAAGAGAACAGCTGGAATTTGTTACAAAACGCTACTTAGGCCCAGGCGACTGAAACCATCTCAAGCTGCGGTTGAAGCTTCTCGCTGCTGGCAAAGAATTTGCCTGAAGATCCACGCCAAAATGTCTTCGGCGGATGATTTGCGAGAATCGCTGCGACACCGACGTTTGTGAATACGTCGAGCGAATGCGGAAAACCGCTTTGTCGACACCAGGCCGCTAGCGATTCACCAAGAGGGCGTGATTCATCGCCCGTTTAAGAGGGCAGTCGGCTAGAAACCAACTGCCGCTAAGAGACCAATGTCACCAACCGGCGACGCTGATCAGCATGTCAGTGAGTGCACTGACAGGAGCAGAAGGCTCGGCGTAGCTCCACATGTTGCGAACCAAGTCGGTCATCAACATGCCGCCCAAACTCATCACGCAGAGGATAAGAAGCAAGCCGATCGTTTGAAGCAATGTGAACGGAACCTCGTAGCCGCCACGAACGCCCGCACCCGCCGAAGCGACCGCCGCGTTTTCGTCGATCAGACCATCGCCGTCCATTGGGTCATCCAACGCATCGACTTCCGCAACATCATCGTCCATTGCGAAACCGCTGTCGCCGGCTTCATCGAAGGCGTCGACTTGGTCGGCACCATCGAAATCAACCTCTTCAATGTCGACCGATTCCGAATCGACAACTTCGATCACTTGCGAAGCACTTTCTTCGTTGCCATCGATCTGGATTCCAGAAGCAGACAACTGAAATTCGTCGTCGCCTTTGAAATCGATTCCCGATCCCATTTCGCTGGCGGGAACCAATCCACTTCCATCGTGACCGCTTCCGGTGCCCGAGCCTTCATTCAGCTCCGCACCCAAATCGAGGGCCGAGATGCTGCTGCCCGCTAAGTCCAGCGGTTCGCTTTCCAGGGAAAGGCCACTGTCCGATGGGCTCATCAAGTTGATGCCGCTGTCTCCAGCGATAGAAATGTCGCTTCCCGCACCGCTGACAACCAAGTCGTCGTCATCGTCCGCGATGATCAAATCGTCATCGTCGGCCAGAGCGTCGTCCACTCCGGATGAGCCGCCTGATTCAGCCGACATCAATGAACTGCCGAGCAAGTCGCCACTGCCGGAAAGCAATCCGCTTCCCGCCGCGTCGCCGGCCAACAAATCCAATTCACTCAGTACGTCGCTGCCAGCGTGACTCTTCGATTCGACCGCGGATGGACTGCTGTCCAGATCCAGATCGCCCATCAGTTCCAGGCTGCTGGCTTGTTCGTCCGAGCTGATATCGCCAAGGTCCAACTCGCCATCGCTATCTTCTCCACCCAAACCGGACAGGTCCGATTGGCTCTTGGCACCTTCGACGGGCGCGGTTCCCTTGACTGGCTCCAGCGACAGGTCGTCTGAATCGCTGTCCAAACCCAACGAGCTTCCGAGATTGAACTCGTCGCTGTCGCCGTCTGATTTTGGTCCCGGTGTGGGTGATTCCAATTCCAAATCGCCGCTGTCGTGCGAGATTGCCGATCCGGACAAATTCAAGTCGTCCAGGTCAATCTTCAGCGGTGCGTCGCTGTCGGCTTTCGCACCGGGAACAATGGTCACGTCGCTGCCGTCGCCCGAGTCGCTGGCGATCAGGTTGACGTCGCTGCCGCCGCTGAGTGAATCGATGTCCAGATCCAAACCGCTGTCGTCGCTGGCCGGATTGTCACCGCCGATCACGGATCCGATTTTTGATCCGCCACCATCAGCAGCCAGAATTCCGGAACCCAATCCGGACATGTTTGGAAGTTCGTCCTTCAGACGCTCGATCTCTGCCTCAGGAAACTTCCAGCTGGAACCATCGCGAAAACCCCGGACCTGACCTTGGCTGCGAAGATCAATCAGTTTGTCGGCGGGAATTCCGAGTTGTTTGGCGGCGTCTTCGAGAGACAAATAAGAGGCCATGGCAACGCTGAGATGAGGATAGAGGGCGTCAAAAAGTGTCGTTTTGATGTAGCTTCCCTGCCATCCCCATCTTAATGACCGTTCCGGCGAATCGCCAACAGAAACGGGCCGTTCAGATGCAGAATTGCCGCCTCAACGAGGCTTCGTCTTCCCTTGCATTCGACGAATGTCGTCGGGCAATGGCGCCGTCGCGTTGAGTTCCAATGAAAAATCGGCATCGATAGCGCGGCTGCTCACCAGTCGGATCTCGCCATCGGGACCCACATGATACACAGCCATCCACAGTTTTCCTGTGTTTACCAAACTAATTACTTGCGTTCCTGATTCATCCACATGGGAAAATCCGATTATTTCGCCTGATGCCCCCACGTCTCGGCCCGGTCGAGCCTGTATCAGCGTGGGGGTACCATCCAGTGGATGCGGGACACCGGCCAGTGCTTCCGGCTGGCGAATGACGGGTGAGTCTTGGGCAAACGCGTGATCGGCTGAATCCGAAGCCAGGCACAGCCCGATCAACACGCCGATTCCAACGCAAACCATCGAGGCGATCAGGTTTGTACGCACGGTGATTTCTCCGGAATGAAACGAAAACAAGCGGATCGCCGAGCCATGGGTCAGGATTGCGGCGATCGATTTCGCCACTCTAGATGAGCAGCTCGGTCCCGGTCCAGATCGCTCCACCACAACCCCAGATCGATCTTCCTGGCGAGGCTTCCATCCGCCTACTCTCTGCGGTTCACCACAAGCAGTTCCGCTTCGATCCGACCATCGTCGCAACCGAATGTCAAAAAATGCGGATTATATGAAGACAGCCGGTTGTAACGGTCGATCCTAGCGATGTGGCGTGTGCGATCGGCTGTGCCGTTCCGCGCCATGAATCGCCGTTCCGTCCGGAAGGAGTCCGATGAAGCCTCACGATTTCAACGCCAACGACACGCTTTCCCCCGCCGATCATTGGGGAGAACCCGTCGAGCCATTGACGAAATTGCGGGCCACCACGCCGGCCAGCGGCGGCGAGCCATCCGCATCGACGTCTGCGGAGCAATCGACCGATTTGGTCGACTCGCCTTCCTTGCTGTCCAAGATCGTGGCCTCAGTCGGTCCGATTGGTCTGGGTTTGCTTCTTTCGGCGGTGTTCTACGGCGTCGTTTTCGGAGTCAACTGGGGACCACTGAACCGGTACTTCCTGGGTCACCCGGTTGCCGTCGCCGCGGCAATTTTGTTCTGCGTTGCCATCGCGATTCTCGCTGTGCGTGCGGTGCAAGTCGCTCGCGATCGGCACCAATTGGAATTGCTTCGCGACGAAGACTTGATGGCGCATGTAACTGGTGCCACGTCGGACTCACCCGCTCAACGTTGGTTGCAACAAAATGATGCTGGCGCAATCGCTCGCAGTTGGCGAAAATCGCTGCGTTCGCTTCCAAGCTCGACACGCAACTCGCTGTTGGTACGACGCCTGAACGAAGTGCTGGGGCGACAATCCCATCGCACCGGAACCGGCGACCTTCCACAGGATTTGCGAGAGATGTCGGAACGTGACGCCGACGCGGCTCACGATTCATTCGGATTGATTCGCATCATCGTGTGGGCCATCCCGATGCTCGGATTCTTGGGCACGGTCATTGGCATCACGCAAACGCTCGGCGGGTTGGACTTCACCGACGGAACCGCAGCGGTCGACCGACTGAAAAGCGGTTTGTACGTTGCCTTCGACACCACCGCTTTGGGTTTGGTGCTGTCGGTGTTGGCGATCTTCTTGCAGTTCCCTGTTGAACGATCTCAGCAAAGTTTGCTGGCAAGCGTTGACCAACGTGTTCGCGATTTGGTTTCGGAAGCTCTGCCGAGTGACGACGCCGGCGACAGTCAAACCGCTTTGGTCACACAACTTTGCGATGGCATTCGAGTCGCCGTGCAAGAGTCACTGGCGACGCAAGCCAAACTGTGGCGGGAAACAATCGAAGAAGCCCAGGCGTCATGGCGAACGCAACACAACGAGGGTTCCGAGCAATTCCGCAAATTGATGCAAGCATCGTTGCAACCGGCTCTGACCAGCCACGCCGATCGCATCGAAGCCACCGTGTCTCGATTGGACACGATCGGCAACGGCGTCAGCCAAACGTTGCAAGATCAAACCAAGGCCTGGAATGACGCGATGCACACAACGGCCGTCGAAGTGCAAACGCATCGCCGAACCTTGATGACTCACACCGAAGCGATGACCGAACTTGCGGCTCAGCAAAGCATGCGGAACCAGGCCGAAGCTCCCGTCGTTGAACTGGATCCGGTGATGGGTGAAGCAATGCGAACGTTGGCTCGCGCTGTCGATACGTTGTCGCAACGTTTGCCGGCCGCGAAAACGACGAGCGGTCGAGATGACTCCACCAGCAAAAGGCGTGCGGCATGAGTCGGCGACGCGCCTCGCTGTCTCCCTCGTTGTTCCCGTTTCTCGCGGTGCTGGTCTGCACGCTGGGTACCTTGATTCTGTTGCTGGCTCTCGTGGCCGAAAAAGCTCAGGACACTTCGGTCCCACAAGTTGCCCAGCATTCCGAAGCGGTTGCACCGACGCTCGATCCTTCGGATGACGAAGCCTCGACCAATGGCCCTGCTGATCCGTCGATAGATACCGACGGACCGCCGGCAATGACCGCTGCGTCCGCCATTCAGTTGTTGGAAGAAGAACAATTTCGCGTCGAACAATTGGTGTCACATCGCGAAAAGCAAACCAGCAAAGTCGAACGACGTCGCGATGAACTGACTCAAGTTCAAACGGCCGCGAAAAAACTGCGTGATCGGCTGAAGCAACTCAGTGACGAAGTCGACGCAGCCATCGCTCCCGAAGACGCGACCAAGATCGATGAACAAGCCATCGTGATGATGCGTGAAGAAATGGAAACGTTGCGTCGCGAAATTGCGGAATTAGAAGAAGTCAAATCAGGCGACAAGCCACGTGTGGTCATCGTCCCTCACCGCGGTCCCAACGGAACGGCTCGCCGGCCCGTGTACGTCGAGTGCACCGAAAGCGGCGTCACGATTTGGCCGGAGGACACTCGCATCACTCACACGCAACTGCTCGCCGGTGTTCAATCCGGATCTCCTCGTCGCAACCCGCTTGATGCTGCCCTTCGAGTCTTCCGACAACACGCGGTTCAAAACTACGGCGATGGTGTTCCGCCATACCCGTTGCTGATCGTCCGTCCCGACGGCATCGAAACGTTCGTGACCGCTCGTGCGGCAATGCAAGATTGGGATGACCAATATGGATACGAGTTGGTGCCCGCTGAGGTTGACCTCGCATTCCCGAAACCCGACCGGGTCTTGAAACCCAAGATGGAACTGGCGGTTCACGAAGCCTCCAGCCGCAACGTTCATCAATACATCGGCGACGGCCGTGGCGGGACCGGCGGCAACGGAAACGGAACACAAAGCGTAGCCGGCGCGACACTCGGCGGTGCCGCATCGCGACCATCTGGCAACGGCTTCGCCAACGCGGATGCGTTCAGTGCCAAACCATCCGACGGAACCTTCGCCAGCGGCGGAACCGGCAACAACGGCGGCCCCACAGACAATCCCTATGCGGGACAAGCTGGTGGAGCCACGTCTCAGCTGGGCGGCACAACAACCTCGTCGATGCAGCCCGCCGAGAAACCGCTGCCCGTTCTGTCAGCTCGCTCACTCGATCGCCAAGCGCGGGCCAACGGTTTCATGCCGTCTCGTGAGATGGGACCTCCATTGCCAGCAGGCGGACTGGCCGAACCCATTCCGGGATCCAGCCAATCCAGCTTCGGCGCAGTTGAAACACGGTCCGATGCTTTGAATGACTACTTGGCACAAAAAGACAATCCGTTGATCGGTGCCCCACAAAACGACGCCAATCAGGGTCCCTCGGCAAACTCCAATTGGATGGACGAACAATCCGCCGATGGCACCGATGGGGAGTCAGACGCCGACCAATCCGATCCAAACTTTCGCGGTACCAGTTCCAAGGTCAACGGCGAACAAGTCGCTGGTATGCAGCAGCCCAGCGGCGGCCAATCTGCTTCCGCTTCGGTCTCTCAATCATCAGCCTCGCCACCTTCGTCGAGCCAAGCACCCGAGTCGGCCAACCAACCGCCGCCAAGTACCAACATGCAGGCTCCACAACAGCCAACGCAGACGGTGCGTCGTGAAGGTCGAGACTGGGCGTTGCCGCGTTCGATGGCTGGCATCAACGGCACCCAAGTCGTGCGACCGATCGCGATGGTTTGTCATCACGACCGATACGAGTTAGTTCAAAACAACGTGGTTGTCCAGACGTTCCCCTTTGGAGACGATTCGATCTACAACGCGACCATGAAATTGGCCACCGCCGTGCGCGATCGAGTGGACGGCTGGGGAGCCACGCTTCCCGGAGGCCGCTGGCAACCGCGACTGGATGTGCTGGTCGCACCGCACGCGGATCAACGTTTTCATGATTTGCAAACGTTGATGAACGGCAGCGGTGTGGAAATCACTAGGAGGGTTCGATGAGTCGACGCCGACGCACGACGCTTGAACTTGGACACGATGCCTTTTTGGACATCGTCGCCAACCTCGTTGGGATCCTGATTATCCTCGTGGTGGTTCTCGGAACCCAAACGCAACGCATCACTCGTGCGCTCACATCGCGCGACGAAATCGCCCAAAAGCCCGGCGACCTGGTATCACCCGAAGGGTTGCCAACGCCCGAACCCAAGCTGGCAACTGATTCACAGTTGTCGGAACTTGCACAAACCGCCATGCGAGCTGCCGCGGCACAGCGGGAGTCGATGCGTTTGGAGAACATGGTCAAACGCTACGACATGGAATTGGAACAAGCCAAACGTGAACGTGGCGCGTTACTCGATCTGCTCACGCTCGCAGAAGAAGCTTGGGAGCAAAAGCAAAAACAACTCGACCAAGACAAAGTACGTGCAGCCAAGCTCGGCAGTGAAATGCGAGAGGTCAGCACCGAATTGGCGACTCTGGCCGGCACCAAAGAACGGCTCGAGAGCCAAGAGTCACCCGTCGTCGCGGTCGAACACTTGCCCACACCAATGGCCAAGACCGTTTTTGGCGACGAGATCCATTTGCGGCTGAAGAACGATCGTTTGTCAGTCGTCCCGATCGAGCCACTATTGAAAGCCATCAAAGAAGATTTCGGTCGCGTCATTCGTGGCTCACGAGATGGACGCTCGTCGTCCGCCGTCGGTCCCATTCGCGGATACGTCGCACACTACGCGATGGACAAATCAACCGGCCGAATCTCCCAGGGCGGAAAAACCTCCATGGGCACCCGAGTCCAACTGGCCGGCATGGTGATCGAGCCTCTCGAAGAACCACACGGCCAACCGATCGATCAAGTGCTCTCAACAAGCCGGTTGCTCGACGTGGAATTGGCAGGGCGTGATCCATCCAAAACGACCATCACGGTCTGGGTCTATCCGGAAAGCTTTGCCGCATTTCGGATGCTGAAAGAGCATCTGTACAAACGCGGATTCGCGACCGCCGCTCGCCCGCTTCCATTTGACCGGCCAATCTCCGGCGGCCCCGGTGGCTCGCGTTCGCAGGCTCAATGACATTGGCCTCAGTAGCGTTCGCCTGGGCTGTTCAATCATTGGGGTTGCAGATCGAGGACACGATGCAGCTTTTGCCACCTCTCCCTCAACGAGGTCGTGCAGTTTTTAAGTGCCGTGCTCGCAAGGTTGA
>NZ_DDGH01000107.1:150505-163643 GCF_002337565.1 Rhodopirellula sp. UBA1907 | reverse complement strand
CCTCACCCTCGCGTACGCCTGAACGGCGTCGCTCGACCTCTCCCCAAACTTCGTTTCGGGAGAGGTGCAGTGCGAGAAAGCAGCATAAATACTTGCATCAACAAACTGCACGACCTTCGCCGAGGGAGAGGTGACCGAAGACAGAAAACCGCTTCAAAAACTCATGCCAATTCCGGTGTCAATACCGAAGATTGGACAGCCCAGCGTTAGCCTCAATAGCCATCGCCAAAACACTCACTGCCCGGCTTCCATCTCCGCCAGCGTCTGCTTGACGATTTCAGCCGATTTACGAAACGCGGCTTCTTCGTCTTCGGACAGAGTCGGGTGCAAAATGCGAGTGACTCCTTCGCGGCCAATCACGGCCGGTAAAGAAAGACAAACGTCTTCCACGCCCAAGTATCCGTCGACCAACACGCTGACCGGCATCGTGTGGCGCAGGTCATACGCAATGCTGTCCAGAATGGTGATGGTTGCCATCGCGATGCCATACGAGGTGTGCCCTTTGAGGCGAAACACCTCGTACCCCATCGCCTTGGTTTCTTCAAACATTCGCCGCGACGTGTCGCTTGGGTAGAACCGTTCACCGCCGGTCATGGCGATCGACGAAGCCGCGAATTGTGTGTCGCCGTGTTCGCCCAAGATGTACGCTCGAATGTCTTGAGCGTGAATTTTCAGTTCAGTCGATAACAAAGCTCTGTAGCGAATGCTGTCAACCAAAGTGCCGGTGCCGATGACGCGTTTGGGGTCAAAGCCGGTCAGGCGGATCGTTTCATACGCAAGCGCGTCGACGGGGTTGCTGACCATCAGCACAATCGCGTTGGGGCTCGCCTCCGCCAAGGCCGGCATCCACTTGCGAAGGATGGGCATGTTGTCGATCCCCATTTCCAATCGCGTTTGGTTTGGATACCGAAACGGAACCGACGCGGTGAAGATGATCACGTCGGACTCTTTTGAATCCGCGATCTCACCCGCGTGAATCTTCATGTTGCTGTCGACGAGAGCCGCGGCATGCGTCAAATCCAACGCATCGCCTTCGGCCTTTTCTCGCGAACGATTCAGCAACAACAACTCACTGGCCAACGGATTGATTGTCAATGCAAAGGCAATTGCCGATCCGACCCGTCCTGTTCCGACCAATGTGATCTTCATGCTATCCCTCCGTCGATGTGTCGGGTTCGTTTCATTCTAACGCCTCGGCTTGGCGTATCCGAACGAAGCGAGACTCATTCAGCAATGCCCCGCATCGCGGGAACGTCGCGAAAGGCGTCAATCACGGCACTGACGGGGAAACAGGAAGCAAGAAACGAAAAAAGGCCAGCAACCCGAAGATTGCTGGCCTCATTCGAACTCACGCGAACGTGAGAGATCGTTCTAATTCGACGAGTTGTCGAAGCCCGCTATTCAGCAGCCACAGCCAGATGCGACTGGTGCGGCCGAACCGCAACCGCTGCATCCGCCGTTGCCAGCAGCCGATCCACATCCGCCCGAAACGGGAACTTCAACCGTTTGAGGAACCATGATCGTCTTGGTGACTTCGACTTCTTTTTGGACTTGGACAGGCACGCAAACGGTGTAGTCTTCGGTCTTTTCTTCTTCGACTTGATCCATCACGGTGACCGTGTAAGGAACTTCTTCGGTGACGGTGTCACACTCGGTGACGGTGTACTCACGAGTCTTGGTTTCAGGAACCATGACGGTGACTTCACGAGTGCGAGCTTCGGTTGTCATGGTCGTTTGAGGAACCATGCGAGTACGAGTTTCGGCAACCATCGTGCACACTTCTTTCGAACGAGTGCGAGTTTCGCTGGTGTAGCTGGTACGTTGTTCTTTACGAACGCGTTGCTCAGTGCGGCACTTGGTGACTTGGTACTCTTGCGTGCGTTGTTCTTGACGGCAACGACGAACAGCAACCTGACGGGTGCGAACTTCACGTGTCATACGAGTCACTGGAACCGTACGGGTGCGAGTTTCCAAACGGCACTTGGTAACGTTGACCATACGGGTCTTCGTTTCGTTGCGGTACTTGCACACCGTCACGGGACGAGTGCGAGTTTCAGTGCGGCACTTAGTAACGGTGTAAGTGTAAGGAACTTCCGAACGCTCGCTCACATACTCGGTGTAAGGAACTTCTTCGCTGACCAAGTTTGGAACCCAAACGCGTTTGGTGATCGTTTGAGTGCATCCGCCACAGCTGTTGCCGCAACCACATGCGTCGGAGCAACCGCCGCACGATCCGCATCCGCCACAGCTCGATCCACAACCATTGCTGGCAGGAACTTCTTCTGTCACGCACTGATAGCTACCGAGGTCTTTGCAGACAGTACGGGTCTTCGTCACTGGGACGCGTTTGCAAACGGTACGCGAAGCGGTCAACGTTTCTGTGTAAGGAACTTGAACCGTGTAGGTTTGCTCAACGGTTTCGGTGTAAGGAACGCGAACCGTGTAAGTTTGTGCAACTTGTTCGGTGTAAGGAACACGAACGGTGTAGCTACGCTCGACGTGCTCGGTCACTGGCACACAAACCGTGTAGTTCTTCGAAACCATTTCGGTGTAAGGAACGTTGACGGTGTAGGTGCGAGTCGCGGTTTCGGTGTAAGGAACCTGAACCGAGTAAGGCACGTCGACTTCCGTCGTAACGGGAACTTGAACCGTGTAGGTTTCTTCGACGGTGTTCTTCTTTGGAACCATGACGGTGTAAGTCTGTTCGACTTCTGTCGTCACGGGAACTTGCACGCTGTACTCTTCCGTCTTGGTCGACGGAACCATCACGGTGTATTCCTCGGTCTTCACGACCTGACGAGGAACCTGCTTGGTGACGGTGCGAGTGCGAGTCTCAGTGCGGGGCACCGACTTCACAACGGTGTAGTTACGCTGACGCGTTTCTTGTTTCATTTCGGTCACGGTGACCGTTTGCATCTCGGTGACCTGTTGAGGCACCATGATCGTTTGCGTCGTCATGGCGGGGCCACAACCTTCAGCAACAGCTGCGGGAGCTGCCGATGCATCAGCAGCAGGAGCACCTTCGGCTGGCGATGCAGAAACAACTGCTCCACATCCGCCACAAGCGGGTGCAGGAACAGGTGCGCCACAACATTGTGCGTTGGCGGTCGTGCCGTAAGCCATTGCGGTCAAAGCAATCGCGAAAGAGTAAAACAACTTCTTCACTGGGGTTACCTCAAAGGGTTCGAAAAGAGCGAGGGCCATTGCAAAGTTGTGCCCCTCAACCTGGACTGTTGGTTTTGCCGGAGCTCGAGTCGAACTCCACGTCGCAACTTATATAACTCGCACCCGGGGGGATCGAAGTTGTTTCCTTTCGGGTAATTCGAATCAAGTCGGGAAAGCTGGCCGATCGCGTCGTCCCTGCCGGTTGTGACGATTGTGCGCAAGCCAAAGGTGATCATTGAGGTGTACAACACGAAAAAACCCCGCCGGGATGAACCGACGGGGCTTTCGTTATTCGATCGTTCCAAATGAAACTCAGCTATCGCCGAGGATCATGTCAATCGCGTCGCGGAAAGCGGGGTACTCGCTTTCAATCAGATCTTCGAGGCTGGCGTCGAAGTCAAAATCATCCACGCCGCCGAGCAATTGAACAGACGTGCCACTTCGGTTCACTCGCAGGTGATCGCCATCGACCTGAGCGGTGCGGACGTCGCCATCTTCTTCGATGATCGTCAGCAAGGCCGCATCGTTGTTGCGGTTCATTGCCAATTCAGCGTACGCGACTCCTTCGAACCCGCTGCCGGCTAAGAACATCGTTTGTGCACCGTCGACCAGGTTGATGAATCCACCTTCGCCCGGATCAACTCCGCTTGGCAAACCGTTGCCGCCATTGGTGTTGGTCGACAAGATGGAACTGTTGCCTTGTCCGGCATCACCCAAAGTTGCGAAGGCGAACGATCCGACGGGCGACGCTCCACCGTCAGATCCGATTTCGATTGGAATGATTCCGTCGGCAGCTTCACCTGCAGCGACCGCGTTGTTAGGCAAGTTGTACATCACCTGGTAACTGCCCGGGGCAACGTCTTCGAAGGTGTATTCACCGTCCAAATTCGTCAACACAACTTGGTCGATATCGACACCCAGTTCATTTTCCGAAGCGGCGGAAACCAAACGGACTTCGACGCCACCAAGAGCGGTTTCACCCGCATCGCGAACACCGTTGCGGATCGGGTCGGCACCGTTGTCGATCACGTCGCGGATGTTCATGATCCCGTCGACGAACAGCTGACCGGAGATCACCGATGGGCTGAAATCGTTGACGGTGACGTCCACCGTGGCGGTGTCGGTCAGATCGCCATCGCTGAGCTGATAAGTGATTGTCGCGGTGCCAACAAAGTCAGTCGCCGGCGTGAAGACAAGTTCGTTGTTCGCGTTGACCGTGACGGTTCCGTTGGCCGGTTGAGTCGGCACGGTAACCGTCGCGGTTTGATTCTCGTTGGCTGGTCCAAGCGAATCGTTCGAGAGCACGTCGATCGTGACTGCTCGATTGCGAACCGTGGTCGCGGTGTCATTGCTCGCAACTGGAGCATCGTTCACGCCGGCCACTGAAATGCTGATCGTTCCCGTGTCGCTCGCACCTTGCGAGTTGGTGACCGTGTAGACCAGGGAATCGCTTCCGAAGTAATCAGCACTTGGTGTGTAAGACAACGTTGAGTTGGTCAGATCACCCGAGGTGCCGCTGACAGTCGCACTGCCGTTGGTAGGTGCTGTGGTGATTGTGACCGTCGCCGAGTCACCCGAATCCAGGTTGATCAGGGTCGACAGATCCAATGTCACAGCTCCAGCGTCTTCGGTAGCCGACAACGATCCGTTGTTAGCAACCGGCGGCGAAACCACGTCGGTCACGTTGACGGTGACCGTTGCGGTCGCGGTCAAGTTGCCATCGGTGACTTGGTAGGTGAACGAGTCCTGGCCGTTGTAATCGGCAGCTGGTGTGTAGCGAATCTGGCCGTTGCCAATCGCGGTCGCCGTACCGTTGCTTGGGTTCGACGCCACGGTGATGACCAAACCAGTGCTGTCGACATCAGCAACATTGCCATTCAGGTCAATGTCGATGCTGCTGTCTTCCAACACGGTGACGGTGCGATCGGTGGCCGTTGGTCCATCGTTGACGGGTGTCACGCTGATCGTGAGAGTGCCCTCATCGGACAACTGCGACCCTTGCGTGCTGGTCGCACGATAAACGATTGTCGCGGTGCCATTGGCGTTCAAGACAGGGTTGAAGGTCAATGTACCGTTTGCTGCGACCGACGATGTTCCGATCGCGTCTGTGCCGCTGACCTTGCTGAAGGTGACCGCGTCGGTTCCTTCGAGCGTGACCAAATCATTCAGGTTGAACGTGAATGTTCCGGAGTCTTCGTCGATGGTTTCCGATCCGTTGCCAGCGATCGGAGCATCCAAGACATCTAGAATGTCAATGTTCACAACAGCTGTCGACGTACCACCCTGCCCATCACTGATGGTGTAGGTGAAGGAGTCGTCACCGTCGGATGCCGAACCGGTCGAGGTGTAACTGATTCGCGTGCCGTTCTGGGTGATCGTCGCAGTTCCGAAGCTGGGAGTGCCGACCGAAGTAATCGTCAGCACACCGGTTTCGCCTGGACCATCGAAATCATTCGCCAGCACGTCCAACGTGACCGTTGCACCTTCGTTGACACTGAAGTCATCCGCTGTGGCGGTCAGGTCGGTGTTGTCAGCCGTGATGTTGACCGTGATCACACCCGTGTCACTGCCGCCTTCGGTACCATCGTTGCTGGCGGTATAGGTGATCGTCGTGGTGCCAAAATCGTCTTGGGCTGGGGTGAAGAAGATTTGATCACCGTCGGTCCGGACGCTGCCATTCCCCGATGTGATCACTGCACCGTCAAGCGTGATGGTGGTGCCACCGGTGTTGATCGTGATCAGGTTGTCGGCACTGAGGTCAGCGACCAAAACTTCGCTCGTGACTCCACCACCATTGTCTTCATCGATGGTGACCGTCTTGTTCGCCGCGTTGATGCCAGTTTGGCTGTTTGTGACCGTGACGACCACATTTGCGGTCGCCGTCAACGCACCGTCAGCAACGGTGTAAGTGAACGAATCCGAACCAGAGAATCCGGCGGGTGCGGTGTAGCTGATTTGCCCGTTGGCGATGATGGCCGAACCGCCATTTGCAGTGGTCACCGCGGTCGCGGGACTTTGCAACACCAAGTCGGCATTGTTCTCGCCTGGGCCAGCACTATCGTTGGCCAAGACGTCGATTTGGGCCGTTTCACCTTGCTCGACTGTTGCGGTGTCATCGCCCAGCGTTGGTGCATCGTTCACACCTGCGATCGTGACAGCAATCGTGCCGGTAACGGTGTCCGTTCCGTCCGTCGCGGTGTAAACCAGTTGGTCACTGGTACCAAATGCATCGGCATCCGGCGTGTAGGTAACGACACTGCCGTTGAGAGCGAAGTCGCCCAAGTTTTCGGTCGTAGACGAGATCGCGTAGGTCGTTCCGGCAGGGTTGCCGCTGTTCAACGTCGCCAAATCAATCGTCGTGGCTGGATCATCTTCGGTCAAACTCAGCGTGCTGTTCGCTGCGGTCAGCCCGGTGCTGACACCGGAAACATTCAGAATGAATCGCGATGAAGCGTCCAACTGAATCATGTTGTCAGGCACACTCTCTTTGCCGACCTCGGTACCGTAGATCAGAACTTTGTCGCCTTCATCGGGAGCATCCAAGCTCACACTGACGCCAGTCGCGGGAACAACGGCACGGACTGGAATGCTGAAGACATCATAAGCCAGATTCGGGTTGAACTCGGCGCCCAACTCCTGAGCCAAACTTTGGTCACCAGGGCCGAGCACACCAATTTCGTCAAAGAGATCGACCAAACCGCTGCCCAAGTCCTCGCCGAGCTCAAACGAGCCGAACGAACGCGTCTGCCCGTAGACGCCTGCATTTCCCGCATTCCGCGTGTTCAATTCCAACGCACGAAGGATCGGGGTGCTGTTGAAAGAACCGTCCGGGTTCTGAACGTTGATCTGCGACAGATCAACTGGTTGGGCGGTTCCGTTGACCTCCAAGACAGCCTGCAATTGAGGCATATCCACGTTGATCAAGTCAGGACCGCTGTAGTTGATCTCCATTGTGTAGGAGCCCCCACCGCTTGGACCGCCTGCACTTGAGTTGATGCTCGACAACACGTCGACATCATCAGCTGATCCGACCAGAGGACTTAGCTGAGCAATGATCTCTTCAAGGTTGTTCGAACCGTTCGCCAGGCTGCCGCCAATGAAGTCGTTCAAAGACCGCGTCACGGTAACGGACGGGTTGTCCGCAAACGAGAACGTGATGTTGCCTTCAAGCGGAGAGTTGAGCACCGTGTTGTCAAAAACAATGCTTTGAACTTCGCCAACGGCAGGTTCAAGCACGTCCGTTTGGTCGATGATGATGTCGGTCACTGCACGGAACACACCCGTTGCACTGAATCCACGCAAATCCTTGACGCCGACTTCCAATTTGAAGACTTCGTTGACGTCCACGTTGTAGGTCAGTTCGACATCGTCGTCAGGCAAGACATCCGTTGCACCGGTCGTGTTGTCGACCAGCGTGTCATCCAGGTTGCGAGCTGCCAGCACAAACTCAACCAGCGGCATGTCCGCTTCGCCTTCACCGCGATTCAGAGCATTGATAACGCTCAGAGCGTCCAAGGCCGTCACTCGATTGTCACCGGTCACATCGACGAAACCAGTGAATTCATCCGAGTCTGACAGCGGCTCGCCTTCGCCGTGACTGTTGAGGTGATTGATCACCATCAACGCGTCCAGTGCCGTCACATATTTGTTGTTGTCAACGTCGTAGGCACGCCAGTAGTTGTGGGCGACGGCGTAAGTGCTTTCGCCTTCAGGAGCGGCATCAACCACCGAGGGAACGTCACCGGCCAGCAATTGTCGAGTTTCAAGCGATTCGCTTAGCAGACGACGCTTGTTCGAACGGTTAGAGCGCGACCGGTCTTCGCTTCGCTTTCGTGATGACGACGGGCTCACGCTGCGAAGCAGTTGACGCAGATTTTTCATCTGTTTTCTCGGCAATTCGAATGGTTGGGCTGGGTCGATGTGATGGGTCTTCGCGTTCGTCAAAATGCCCCGATATCGACGGGCATCTCAGCGTCCGCGCAAAGTTAGAACGGGCTCCCGCAAACCGCTTCCACGGCCGGGACCGCCAGCGTAATCCAAAAACTTTGGGCGGGTGCGAAAATTTGAAAAGCAGGGACATCTTACCTAGACCACCGCCTTTATCAATCTTTGCTTGGTCCGAGCGAACAAAAACGATGGGTTGGTCGCGGTTGGACGGATTGTGAGGGCAGAAAGTTCCAATTGGGCTCATCAAAAACCCAAAAAATGACGACAGCCGGTTCGGTTCACCCTCTTTGCCCAATCCACACAACTCAAAAATTCATTTGCAGCACGGCAAAAGCGAACGCCTCACTATTCGCCCCCCGGCTCTCGGGTGCCGGCAACGTTCTGTGACCTACCTTTGAAAAACATTTCCGTGCCAGCCAAATCGAACCGACTCACCCGATGTCCAATCCATCTCATTCGCCATCGAATCCAAACGCGACGGATTCTGACGCCCTGGAACTGCCATCACCGGCAATCCAGCCCTGCGAAGAACGATTGGCCCTCTCTGCATCTCTGATGGGAGCTTGGCTCGCCGAATGGGCGGATCCGACCCAGCCACTGCCAGCTTGCTCCGCCGATGTCCAGCCGATCCCGCTCGCCGAATCGGCAGCACCCGCTTCCATCCCTGTCGCCCCCGCAATCACCCCGATCACCGAAGCAACCGCCGCGGACGCGTTTCCCGTCGGCCCACTGCTGCCTGGCACCTCCAAAAGCGACCTACCCACCCAATCAGACGCCAATCCCGCCGCCAACGATGCCTCCGGCCTGAATTTCGACAGCCTCGTCGACGGCCAATCGTCAGGGTCACTGTTCGATCAAGCTCAATCGTTGAGAGAAAACGGCGGAGTACTCGCCGAAGACACTGATTCAGATGCCTTGGACGGAAGCGGTCAAACCATCGCGGTCATCGACAGCGGCATCGCTTACGACCACATCGCCTTGGGCGGAGGCTACGGGCCAGGATACCGAGTCGTTGGCGGCTATGACTTCGCCGAAAACGACGACAATCCATACGACGACGCTCCGGCCGGATATCACGGATCACACGTGGCCGGGATTCTCGGGGGCGATGGCTACTTGGATTCAGGCGAAGCCTTCCAGGGTCTCGCTCCCGGCGCCGATTTGGTCGGACTGCGAGTCTTCGACGATGCGGGAAATGGCAACCTTCAGTGGATCGAATCCGCGCTGCAGTGGGTGATCGAAAACCACGACACGTTCGAAAACCCAATCACGACAGTGAACATGTCGCTGGGAACCGAGCTCACCGATGCCAATCGATTCGACGCGATGGCAATGCTCGAAGACGAACTGCAAACGCTGTACGAAAACAACATCATGGTTTTCGCCGCAGCGGGCAATTCCTACGCGACGATGGACCACCAGAACGCCGACGCGTTGATGTACCCGGCATCCAGCCAGTACGTGGTCGGCGTCGGATCAGTGGATCCGAACAACATGCTCAGTGATTTCTCACAGCGTGAAGACGGGATCCTGACCACCGGTGGACAAGCGGTTCGCAGCAGCGTTCCCGAACATGTTTATGGCGCAGATGGCTTCGCCAACGACTACGCATTGCTCAGCGGCACGAGCATGGCCAGCCCACAAATCGCTGGTGCTTCCGCGCTGGTTCGCCAAGCCATGACGGATGCGGGAATGTCACCAACCGTCGACTCCATCCTGGCTCGACTCAACGACACCGCCGATCAGCACACCGATCCGGTCACTGGCATTCAGTACAAAACGTTGAACCTGGAAGCCGCTCTCGCATTCAGCGTGTCCGAACCGAATCCCACACCAACTCCCGAGCCAACTCCCGAGCCAACTCCCGAGCCAACTCCCGAGCCAACGCCGGCACCCAACCCGACTCCTAGTCCCACGCCGACGCCCGAGCCGACTCCGGAACCATCGCCCACCCCAACTCCCGATCCCACTCCACCGGCCAGTTCGCTGGTCAGCGACTACCAGGGCACCTCCGGTTCCGACGAAGTCGTCTTGGACCTGCGAGGGCTCACGTCTTCCGTTGGCGGCGGAATCAATGGCGAAACACTGCTCTCCGATTCAAGCGGCAATTACACACTCGACACGACCGAACCGATCGTCATCGACGGTGGAGCGGGCGGTGACGTGCTTCGCATCATGGGATCGGCCGAAGCCGAGAGTTTGCTTCTTCGTCCACCCAGCAGCGAAGACGGAGTCAGTCGCCTGACATTTCTCGGCGGCGTCATAGAAATTCGTGGTTTCGAAAACATCTCCTTCGTCGGCGGAGGCGGACTCGACCACGCAACGATGTACGACAGCACCGGCGACGACGTGCTCAACGCATCCAGCCAAACGGCTCGCATGTCCGGTGTCGGCTTTGAGTTCCGAGTTGACAACGTTCCCAAACTATTCGCCCATGCAACCTCCGGCGGCGAAGACTCCGCGCACCTGAACGATTCGGCCGGTGATGATCGCTTGGTCATCCGCCCCCAATTCAGTTCGCTTCGCAGCGACACGCAGACACAAGCCGTGTTTGGATTCGAGCGAGTCTATGCCTACGCCGAAGCCGGTGGTCATGACTCCGCCGACCTCGGTGACTCCGCCGCCGACGACGTGATGTCGATCTCGCACACTCAAGCAACGATCAGTAGCAGCGGCTACCGAGCCACGGCAATCGGATTCGACGATGTCACCGCCAAAGCATCCGCTGGCGGCGAAGACACGGTCCGTATCTATGTCACACAACCTGGCGGCACTTGGCACACCACCGACTCGCTGACCCAGTGGAACGGATCCGATGGAACTTCACGAATCGCCCGCGGCTTCGAACACAGCGAAACGTTCGAGCGATTCGAAACGTCCGGCCAATCCATCGCCGCCGAATCAACTGACGCTCCCCAGCCCTCCGGCGAAGCTCCGTCATCCGACCAAATAGCGTCCACTGCCAACGCGGCCCCTCAACCACTGGCCAATCCGTTCGACGAAGAAGCTCACCGCGACGCACTTCGTCGCATGTTCGAAGCTCTCTGAGCGGATCGTTTGCATCAGCCGTTCACGCCAACTTTCAAAAATTGAGCCAATTCCTTTCAGGACCATTCTTTAAGCACGCAGATGTTGGTGGATCGACGGACTTGGAAGTCCATCGTACGGTCAGTTATTCGACAAAATTCGCTTCGAAGCGAACCTCTTGGTCATCTCACAATCCACCGCGAACCCGGACGGCTGCAATTCGCTCACCTCCCGTGACGAGAGCCCCAGAGACGGCAGCCCCAGCAACCAAGGCTTCAGTACCCAAAGCTCCAGCGAACAAAGATTCAGCGACAATTTGACCAATTGGCTGCGGAGCCTAATCTGCTCGATTGGCCGCCGCACATCACGCTGCGGCTGGCCACACGCCCTAAAGTCGTGCTCTACGGCATTTGGGTGCCTCGATTCAATTCGATACGCATTCAGACTTGAGATCGCGAATGTCTCGTTGCAAAGTGAGACGCTCCTGCCTGCCAATATCAGCCAATATTTATCTCAATTCAAACACTTGTTTAAAACGCTTGTTTGAACCATGATTGCCAGAGAAAACTCGTCCGACAACACGACTTGATCCGTTCATGGCAGATTCACCCGAATCCTCGACGACTGATCCGACCCAACGATTGTTGGCCGCGGCGGGGCCGGTCTTTGCCGAGCGAGGTTTCGATCGCGCCACCGTCCGAGAGATCGCCAACATCGCTGACGTCAATGTTGCCGCCGTCAGCTACTACTTCGGCGACAAAATGGGTTTGTACCAAGCCGTCATCACCGCCATTCGCGAAAAACGCGAGCGTGCTTATCCGACCCCGGTCGTAGGAAAAGGGACGCCGCAACAGGATCTCGAACTGCTCGTTCGAACCTTGCTTTCACGAATGCTTGCTGCCGACGAAACCGGTTGGGAAGCCATGCTGATGATGCGTGAGATGCAACACCCAACGCCCGCAATCGAAGGCATGATCCGCGGCTACTTCCGACCGCTTTATGACGCGTTGTGCAAAACGATCCAATCGCTACTTCCACCGCTGGACCCGAAATCAAGCTGGCAAACCGATGCCCTCGTGCCTCAGTTGGCACTCGGCGTCGTTGGACAATGCCTTCACTATCGAATCGGCCGTCCCGTGATGGCTCATTTGATTTCACCGGAAGTGATTGAAACACATTACGGATTGGATTCGTTGTGTCGTCAGATCACCGCGTCCACCTTGGCAGCGTGTGGCGACCAAAACGTGATCGATCAACACAAGCTTCTCAAACCATCGCCGCTCAACGAGCCTCAAGATGTCTCTTGTCAACAATAACGAGCCGACACCCACGATGACCGAAGACGAACAATCCGCGGAGGCCAAAGCGTCCCCGGTGTCGACGACGACAGCGCCATCGTCGGCCGAACCAACGCGATCGCCTTATGAACATGGCATCGAAGTCGATTCGCCCGCGCCGGAAACAAACACGGTTCAGTTGATCGACTCGTCCAACGTGTTCTCATGGCTGCTGTTCAACATCGGCATTCCCCTGCTGTTACTCAGTGCGGCGATTGGGTTGGTCTTCTTCCTTGGTGCCGTCCAACCATCCACTCGCCCAGCTGCCGACACATCGCTGGCCGGTCGACTGCAAGCCTTGCCTGCCGTCGATGTCGTACCGACTCAGTCACTCGCGGACAGTGGAAAGACGTTGCATCTGAACACCGACGGCACGGTCGTTCCCTTTCGCGAAGTCGTCTTGGCGACCGAAGTTGCCGGACGGATCATCGAAAAGTCGCCTCAATGCGAAGCCGGCCAGTACGTCACCGCCGGCACCGTGCTGATGCGAATCGATCCGACCGACTATGAACTCACAGTTCGTCGGCTAGAACAAACCCAGCAATCCGAATACGAGTCGATCAACGAAATCGACCAAGAGTTGATCAATGCCAGTCGCTTACTGGAGATCGCCGACGCTGACATCGAACTTCAAAGCCGAGAAGTCAAACGTCTCGATTCGT
>NZ_DDGH01000107.1:131788-150379 GCF_002337565.1 Rhodopirellula sp. UBA1907 | reverse complement strand
AGACTTCGCCGCCCGCCGCGACGTTGACGCAGCCCGCCGAGCGGTCCTGCAAGCCGAACAGCAAAAGGTGACCTACCAAAACCAAATCGATTTGCTGAAGAAACGACGCGCCCGATTGGAGCTCGCCGAGCAACTTGCCGCAACGCAATTGAAACAAGCTCGAATCGATCTGGAACGTACCGAAATCCGAGCTCCAATCGACGGCGTCATCGCCAGCGAACAAGCGGAGTTGAATACGTTTGTCGCTCGAGGAAATCCGGTCGTCACGATGGAAGACACCTCCAAAGTCGAAGTCGCAACCAGCTTACGAACCGATCAACTGTATTGGGTGCTGAATCAGAAGACATCGCAGTCGCCGATCGAAGAACTCAACGCACCCGCCAACGGTGCTCACCGTGGTTACAAACTGCCGCCGACGGAGGTGAAGGTTCAATACCAACTGTCCGGACGAGACGATGTGACTTACGTCTGGGACGGCCAACTGATCGGCTACGACGGAATCGGCTTGGACGAACAAACTCGTACCGTTCCCGTTCGCGTCGTCGTTGATCAGCCTCAAATGTTTGACGTCCAGCGTCGAGGCGATGACGAGTCGACGAAGCGTCCCACTGAAGAGAACGTCATCTCCACCGGACCAACCGCACTGGTCCGCGGCATGTTCGTTCGCTTGCAATTGCAACTTCAACCCGCCGTACCACTGGTCATCTTGCCATCCGAAGCCCTCAAGCCTGGTAACCGAGTCTGGGAATTCATTCCGGATGAATCCGTGTTGGACGTCGCCGAAGAGGAAGAAAAAACGGACGACTCAGTTACGGTGGCCGAATCCAAAACGGAAACCGATGACAGCGTCGCCAAGACGGAAGACGGGAAGTCAACCGATGATGAGTCCGAAACCAAACCTGAGGCCGAACCGGAAGTTGCCTTCGTTCCCGAAGAATGGTCCCCCGGCCGCTTGGTGATTCGCCAAGACATCCGCCCGATCGATTTGCTGTCTTCGGTCGGCGGCAGCTCTGACTTTTGGATTTGCGAAGTGCCCGATCAATCCATCAACGGCGACAGCTTTGTCGTTGTCTCACCACTCGGCAGCATCGAAGCGGACACATTTCCCGTCCGTGCAAAGAAGTCGAATTTGACCGACGCGATCGAGACCAAGTCAGATGAACCCGCCCCCGAAGCAATCACCGGTCTGTGACAGCAACCGAATCGGCAACGCCTGAAATTCGTGACGCAAAACGACTGAGCCGCTTGGCCGTTTGAAACACTTGACCGACTGACACACGAGAACACTTCGCCATCTCGCTTGGCGGACAACCTCAACACACCGTTCCTTCCTTTTCAATCAAAGAACCTTCGATGAAACGTGTCCTCGCTTGGGCCATCGAAAACGCACCCGGCATGAATGTGGTCATGCTGGCGTTGGTGATCATCGGTGCTGCCGCATTTGTTGGTATGCGTCGGGAGGTGTTCCCGGAATTCGAACTCGAAGTCGTGATGGTCTCGGTGCCCTATCCTGGTGCCACGCCGCAAGACGCGGAAGAAGCGATCTGTCAAAAGATTGAAGAAGCGATCCGGTCCATTGACGGAATCAAAAAGGTCACCTCCATCGCGATGGAAGGCCGCGGTTATGTCTTGGCGGAATTGCAAAGCGACATCAAAGACGTTCAAAAAGTGATGTCGGAGATCGATCGCGAAGTCAATCGCATTCCAAGTTTTCCCGACTTGGCCGAAGACCCCGAAATCGAACAAATCACATTTCGTGACACGGCCATTCGGTTGGGAATCATCGGGCCCGATGACCGAACACGCCGAGGCGAGTTGAAACTTCGCGAGGTCGCTGAGTCCGTGCGTGACGAACTGCTGATGCTGCCCAGCGTCACGGTCGCCGAATTGATGGGCACGCGAAACTATCAAATCGATGTTGAAATTCCTGAGGCCACTCTGCGGTCCTATGGAATGACGTTGGACCAAGTCGCTTCGGAAATTCGGCAACACAACGTCGAGCTGCCCGGCGGCCAACTGAAATCATCCGGCCAAGAAATCCTGTTGCGGGCCAAAAACAAAGGCCGCGTCGGCCCCGAGATCGAACGCATCCCGCTGATCACTCGCGAAGACGGCGTCGTTCTGACCGTTGGCGACCTGGGCAATGTCCGCGATGAATTCGAAGACGTCACCGCAACGGCTGAAATCAATGGCGAACCCGCCATGGTCATCAACGTGCAACGCACGAAATCAGAGGACTTGCTGAACCTCGTCGATGACGTCCGCGGCTATGTCGCACGAACAGAACCTCCGCCTGGATACCGGTTCGTCCTCTGGGGCGACACGTCGGTGGACGTCCGAGACCGGATGGCGTTGCTGCTACGAAATGGCGTCCAAGGTTTGGGATTGGTCTTCCTCGTCCTCGCGTTGTTCTTAGAAGTTCGCCTGGCGTTCTGGGTCGCACTTGGAATTCCGATCTCCATCATGGGCGCGGGTGCTGCTCTCGCATGGGGCGACCAAACGCTCAACATGCTTTCCTTGTTCTCCTTCCTGATCGCACTGGGAATCGTCGTCGATGACGCGATCGTGATCGGTGAGAACATTTACGCTCACCGTCAAATGGGCAAATCCCTGCACGATGCGTCGGTCGACGGTGCAACGGAAGTCCTCCCCAGCGTCGCCGCGTCGATCACCACGACCGTCATCGCCTTCGCGCCCATGTTCTTTGTCTCGGGCGTCATGGGCAAATTCATGGCCGTGATTCCGTTCGCCGTGATCGCGATGCTGCTGGTGTCTTTGTGGGAAAGCACATTTGTTCTGCCTTGCCACTTGGCCCACAGCCATTCGGGATTCTTTCGAGTCGCGACGATTGTGACCTATCCACTTCGCCCCTTCATGCTGTTGCTATTTTGGCTCAACTCCAAGGCCAGCATCGCGATGGAATGGTTCGCGGAAAAGGTTTATGTGCCATCGCTCCATTTCTGCCTGCTCAATCCCGTCCTGCCAATCGCCGTCGCAATTGCGTTGTTCGTGGGAACCCTCGGCATGATTCGAGGTGGCGTCGTGACCACGGTTCTGTTTCCGAAGTCCGATAACAATTACTTGCAAGCATCCGTCGTCTTTCCCAACGGCACGCCCGCTACTGCAACCGAAGCCGCCACGAAACGGATGGAACGCGCCCTGCAAAAGGTCAGCCGAGAGATCGCTCTGGAACGCGCCGCCGAAACGCGCCAACCCGTCGAGTCTCTCTACCCACCACCGGAGGCCGATTACCTTGGCCCCGTGCGTTTTGCCTATCGCGAAGTCGGTTCGATCACCAACACCGCTGGCCCCATGGGCGGACAAGGTTCGAGCGGCAGCAACGCAGGTCAGATCTTTGCCGAACTCCACGGCACCGAAATCCGTGAGGTTCACAGTGATCAACTGATCGCACGCTGGCGACGCGAGGTCGGTGAGATCGCCGGCGTCGAACGGATCGTTTACGGCAGCATCGGCACTGGCCCCGCTGGAACGCCCATCGAATTCAAGCTGCTTGCATCCAGTGAACACGTCGACGAGCTGTTGGCTGCCACGGAAGTCATGAAACAAAAGGTCGGCACGTTCGCCGGCGTCTTTGACATCAGCGATGACAACACCCCCGGCAAATGGGAATTCCAATTCCGCGTCAAAGACAAAGCCCTCGCGACAGGCGTCACGCCAACGGACCTCGGACAAACCGTTCGCAACACATACTTCGGTGCTGAAGTCATGCGTCTGCAACGCGGACGTCACGAGGTGAAGCTGATGGTTCGCTACCCTCCCGAAGAACGCACTTCTCTCGTCAACTTCCGAGAAATTCGCGTGGGAGGTGCTGATGGCACACAACGACCGATCAACGAGTTGGCGGAGATCAATTTGGAACGTGGCTTTTCAGAGATCAACCGCGTCGATCAACAACGCAGCATCACGATTTCGGCCGACCTGGACGAAACGACCGCCAACGCTGATCTGATCATCGCTAGCCTTCAGAAACAGATGGACGGTTTCAAAGCCCAATTCCCAAACGTTTCGATTCGTTGGGAAGGGCAACAAGAACAAAGCCGTGAATCGGTCGGCAGTCTGATGATTGGATTCGCCGTCGCGATTCTGTGCATGTTTGTGCTGCTGGTCCTTCAGTTCCGATCCTACATGCAGCCACTCCTCATTCTGGCCATCATCCCCTTTGGCATGATCGGTGCGGTTTGGGGACACGCATTTCTCAATCTTCCGCTGACCTTGTTCAGCATGTTTGGCTTGGTCGCACTCGCGGGTGTCGTCGTCAACGACTCGATCGTCCTAATCGACTTCATCAATTCGCGTGTTCGAGCAGGCGACGAACCTATCCAAGCCTTATTGGAATCGGGCCGACGGCGTTTCCGCCCCATCATGTTGACCAGCATGACGACCATCGCGGGTTTGATTCCGTTGCTAACCGAAAAATCATTCCAAGCTCAATTGCTAATCCCGATGGCCAGCAGCCTCGCCTTTGGATTGATGCTCGCGACGGCCTTGGTACTGCTGCTGATCCCCGTCTTGTACATGCTCTATCTACTCATCCTTCAATCGTTGAACATTCCATTCGTCGAAGTCGAAGAATAGACGTCGTCCTGTCGCTACCAGAATCGCCAAAGATTCTCTTTCAGCCACTCCGTGAAGCTGTCACCGCGGAAGTAGCCCAAGGCCATGCCCAAAACTCCACCGGCAACGCCGCCAGCAAAAAATGCAACGACGGCCCATCCAGTGAAAGCCAGCGAAACAGAGAACCCCAGCCCCGCACCGCCCACTGCCCCCAGCAGTCCACCTGCGATTAGGTTGACGATTGGATCATCGGTTCTCTCTGCGGTGCGTTTGGCGTCCATATTCGCCTTCAGGTCTGAATCAGGCCGATTCCGATGTGATTCGGGTTCCATTTTTGATCTGCATCCAATGCACTTTCGAGAAAGAGGAATATTCGAACCGCTAACGCGATCAAGCAGCTAATACGAGGCGGTCGACACGCCAGCTTCGCTCGCCTTCAAAACGTACACACGATCCTCAATCCTCTTGCTTCTGCCACGCCAATCCTGAACCTCAATCACCACCTCGAAATCTGTATAAGCCTCGCTCATGCAGATTTGGTAGACCAAACCTTCGCCAGGTTGAACTAGTTTGACTCCCCGATCCTTTGCCCCAACAAAAACCCAATCCGTTTTCACGCCTCCAACAAATCCTCCTATCGCCGACGATGCGAAAGGCTCTGAATTGTCCGGCAACCAAATTGCATGTCCACCAGAGTTCACCACCGAGACTTCGTAGATTTTGGCGCCGCGGTAGTAACCGTGATATCGCCCAAGATCAATTGGATCGTAAATTCGCACTGGGGGATCAAACGGGCGCAACACCACAAACGCACCAGCACACAGTGCCGTGAAAATGAGCAACGTTGAAATCCGAAACCGTTTCACAACCACCTGCAACCTTTATCATCCACTTCACTCATTCGATCAGTTTGAAAACGATTCAGGGGAAACCAGAATGTCTCCCAAATCATTCTCACCGGGATCGAGCGAAACTGAAAACCGAGCACGCCTCCACTGAACTTCCTGACCTTCAATGGTCACTTGATCGATTTTGCCCACTTCATGATGAACTCGAAAGACTAGCTCTTGACCAACGGGCAGGCCTTCGATCTTCAACCGGCCGTCGGAATCACTGGCCGCAACATACGGATTGTCGACAACAACCACGAACCCTCGCATCCACGGATTGATGTTGCAGTCAATTGGAATGAGCGCGGGCTCGGGTTGTTCCAACTCGAGCGAGAAAGATTCCCCCGGCTTGAGTAGCTGGATTCTCGCCGTGTTCGCGAAGAAGTTCAGCGCCACGTTGTGCATCAACCTCCCCTGATTGTCGATCTCCAGCGAATCACCTTTTTGCGTCAGCAGCACGTGCGGATCAAAGCGACCGTTCCGCACGAGTAACTTTTGACGCACACCATCATGGGGTGGGACATCGACTTCGGAACCTCCACGTCCGGTGTAAAGCTGGACGACGATATTTCGAATCCCCCTCGTTTGTTGATCGACCAGTAGCTTCTCATCCTGGACGATCAAGGGGACGCCGCGAAAAACCAAACGCTTTGGCTTGGGAGGCACACCGTCATAAACAAACCGCATCGACAAGGACGCCTCTTCGGCAAAGGCAACCGGCGCGGTCAACCAGACCAAAAGCAACAAGCACAACATTCTTTTCATCGTTGACTTCCCATCGAAAATGAAACGAGCATCTTCGTATGCTACACAAATTTCGAATGCGGCGAGCACAAGGACGCTTGAACAGTTCTTCAGTCGGCAGGCAATTCGTTTGTCCGCGCCGACTTCAGCATCGGATGCATCCCCGACTGCACCTTCAAATACTTGTTGGATTGATCAATGGAAATCGTCCAACCATAGGGTGGTGAAACGATGACCCGAGCATCTTCTAACCATTCCACATCGAACGGAATGACGAAGTCGCCGTCCATCAATTCGACCATCTCGACTTCGACTCCATTGACCACCAACTTCGCGCATGCAAACGGATTCAAGTTGGAGAGAACAGCACCTTCACACTGCGTGTAGCTCAAATCAATCGCACGTGACTCCTTCATGTCAGCAATTGCCGTGGTCAGTTGACTCCGGAAACGAACGTGTGGAAAAACCGATTGGTAAGAAACTTGCCATGCTTGATTCACCCAGTGCGGTTCGATGTCCTGCTCGAAAGCATACGCGAACTCCATCCGGAGAGACCCTTTCGGCTGGTTTGCGATCAACCAAGGATCTTCTTCACGCAACTCCTTCGAAACCGGCAAGTCAAAACGCCCATTTGCATCCACTGAAATGGCAAGGTCACCAGCTTTTGACTTCAACGTCATCCGAATGTCATCTGGGCTGACCCCAGGAGCGATGCTTCGAACAAAGAAACACATGGACGTCGGCACCACACCTTCGATCTTGGGCGGCTCAATCTCAGTGACTCGAAGTGCACTGGAATACCGCATTCGCGCGAATTCTTCCCCAAACGCGGTTGTGCCGATCCACAGCGCGACCATGCATGCCACAAGGATTCGTGTCATCTGTCTATTCCTTTCCACGCCCACCGACTGAGCTCGACGCACTATGAAAGGTCGTGATCCTCGTCGGTATCCGCGTTCCTTTGCTTGGTCTCGTCCGGCGAGTGACCTAACAGCGCGTAGCGAGCGAAGTGCAGCAAACCAGAGAAACTGAATTTCGGATCAATGTATCGTTCGATCACGTAGAAAGCGAAGTAGTAAGCTCGACAAAATGACCAGATCGCGATCGCAAGCAACCCAATCGTCTGCAGCCTCGGAGAATTCGCGATCAAAACCAGCGCAGCGAGCCCTCCCGTCACGACGAACAACCCGCCCTTGAACCAAATCCATCTTGGATCGGTCAAATTTGCCATCGCATCATCCTTCTTGATGGATCAATCATCGAAGATACACCACTTCACAAACCAAATGATGAGCGGTGCCAGCACGAAGGCGCCAATCTTCATCATGGAATACGTCGCCATTTTCATTTTCCTATTAAAAAAAGAATCGGTCGTAGGACAGCCCCGCTTGTAGCATCGTATCGATCAACTGTTGCCAATCGCCTTGATCAGAACGAAGGGCCGGAAACTCCAAAGGCATGCTTCACCGATGGACGCGTCAGAACGAGGATCGTCAGCACACCCAGAACGGTCCCGAACGGAAAGAAACAGCATTCCACTCCGGCGACAACCAAACAAAACAGATGACCGCGTCTCTGGGTCAGTTTGCGTCCCGCCAGAGCGACGCAGGCAGCCATCGCAAATCCAAAGGCAATGAACGCAAGCGGAATCGCGATGAACAACCACCCCATGAACGCAGGCGGTGCTTCGCCCGTCCCTGTCCCATCGAACGCGCCCGTCACGATCCCGACACCGATCGCCAAATGGATCACCGGAAACAAAGAGAACAACGCCAACATCCCTGCCACGATGTAGTGGAAAATGGATAGCAAACGTAGCTGTTCCGCATCTTGATTGTCATGTTCCATCGCCATTCTCCCACTCGTTGAAATTTTGGTGTGTCACGTGCGGACGAACTGCAGGTGCCCCTTCAGCCTCACCCCAACATATAGGCTCAATCAAGAGACGAACGGGGCGCTCGCTGGTCGTCCCATTTCGATGACCGAATGGATTGGGATTCACTTGGTCCCCGCATTGGCCACGACGATCAATGATCACTCGAGGTCGTCGCTCGATGCCTTCTCCTGACCAAGATACCTCGCCAGGTCAGTCCAATGGAGAGAACAACCAAAGCGGGCGCGACAGCAAAAGCAAGCCATTGAGCGGTTGCCGGCATGATGGGGATCCCAAACAGAAAGACCTCCGGATCGTAAGTCGCATACTGACGCCCGCCTGAATTCGGACGAAACGCGCCGGCCACTCCAAAGACGACACCGGGACTGCTGATCACGGCCGCACTGAGAAAGAACAGACTGGCTGCAAACCAGTGCCAAACCGGCGCATCCCTGGCTTCTTTGCTGACTTCCTCAGATGGCGTCTGATACGGATTCGACATTTACCCATCCTCGACGACGTTGAGAATTCCCCCCAGGATCTGAGAAGACGGTGCGGGTCCCTTGCCGGTGAGACCACCCCAGAATCATTCGTCATCCTATCACGCGAATGTTTATCGCGTTGCATCGGACTCACGGCGTTTGGACGCCCATTTGACGAACCCTGCCGCAATCGCCCAGGGCAATGTGATGAATGTCAGTCCGGTTCCACAAGCGGCAAACCACAGCCACGCAGATGTCGCCCAGCTCATGCGGTCAGCAGGCAAACCCGATGTCGTCCGCTGCGTGAAAGGAATCGCGAATTCCATGTAGAACGCAGGCACAACCAAAACCAACACGATCAACGACCAAAGGGTGCCGTTGCGAAACCCGATCGCGAAGGGATGTTTCGGCGGCTTCTTCGGCAATGCACTGCCAACGCACTCATCGGTTGCGTAGGGGTTGACCATATGACTCCAGCCACCGATTCCGTTGCTAGGATGAAAGCGAACAAACATCGCAAAGGATAGCATTCGTAGACAACTTCGAGGCAAACAAAAAACCACCGACACGACTGAGTCGTGCCGGTGGTATGCGTTCCGAACGTTGGTGACGCTGGAAAATTTCTATCGAACGAGGACTTCAACCGAGGTTTCGATCAAATCGTCTTCGGCTTGAAGCGACGTCGTGTTGGGGTTTGTGATCGTGACCCAACCTTCGGCATCGGGCTCAGCACGACTGATTGCCGAGGCCAAAGCGACGGACTCTTGCTTGTCCAATTGAATCGTTTCGCCCGCATTGTTGGCGAACGTGGCTGGTGGCAATGAAGCTGCCGCTTCGTTGCTGGCACAACATCCGATGTCGCAGCCACCAACGTCACAACCGGAATCACAATTTCCGGTGTCACAGCAGCCATCGTTGCATCCCTTGCCGCAGCCAAAAATGCCACGGGCGCGATGACGACAATCGGGGCAGCAAGTGATGGCGGACCAGTCATAGACACAAACAGTCTTGGTCTTTTTGTCAGTGACCAGTTTCTTGATGGTGCGAACTTTGCCGCACTTTTTCAGCGGGCCACATTCCCATGGAAAACGCAATGGTGGGATGCAGATTGTTTCGCATTCCACGTCGAAGCATTTGACATCGACTTCTTCTTTTTCGACTTCTACAACGCAGCGTCCGGCTTGGCAGAAGCAGCAGGCGGGTCCGAATGCGCTGGCGGTGCTCGAGAAGATGACCGAGGCGGTCAACGCGAACAGTCCCAGCAACGCGATGCGACCGAATTGAATGGATCGGTTCATTTGAAATTCCTTTTTCAGTTCTGTGCGGTTTGTGTGCGGGGCTGAGACTCAGCCCCGCACATAAAATGGTTTTGGTTCAACGCTTCGTTTCAATCAACTCAGAAATCGATCATGAAGCGAGTTCCGAAGATCAGGAAGTTTCCCGCGTTTACGGGTGCGTCAAGTGGATTGTTGCCGTTGGCCGCCAATCCACTTTCGCTGATTTCTCCCCAAACCAAGTTGTTCTGAACCTTCGAGTAAGGCGTCCAGTACCAGTTCAAACCGGCGGTATAGAGATTTCCAACGCCACCGTTGACGCCGCCATCAGTCAGATCGAGGTGGTCGTATCGGAAAGCAAGCTGCCAAGCTCCCCAACCGTTGCCGCGACAACCGTTGCAGCGATCAACCAAAAAGAAGTTCTCGTGAGGCTTCACACGTGCCAATGTTCCCGTCGAACGATTGTATGGCATGTGCTCACCGGTCAAGAAGTACGACGCGTAGATGTAGCCGCCGTGGAAGAACAGATTGTCATCCACGCCCGCCGCTGGGTCTTCCACTTGCATTGGGGTCAGGATGTATTCCCCGGTGATTTGCAGCGAACCGAGGTTCAGGATGTTTTCAAATCCAATGTTTTGATACCAATCTGCACCGTCGATGCGACCAGTGTTCAACCAACGCTGTGAGCTTCGTGCAAGAGGTCGAGTGCGGAACCGGCCTTCGTTATTGTTCGTGTCACCAGCACCCGCATTGCCGTCAGGTTTGGCAACTGCACCGGCCAGACCCCAGTGCCAATATCCTCGGCCGCCGCTGGTGTCGTCGTACCATGGCGATCCCCACAAACGTGAGTATCCACCGGCTTGGGCCGAGTCACCGATGAAACGTCCATCCGTGTTGATGTTTTCGAGATTGTAGATACCGTACGTCCAACAGAACGATTCCTCGTCGTTGTGACCATACATGGCCAAACCAAATCGACGAGCATCTTCGTTGAATGCTTCCACGGCCAGGGGACGTTCTGCGAACACGTTGTAGCGTGAGCTGTTCAGGTGGTCCAAACCGAGAGGACGCTTTTGATTTCCCAGAATCAATGTTTGATTGTTGGGCAGGTTCGTCCAACCAAGATACGCGTCTTTGATCTCGGGGGTCTGCGGATTGTTGAAGTCCACCTGCAAGCGGTACTTCATGTTTTGAGGAACGGTTCCCGAAATCTCCAATCGCAGACGGCGGAACGCGGTGATATTTTCTGGACTCTGTTCCGGATCGCCTGCGGCACCTCCGATACGGCCGCTTTCAATTCGATTGATGCCGGCATCGGTGTTGGAAAACGACCAGTGATCAATGTGGACTCGGCCGCCGATCTTGATCGTTGATTTTTTCTTCTTGGCCTTGGCCTCAGCCACTAACTCATCTTGATAGTCCGTCCACTCCTCTTCCAACGTGTCGAGAGCTTCCAACCGCGACGCGAATGCATCCAAGCGGTCCTCAAAAGACTCTTCGTCGGCAAGCGCGACCTGATTCTGCGTGTCCTCCGACAACGTCTGAAGTCCGGAAGGCTCCTGGTCCACGTCCGCAGGCAACGATTGCAAGGTGTCTTCTACCAAACCATCCTGCGGGCTGACTGGATTTGCGCTGTACTCGTTGGACAGCATGTCGTCAAACGAGTTGGTCGTAGGAGTCGATTCAGGCGTGACCAGCACGGAATCACTGCCCACCTGGTTCGCGGGGTTCCACCATTCATCGGCCGTCGCCACTGTTCCGCCACTGGCTACCAAGCAGACCAACGCCGCAAGGGTTCGTCTGGCAACGCTACCGCCGCGCCGCATGGATGAAAATTCCATCGAATTGAGACTCCGTTTTCTGAATCAAAGCACCAACCAATCCCTAGGTTGATGTCGCCTTACGGAGTTTTCATCGATCCATTATTTCAGCTTGTACGGCTGATGATTGCCGCGCGAAGAAATCTCGATCTTTCTTAACATTTGAATTTGCTGCATTCCGACCAACCGGCACAACCGATCCTTGGTGTGCCGTAACAATCCCTACAACAGGACCGCCGAAGCAAACTCATTTGCCAATTCGCGAGAGCGTGCAATAGTACGCCCCAACTTCACCGGTCGGAATTTTGAAGACGGGAGCGAGCTGGTGTGAGCCCTTGGACAGTTCGATTTCCATGGTCACGACACTGTCCCCGTCACCGACGGTTTTGCTTGCGATGGACTCTCCATCAACACGAATTTCAGCCGACTGAACCGGAATCGCACGGCCGGCTTGCGTTCGATACGCGGGTGACGATCCCGGCACATCTTCGCCCGGCGGCACAGCGGCAGCGATCGCGGCCCCCGATTCTTCGGGCCAACGACGCAAAGCGACCTCAAACTTGCCGGCTTCGTGCACGTTGATTGCCCAGTGACCGTTGTGCGTCAGGTCCTGCTTCCTGGCCTTCTTGGGGAACACTGCCGCGGCAGCTCGGATCGCCGATTGGTTCCAAGGCGGCGCCTGTCCGATCCAGTCGTGAGCGGTGAAGGTGACCACGGGATGATCGGGGTGCCCAACGGTCATCTCAGTCGTTTGCGAGAAGGTGGGTTCCAACTCCGCCCACCAAGCTTCGTAAAACTCTCGCATCGAGGCGACTTGTTCGGGATGCTCGCCCGAGATGTTGTTCTCCTGCCCCGGATCATTCGCGATGTTGTAGAGTTCCTTGCCATTGATCAAACGCCATTTGTCCTGCATCACCGATGACTGACGCCACTTGATCGGGTCAATCACTCGCTGCGAATCGGTGATCAGCATCCGGTCGTCGAACGATGAATCCGCTTCGTCCTTCAGCAGCGACACAATCGATGTCCCGTCGAACTTGACCGTTTCAGGCGCTTCGACACCACACATGTCCAGCAGCGTCGGAACGATGTCGACCGCATGGCAAAGCGTGTCATTGGTCTTCGATGTGGCAAAGCCGCCCTTGGGGTAATGCATCACAAAGGGAACGCGGTGGCCGCCTTCGTAGGGGCTGCCTTTCTTGCCACGCATGCCCGCGTTGTAGACCGAGGCTCCTCCGGCGGTTCCATTGTCCGTGGTGAAGATAAAGATCGTGTTGTCGTGCACGCCGAGCTCGCGAAGCAGCTCACGAGTTCGTCCGACATTGTCGTCGATATTAGTGATCATTCCAAAGAACGTTGCGACGTTGTCCCGCATCTCGGGATACATGTCGATGTACTTCTGCGGGGCGTGCAACGGACCGTGCGGAGCATTCGTCGCGATGTAAGCAAAGAACGGCTCATCCGCTTCCACGCATTCGCGAATGAAACGATTTCCCTCTTTGAAAAAGACGTCGGTGCAGAAGCCTTCCGCTTTGACGGGTTTTCCGTTGTGGAAATAAGAACCGCCAAAGTAGGCGTTGTCCCAGAAATCGGGGGTCTGCCCAACGCCGCCTCCTCCGTGGCGATAGACCTCGGCGAAACCGTTGTCTTCGGCTCGGTAAGGATAGTTGTCGCCCAAGTGCCATTTGCCGAACATGCCCGTTTGGTAACCGGCATCGCTGAAGATCTCACCGAAGGTCACCTCGTTGTCCCGCAACATCGAACGACCGCTGATCGTGTGCCAAACTCCGGTTCGGTTGGTCCAGTGACCGGTCACCAAAGCCGACCGGGTCGGCGAGCACGTCGGCGCGACGTGATAGTCGGTCAATACAGACGATTCCGCTGCCAACGCATCAATGTTCGGCGTCTGGACGATTTTGTTTCCAGTGAAGCCACAATCGCCGTAACCCTGGTCATCGGTGATGATCAACACGACGTTGGGACGATCCGCCGCGTGGACGGAATGAACCGGAGACAGCCCCTCCCACAAAGAACTTGCGAACACAAACGCCAAGCAAAACAACCAACGTGACATAGCTGCGACTCAAACTGGAGGGAAACTGTGGGGAGGGAAACCACCGTAGCCGAACGGCGGCGAGTGTCAGGTGACAATTCCGCCTTCGGACGGCAGAAATGCGACGTCTCGACCATCCAAACGGCAGCCGGATCTGACTGCCGCTTAGATTCCGTCAGCAAGATTACTTTTCCGACCGCTTCGCCTGAACATACTCGTGCGAGATTTCGATCGCCTTTTGACGGTCCTCGTCACTGTAGTCCCAAAACTCCTGAACAACGTCTTCCACCGCTGGGTAGTGCGAACCATCGTCGCCGACTCGCTTGCGAAGATCGGCCAAACGCTGCTTCATCTCTTTCGCGACTTCGGCGTATTCAGGATTGTCGATTTGGTTGACGACTTCCGTCGGATCGTTCACCAAATCATAAAGTTCCCAACCGGGAGGCGTTTGCTGCTTCCCTTCGTAGTTGACCCCGTAGTAGTAGATCAACTTGTGAGTCTTGGTGCGGATACCAAGGTGCCCTGGATTGTCATGGTGAGCCATGTGCATCCAATAGCGGTAGTATGCTTCCTGCTTCCAACCTTCGGGTTCTTGACCGGTCTCGCAGATTTCGCGAAAGCTTTTGCCCTGCATGTACTCGGGAGTTTCGACGCCCGCGAAAGCCAGCATGGTCGGTCCGTAGTCCACATTTTCGACGATCGCATCGCTGCGTGAACCGGCCGGGATGGACTTGGGGTAGCGGACCAAGAACGGCATCCGCTGCGATTCATCGTACATCCACCGTTTGTCCATGTAGTCGTGCTCGCCCAGCATGAACCCTTGATCGCCTGTGTAGATAATCACGGTGTTGTCCATTTGGCCGGTTTCTTCCAGCTTCGCGAACAAACGAGCCAGGTTGTCATCGACACCTTTCACACAACGCAGGTAGTGCTTCATGTAGATGTTGTAGGCCTCTCGTTTTGCCTCCTCATCGCTGAGCCATGAGTCAACCTCATAGTGCTTGGCGTAGTTCCGGCGTGGATTGCGGCGGCCGATCGACGTACCAATGAACGGCATCATCTCGTCCTTGGCCCCACGAGTCGCAAGCGATCCAAATTGCGGTTGGCTCCAAAGGTTCTTTGGTTCTGGGATCGCGATTTCGGCCAGGTACTCTTCGTAACGTGGCGCATACTCGAAGAAGTCGTGCGGCGCCTTGTAGTGGTGCATCAAAAAGAACGGCTTGTCATCTTCGCGAACTTCGTCGAACCAGTTCAGCGTGATGTCGGTGATTGCATCGGTGCTGTGCATGCCTTCTTTCTTGATCGTGTTCTTTGGCCAAGGCTTGTCGCCTTGGATTCGGAACTCGGGATCAAAGTACTTGCCTTGGCCGGGCAACACGCAGTAGTAGTCGAACGCGGCTGGCTCGGCTTTCAAATGCCATTTGCCGATCATGGCGGTTTGGTAACCGGCCTTCTTCATCTCTTTGGCGAGATGCTGATTCTCGGGTTCGATGCGACCATTCAGATCAAACACGCCGTTGGTGTGGTTGTATTGTCCGGTCATGACGCAAGCACGACTGGGGGTGCAGATCGAGTTGGTGCAGAACGCGTTCTCGAACAACATGCCTTCCTCGGCCAATCGGTCGAGGTTTGGTGTTGGGTCCAGATAGGCAAGCCGACTTCCATACGCACCAACCGCTTGGCTGGTGTGATCATCCGACATAACGAACAAAATATTGGGTCGATCATCGGCGACCACCCAGGGTGCCATCGCAATGGCAATTATCCAAATCAGGGCACGTGACCCAATCAAAGCGTGTGACATATTCAGTTCATCTCGTGGTGGGGAGGGATGGTGGGAACGTCGACTTTTTGCTCAGTGGCATAGCAGGCTGTTCATTTAGTCGCATATCGAATGACAACAACTAGCCGTTGGGCGTTAGCCCCGGTTGGCGTCTAATTAACCGCCGCTAACGCGGTACGGCTCACTAAATCAACAGCCCAAGAGGGGTTCTCGAATCACAGGCTGGAAGCCTATGCCACATTTTTTTCAGACTCGAAACCTATGCAAGTTTGTGTTTCGACAAACTCACGCGGTGAGGCGTTTGTACGCTTCGATCGTGTTTTTCGCGGCTGTGTCCGAATCCGGCAAGGCAAATGCTTCGGCACACAGGTATCCGTCGTAGTCGATGTCTTTCAAAGCCTGGATGATGGGTTCGTGATTCATGTGTCCCATGCCAGCGGCTTGCCGGTTCGAATCGACAAAGTGAATGTGTCCCACGTAGCCTTTGCCAGCACGAATGGCGGCGGCCAAGTCGGCTTCTTCGATGTTCATGTGGAACAAATCGGCGAGCAACTTGATGTTGTCTGTCGACAACGTCTTGCAGAACTCGACGCCTTCGTCGACCGTGCGAAGCAAGTTGGTCTCGTATCGATTCAGCGGCTCATAGAACAACGGGACGTTGTATTGAGCGGCGTAGGGACCGAGTTCATCGAGTGCCTCTCGCAAGAATGCCAACGCTTGATCGCGAGAGATGTCGCCGCCCCATTTGCCTTGCATCGAACCAATGATGGCGGGAGCGTTGTACTTGCCACCAAAGTCAATCATTTGCTTGACGAAGTCACGAGCTTTGGCGCGATGATCGGCATCGGCGTGCGTGAGGCTCCATCCGTGCTTGACCATCCCAGCACCGGTGCCGACCGCGGCGACGACCAAGCCATGCTCTTGAAGCAAGCCTTTGAGTTCAGACTCATCCACCGCGTCAGGGCCGGGAGCGAAAATTTCAATCGCATCAAAACCCAGTGCCGCTGACTTTTCGCAAGCGTCTTTGAGCCCCTCCCAATAAACGAACGGACCTCCGCGAGCTTCTTCGACCAGACTGACCGTGATGGCAGATTTAAACGTCATGTTGATTTCTTGTGGGGGAGATTGGTGGGAATGGATTCGATGTGGCATAGGCTTCCAGCCTGTGATTCATATTCCACAGGCTGGAAGCCTATGCCACTTGGTTGAACTCAGGAGGCGACCGGCTCGTCGTTGTTCTCGGGTCGGCCTTCGATGTAGAACCAATTGTGGATTGGCTTCAGAATCTCTTTGACTTCAGCAACCAGGGTTTCGTCCATGGGCTCTTGCGCCCACTCAACCCACTGAGCAACTCGTTTCGGGTTGGCCGATCCGGGAATGCATGTTGCGAAGTCTTCGTTTGCGATGCTGAATTGAAGTGCAATCTTGGCTATGTCACTGCCTCGATCGGCGCAGTGTTTAGCCGCCGCAGCGGCAACCTCACGGACTTGCGGAGTCGCTTTGTGCCAAGGCGGCAATTCCGCGTTAGTCAATAGACGTGCCGAGAACGGTGCGCCGTTCATCAATCCGACGCCTTTCTCTTTTGCCAGCGGCACCAACTCAAGTGCCATGTCGTTTTGCAGGGTGTAGTGGTTGTATGTCAACAAGCAATCGATGTCCGCGTTGTTCATCACGTACTTGAACATCTTCATCGGGTAACCGCTGACTCCGACGTACCGGACCTTGCCCTTCGCAATTTCGCGACGGATCGCCGGGATCGTCTCTTCGACGATTTGCGACATCTCGACAAATTCCAAATCGTGACACAGCACGATGTCGAGGTGGTCGACCTTCATTCGTTCAAGCGACGTGTCGATGCTCTCGGTGACGCGTCTGGCACTGAAGTCAAAGTGCTCACCGGTGTAGCGACCGAGTTTGGTGCCCAGGTAGTACTGATCACGAGGGATGTCCGGCAGGACTCGGCCGAGCATCATCTCACTCATTCCACGTCCATAGAACGCGGCGGTGTCGATGAAGTTCATACCGCTGTCGAGCGCGACCCGAACAGCTTGCAAACTCTCACCCAAATCGACGCTTCGGAACTCCTGTCCAATCGAAGACGCTCCAAAAGAGAGCGTTGTGAGTTCCATGTCCGTTTGGCCTAAACGTCGGCGAGGCAGCATCTTGGCAGTTCTTGGGGTTGAATGGTGGTGATGGATTCCAGGGCGACAAGATGCAGCGAGTGTAACCTCGTGTTGCCGCCGATGCCAACGCACCCGCCCCCAAAGAAAACACGTTCAGGGCTATAGATTAGAACGCCATTGCCAAGCTTTTACGCTTCGCCATCGCTCTGCCCTTGGGCCATGAAAAAAGGCCGGAGGTCGATGCACGATTGACTCGTGCACCCACCTTCGGCCTTTGCCATCACGATCACGCTCGCGGCGTCATCGTCACTGAGGACGGAGCGGAAAATAAGTGGCATAGGCTTCCAGCCTGTGATTGCGCGGAACACAGGCTGGAAGCCTATGCCTCACCCGCTGTCCGAAACTTATTCTTCGCTCGTTGCTTAGTCCAACTACCGCAAACTGGATCCAAACGCGGTCTTGAGCTTGCCAAGATACTGATCCGCTCCATTGATTTCGCTCAGAATTTTTCGGCTGAGATCTTCGACCGATTTGTCAGCCTTGGCCAACAACGTTTGAGCTTGGTTCTGTTGTGCGAGCATCCACTCGTTCAGCTCCAACATCTGCTCACGATGAGCCTCATCAACCTTGGCAGCAACCTTTGCTTTGGAAGCTTCCATTTGGCTGGCGATGGCCGTTTTAGCAGCGTCGTTGAAGACCTGACCCAGGTTGGTGTTCAGCTTCAGATCCAAATCTTCCCAAGTTCCGTTGAACTCGGCATCGATTTCAACGTGATCCACGTTGGCGAGCGATTGGTTCATCTGAATCGCCGCCGTCGAAGCTCCCGCATCGCCTTTGACATCCAACCGCATGTTGACGCCGGTTTGCTTGCTGACCAAACGGCCTTCGAGATGTTCACCGCGGCTGCTCAACTGAACCCACACTTCGCGAACGCCACCTGCGATCGCAACTCCGACATCTTTGCCGCGACCCAA
>NZ_DDGH01000107.1:123466-131636 GCF_002337565.1 Rhodopirellula sp. UBA1907 | reverse complement strand
TTGAGGCCAGTGAAGTGTCAGACGATCGAGTTGTTCGCCTTGTCGACGATCGCGAACGTAGTCGACGTCAACGGTCTCGGGACCTTCCAATCGCAAGCGAGCTCGCGTTGGATCAGCCAACAGTTCCGGAGTCGGTGTCATGTTCTCGACCACGCCGGTCAGTGTGAAGACTTTGCCATCAGCACGCATGGTGCCGCTGACGTCACAGTGACGGATCATCAATTCCGGACGACGGTTGTGTCCGAGGAAGTCGTAGTCTTCGCCGCGAACTCGTTCGGTATCGGGTGCAACGACGGTGTAGTTCGCAAGTGTGCGACCGCTGTCGAGGTAATCGCGCAATTGCGTGAGCGAACGTCGAATCTCGGCACCGACCAAATCGACGCCAAAGTTCTTTGACTCGCTCAGGTCGCCTGGCACAAACGCGTCGACCTTGTCGAGGTCGGCTTGCTTTGCCTTTTCCAAACGAGCCAGGTCGCTCTTCATTTGATCGGGCATCGCGTTCATTGCGTTGCGCAACGAAATCAACTGTTCGCGAGCGGCTTCCGATTCAGCCAACGTGCGTTGCAACTCCGGCCAATCTCGCAACGGGTTGTCGATGCCACTGGCTGCTTCGCGAATGGTTTCGACCCGTTCTTCCAACTCTTTGGTTTGCTTCACCAAACGTTCGTACTCGCTTTTCCAGCGACGACGAATTTCTTCGCCGGTGCGAACGGTTTCGAGATCCTTGCCCATCTCTTCCGCACGAGCACTCAGCCCGTTCGTTGCCGATGAAAGCAAGTTTCCGATCACGGACGGGCCGGACGCTTCCGTTTCGTCTGGCGTTTCTTCCAGATGTCCGCTCGTTTCGCGAGTCGTTCCGATTTGCAAACCAGCGATGCTGCCTTGCCGAATCACCCAGCGTCGACGAAGCAACGCATCGCCGTCGATGACCAAGTTCACCGAGTCCGCTTGGAAAGCGTTTCGAAATTCCTTGTCATCACGCGGATCAGCGACATGCACCGAATCGAACTGGATCTGAGGTGGGAACAACCCAACGCGAGTCGCACCGATATCGGCTCGGGCTCCCGTCGAGGCTTCCAACCCGCGAACCGTGATGTAGCTGGCCATCGGGCCGAGGCCCCAGAACAGCAGCATCAAGATGGTCGCGACAACGATAAGCCGTGTCAGTAAGAATCTCCAACGAATCATGCTGCATCCTTGTCTTGCGAATCGCGCAATTGACGAAGCAGATAACTGAGCGCTTCATCGATCTTGTGTTGGTCGTCGTTCGTGGTCAGGCCCGGGCGATTGGAATTGCCCGCTCCCGAGTTCCCCGATGCCACTGAATTCTCGTTCGACATCGTTTGCGGATTGGATTCCGCGTCGAGGACTTCGATATGAGTTGTGTTGCGTTTGGAGGATACGTCGCCCGCAGGTGCGTCGATCGCAGCGGAGGCTCGTTTCGAATCGGCCCGTTCATCTCGGTACGGCGAGATCTTTGCCAGGACCGGTTCAGCAGCATCGACGCGGCGAAAATCAAACACGCGTCCGGAGCTTGCTTCGGCATCAAATCCAACCGCATCGTCGGTCGACGAATCCGAAGCTCGCGCCGGTTCAGGCGTGAAGTGCGGCTCAGTGACTTTGGTGTGCAGAGCGTCAACGAAGTGTTGCTCTGTTTCTTTTGAACGTCGTTTGCGAGCGGGCGTTACAACAACATCGTCTTCCAGGTCGTCGTCTTCTTTCCAGTTGCCCGACACTGCTTTGAACATCGGGTAAGAAATCGCGAAGGCAGGAACCAGCGAAATCAGTCCGATCAGAAAGCTGCCCATCACGACGGTGTTGTTCAGATCCGTCCAAGGCACCAGCGGATAGTCCCACGCTTGGGCCATCACTTCTGAGACGCCTTCTTGAGCGAAGAACCACTGTGCAAATTGATCTGAAATCGGATCCAAGCGAGGTGCGACCATCGTCACCCCGATCGCGGTCAGAGCGACCATCGCGTGATTGACACGCAACATCAGGACTCCGAACACCAAAGCAACTGCCAACAAGTTGCCGTGTGGGATCAGGCCGATGAGAAGACCCAACGCTAATCCCCAGGCGAGCTGAGAAGGATATTTCCTCCCCGCGATCGCTTTGCGAAGACTGCTGAGCAGCTTGATCGAAAACAGAATCATAAAACTCGGCCCACGCGGCTGATCGATGGATGTAACAACTGGAATCCTCGTCATCATCGGCATCTCGAGGACAACTATTTAGTACAACCGGCAAATTCGGTGCTGCCAGACCAATCGGCCAATCACGCATCGCAACGCGTCAATGGGCGGCCCGTCTGATCGATGGACTCTATTGAGTTTCACGCGACTTCTTTCCCGCCTTTGATCTCTTGGAAGCTCACGGAACCAAGACGGTTTCGCTGATATCTTGAGTCGATCTGTTACAATGAGTTTCCCGCCCACCTTCCTTCCCAACCTGCCATTCACCGTGGTTTCTCCATCCATGCATTTCCGATCGCTTCCTTTTGATTTTTTACGGTGGACGACCGTTTGTTTGCTCGGGCTAAGCGGCCCCTGGTTGCTGAATGCTTCCGCTGACGAACCTGAGATCTCTTTCAATCAAGACATCCGGTCGATCCTTTCCGAGAACTGCTACTTCTGTCACGGTCCGGATGAGAACAATCGCCAAGCCGGATTGCGGCTGGATGTTCGCGAGGAAGCAATCGACTACGCCGCGATTGTTCCCGAGGATGTCGATGGCAGCGAATTGGTCGCACGTATCGATCACGAAGATCCTGAACTGGTGATGCCACCACCGGATTCGCACAAAACGCTGACCGAAAAGCAAAAGGAATTGTTGAAAGCGTGGATCGCTCAGGGCGCCCCATACGAAGAACACTGGTCATTCAGCCCGATTCGACGCCCCGATGTCCCGGATCTGACGAAGTGGGATGAAAACGTCGAAGGCAAGAACGTTCATCCGGTGGATGCTTTCGTGCGAGCCCGCCTGCTGGCGAAAGGTCACGATCTCTCCGGCCCCGCGCGACCGGACCGACTGCTTCGGCGAATGCACTTGGACTTGGTCGGGTTGCCGCCAACTTGGGAGGAAACGCAAGACTTCTTCTCTCGTGCTCGAGAGATGCAGGTAACCGACGCTCGGTCATCTCTCATTGATCAGAAGCTGGACGAACTGTTCGAGAACCCGCATCACGGTGAACGCATGGCAGCGTTCTGGTTGGACCTGGTCCGATTCGCCGACACGGTGGGCTACCACGGCGACCAAAACCAACACATCTTTCCCTATCGCGATTGGGTGATCGAAGCCTTCCAAAACAACATGCCGTTTGACGAGTTCACGACGAAGCAGCTCGCCGGTGACCTGCTTCCCAACCCAAAGACGGATGACTTGATCGCGTCAGGGTTCAATCGTTTGAACATGGTCACTCGCGAAGGCGGTGCTCAACCCGGTGAGTACTTGTCCAAGTACGCAACCGACCGCGTCCGCACCGTCGGCATGGCTTGGATGGGGCTGACCACAGGATGCGCCGAATGCCACGATCACAAATTCGATCCGTTCACCGCGAAAGACTTCTATTCACTCGGAGCGTTCTTCGCTGACATCGAACAGTGGGGCGTCTACAGCGATTATGGATACACGCCAAACCCTGACCTGAAGGGATACAACAACAACTTCCCCTTCCCACCAGAAATCGAGGTCAGCAGCCCAGCGTTGCTGCGGGAGCAGACGCAAGCCAAACAAGAACTCATCGACTTGGCTCGTTCGCAATTGGCGGCCCTGTCCGACGACCAAAAGAATTCAGCGAATGATTGGCTGAACAACGTCAACGGTTGGCTCGAACGAGAAGCCAACGGGTGGCAGTCGCTTCCGATGACTTCCGCGCCGTCAAAGGACAAAAACCTAAAAGCTTGGACGGCCGACGGTGAATCGATCTCGCTCGGATCACTGCCGCCTCAATCGATCCAAGTCAGTCTGCTGACGGCGGCGAACCAGTCCCCTCAAAATGTCGAAGTCCGCTTCTACATCGAGGAGATCAAACCACCGGCAACGGACGACTCCGGTTCAGAAAAACCCAAGGACGAGAAAAAGGAAGAAGCAAAACCTAATCGCACAAACGTTTCCGTTTCCTTCGCACGAGCCAACCGCTGGTTGCCTTCGTTTTCCAGCACGGTGGCTCAGCAGAATGTCGCGTCACGCTGGTCCGTCCCGGCGACCGACGCTGCCGGGCGCGCGGTGAAGCAACGCCCGCATCAGTTCATGATCGATCAATCCAAACACGTCGACGATCCGATGCGAGCGGTGTTTGAACTGGCAGGACCGCTGCAATTGAAGGAAGGTCAATCCTTGGTCGCGGAGATCAAAGGGTTGGCTGGCGACACCGAGGTGAGGTTCGAGGCATCGCCGTTGATCCGGATGCGGCCGTTTGATGCTGCGGAATTGGAAGCGATTCAAATCTGCGACTCGATCAGCCAATCCAACGCGTTGTTGAGCTGGATGATGTCCAATCCCAAACAAGCCAAAGATGCGGGTGCGATTAAACACTGGCGTGACCGCTATCTCGCCTGCCGCGACGGGCGGACTTGGACGATGATCACGCAAGCAACCGAACCGATGGAAATGCGAGTCTTGCCACGTGGCAATTGGCAAGACAAATCTGGCGACGTGGTTGAGCCCGCCACACCGGCTTTCCTCGGTAGCTATGGCATCGAGACTGCCAAAGATGCAAACGACAAAGACGCCGAAGCCAAACGTCTGACCCGCTTGGATCTGGCTCGTTGGATTGTGCATCGCGACAATCCGTTGACGGCCCGCGTTGTCGCGAACCGACTTTGGAAGCAATTCTTCGGCGTTGGATTGACCGCGGCAGTCGATGACTTGGGTGCTCAAGGCGATCCGCCATCGCATCCGGAACTGCTCGACTACCTCGCGATCGAACTGATCGATTCCGGTTGGGATCTGCAGCACGTGACTCGTTTGATTCTAACCAGCCGCACGTATCAGCAAGACAGTCGCGTTCGACCAGAGCTATCGGAGATCGATCCTGAAAACCGTTTGCTGTCCTATCACCCACCACGTCGTTTGGAAGCCGAGATCGTTCGCGACAACGCGTTGGCGGTTTCGGGGTTGCTGAACCTCGAGATCGGCGGCCCATCGGTCAAACCCTATCAGCCCGATGGTTATTACTCGAACTTGCAATTCCCCAATCGCAGCTACCGTTCGACAGCGGGTGACAATCAATACCGGCGCGGAATTTACATGCACTGGCAGCGAACGTTTTTGCACCCGATGCTTGCCAACTTTGACGCCCCCAGTCGCGAAGATTGCGTCGCGATTCGAGCCAACGCGAACACGCCTCAGCAAGCGTTGACGTTGCTCAATGATCCGACGTTCATCGAAGCGGCCAGCGAACTGGCGTGGAACATGATCGAGCAGAAGGAGTCGGACGAAACGCGATTGCGAACGATGGTTCGACGATCCCTTCAACGCGATGCGACCAGCGAAGAGATCGAACGACTCACGAGCTTTTTGAACCAACAGCGTGAGCTATTCCTCGCCGACGAAGCTTTGTCGGTGCAACTGACCAGCATTGGCCAGTCCGCCACACGCCACAACGAATCGCTATCGCAAGCCGATCGCGCCGAGTGGGCCGCCTGGACCGCAACGGCCCGCATCGTTTTGAACCTGCACGAAACCATCACCCGCTACTAAGCCTCGCTAAAACACATCATGAATTCTTTCCCAACTATTCAGCGGCGTAGCTTTCTCAAGAGCGGCACCTACAGCGTCGGCATGGCCGCGCTGGGTTCGATGCTTGCTCGCGAAAGCCAAGCCAGCCAAACGGATACGCCCCAGCCACACTTTCCCGGCACGGCGAAAACGGTCATTCACCTTTGCATGGCTGGCGGCCCTAGCCACCTTGAATCGCTCGACCCGAAACCGGAACTGGACAAGATCAACGACCAACCGTTTCCGGCTTCGATGACCGATGGTCAACAACTCGCGCAGCTTCAAGGTTCCAAACTTGTCGCCCGCGGATCGTTTTGCAAATTCAAAAAGTGGGGCCAATCTGGTCTCGAAATCAGCGAACTGTTTCCGAACATCGGATCGGTTGCCGACGACCTGTGCATCATCCGATCGATGCACACCGAACAAATCAATCACGACCCGGCTCACGCGTTCATGAACACGGGATCGATCCAAAAGGGTCGTCCCAGCATGGGCTCGTGGTTCTTGTACGGCTTGGGTGCCGAAACCGATTCCCTGCCTGGCTTCATCGTTTTCACCAGCCAAGGCCGTCACGGGGCTCAACCGGTTTCGGCTCGTCAATGGAAAGCCGGTTTCCTTCCCAGCCGTTTCCAAGGCGTTCAGTTCCAATCGCGAGGCGACGCGGTCCACTATGTTCGTCCGCCCGGCGGCATCACCGACACGACTCAGCGAGCGACCATCGAAGCCGTCAACGCGTTCAACCAAGACTTGCTGGCCGATCGCGGCGATTCCGAAATTGCAACTCGGATCAGCCAATACGAAATGGCGTTTCGCATGCAAACATCGGTGCCGGAACTCGCCGACATGTCCGATGAAACGCAAGAGACGTTGGACCTGTACGGAGTCACCAAGCCCGGTGATGGATCATTCGCCAGCAACTGTTTGATGGCTCGGCGGTTGGCTGAACGCGGCGTTCGGTTCATCCAGCTCTACCATCGTGCGTGGGATCACCACAGCAATCTGGAAGTCGGCATGAAGGACAGTGCCAAAGCGGTCGACCAAGCTTCCGCGGCATTGATTCAAGACCTGAAACGTCGCGGAATGCTCGACGACACGCTGGTCATCTGGGGCGGCGAGTTCGGACGAACTCCAATGAAACAAGGCTCCGGCCGTGACCACCACATCAACGCATTTTCGTTGTGGATGGCAGGCGGAGGCATCAAGGGCGGTATCTCCTATGGCAACTCCGATGAACTCGGCTACCGTTATTTGAAAGACGGCGAGGAAACCCACGTTCGCGATTTGCATGCAACGATGCTGCACACCTGCGGACTGGATCACATGAAGTTATCAGCCAAGTACCAGGGGCTCGACGTACGTTTGACCGGGGTCGAACCCGCTCGTGTCCTGAAACCGATTATGAAGAATGCGTGATCGGATGCTGCAAACTTTCACGAATAGAAGACAGCGAACCCTTCCGCGGTTGTTCGCTTTGGCTTTGGCCAGCACGCTCGTTGTGCATGCCGGATCGGCAAACGCCGAAGACGACAACGCGTTGTTTCATCAAATGCGCAGTGGCGGCATCGGCTTGACCGACGATGTCACGACCAAGATCCCGAGTCTCGCGTTCATTGATTCCTCCGGTGAACCAGTTGATTCCGCGAAAGTCAGAAAGCAGTTGGACACGCTGGCTCGTGCCGGCGGCATCCAACGTTTCATTCGCGACTCCGTGGTGGCTCCCATCGCAATCGACATGGATTCAATCACGAATCCAGACAGTCAACGAATTGGACACCTGCTCGACGTCGCGTTTGTTGTGCACGCACCGATTGATTTGATCGAAGATTCCGACACGCTTCAATCGTTGCTGGGCCTCAGCAACGAAGCCGATGACACTGACGATGCGACTGATAAAGAAGAAGCCGGCGAGGCGAACAAGGTCACCGCAGAGGAACTTTCCAAACTCGGCATCACTCTTGACGCGGAATCGGAATCGTTTGGCCGGGTCAGATTCCCGTTGCTAGACCGAGTCCTGATCACAGGCGTGATCCACGCGGAAACCGAACGACGCATCGAAGGTTCACCGAATGATTTTGTGACCGTCGCATGGCAAATGGACCCGCGTTTTGACAATTCCTGGAGCCCGATTGAACGAAACGATTTGGGCGAGGAAGTCACCGGCGACGCGAAACCGTATCGAGGTCTCGGTGGTTTGATCACCGCCACGCGATTACCGGCCGACATTGCGGGATCCGATACCGATGCAACGGTCGTGCAAGCCAAATTGGTCGTTCATGAACCGGTTGATTGGTTCGGCGGTCGCAACCAATTACGAAGCAAGCTGCCGCTGATCATCCAAGACCGAGTGCGTGACCTAAGGAGGAAACTCGCGGAAGTTCACGACGCGTCACGTTGAGCGATCCTTCGCCCAAAGTAGCGGCAGCGCGCGAGCCCTCCGGTTCCTCACCGG
>NZ_DDGH01000107.1:91387-123282 GCF_002337565.1 Rhodopirellula sp. UBA1907 | reverse complement strand
ACCGGGCGGCTCGCGCCGCACCGATAACTGCGTGAGACCTTGCTAACGCTGCGGGATGTGATTGGGGCTCCGTAGGCCAGGTCATTACCTGGCGTCTCAACCGATGCTTTGGAACAAAGCGAGTCGCCCGGCAGCGAATCTGAAGTTCATTATTGAACCGCGCGTGACCCCACCTAAGTCAAACTGGCCGACAAGGGATCTTCAACACAATCACAAATACTTGGCCAGCTCGTCGCCGCGGGTGGCTCTTGCGTCGACCTTGGCTGTCACTTCAGCGTCTTCCACGAGCGGCGGGGCATGATGCGGCTTGACTCGTGCGTCGATGATCAGCGGTCCGCGACAGCCCCAATGCTTGGCCACAACTTGCACTCCGACACCGTCGACATCAATCGCTGGGTTGCTGCGTGTGAACGTCAACCACAACCAATTGTTCAGCGTTGCGGCGGCGAACTCAGAATCGTCACATAAAGTGACCAACGGCATGGTTTCTAGATTTGGCTGGTTTGCCAAGTGCTCAGTGAGACGTTGAACGTCTTCACGAGACGCGTCGCCGCCGTACTTGGGCCCTTTCACCGCGATCACGCCGGGCATCACCAACTTCGGTTCTGAAATGCCATCCGGCAGACTAAGACCAGATGGTATCTCCGTCGCGAGTTCTCGAATCGGTTGGCCCGTCGCCGCGACGACCACTTTGGAACCTTGGTTCAATCCCGTGCCGCTGTAGTCGAGCGTGTCGATCGTCGTCTTGGTGTGGAAATGCAAATCGCGACGCCAATCGACTCGGCGAAGGATGTGCTGCATGAATTTGCCAATGTCATGGATCTTGATCGAATCATCTGGGTCGTCGGTAATCCACAGATACTTCGCCAGTGACAATTGCCCGTTGCCCAAAATCGCATTGGCCTGCGTCAGCAACTCCTGCGGCTCTTTGGCGTTCAAGTACGGCATGTAACGTTCGCTGCCGATCGCCAACAACAACGGATGAACGCCGGCGGCATCAACCGCGTGAACGGCTTTCACTCCGGGGATGACCGTTGGAATGATCGGGTCCGTCAGTTCGTGAATCAATTGCCCGAACGTCGTGTCCTCTTGCGGAGGCCGGCCAACGACGGTGAACGGCCAAATCGCGTCTTTACGATGCCAGACATGTTCCACCTTCATGAACGGGAACGGGTGCTGCAGTGAGTAGTATCCCAAGTGATCGCCAAAGGGTCCTTCGGGCATCGTCGCGGTCGGATCGACTCGTCCCACGATCGCGAAATCAGCGTCGGCGTAAACGGGTGCATGGGAGCCACGAATCATGCGGACTCGGCGGCCCGACAGAGCACCGGCGAAGGTCAGCTCAGTCAGTCCTTCGGGAAGCGGCATCACCGCGGCCAAGCTCATCGCCGGCGAACCGCCCACCGTGATCGCGACTTGCAACGATTCATTGCGATCCATGGCGGCACGGTGGTGCACTCCGATGCCACGGTGAATTTGATAGTGCAGCCCGACTTGGTTCTCGGGGTCGTATTCATTGCCCGCCAGCTGAACGCGGTACATGCCCAAGTTGACTCGCATCAAGTTCTCGGGCGCCGCCGGGTCCGCCGACAGCACTTGTGGCAATGTCACAAAGAAACCGCCATCCATCGGCCACGACTTCAGCGCCGGCAGCTCACTCAATCGACACTGGTTCGCCTGAACGGCACCGCTTCGGGTGAATCGCGGCAGCATCGTCAGCGCCGTCATCGGCACGCCCGCGTATCGCATCGGGCTTTTGGGCAACGCCGACGGATCCAGTTTGACTTCGATCAGTCGCCGCACACGCTCGAGCGTGTCACGGAACAGATAGCGGGCTTGGTCCAGCGACGCGAACAGGTTCGACGCCATCGGAAATTTGCATCCACGAACGTTGGTGAACAAGATCGCCGGTCCACCTCGCAGATACACGCGGCGCTGGATCTCGGCCATTTCCAGAGTTGGATCGACTTCGTCATCGACCGTGATCAGTCGACCTCCGGCGCGCAGATCCTCCACGACGTCTCGGGTGCTTCGATGTTTCAACGCGAAAACTTTCAGACGAGAACCAGGAATCCGATCGATTGACCGCCAAGCCAGCCGAGTTCACAACGGGTCGGCGAGCGAGATTCTTCGATCGGATTCAACCGATCATTTGAATTCGTCTTCAAAGGCAGCGAAGTCGTCGCCACCCTCGGCCACAAATTCTCCACCGCCGAAATCATCGCCTTCCGCGGGAACGGCTTCGAATTCGTCGCCTTCGACGACCTCGATCTCTTCTCCGTCCGCCATCATCTCTTCCTCACCGGCGGGAACAACCGCTGCGGCAGGTCGAGGCTTGCGGTTTTTGAATCCGACCACGACCACTGCCAGAATCATCGTGAGCAAGAAAACGACCCAGCAAATGAAATAGATCATGGGAGACAGGTCAGCCGGAAAAAGTAAAGGTCGTGGGGCGAATCGAGAAAGACGCCCCACATCCTAATTGCCACTGGTCGAGTCGGCAAATTCGGCTCCGGCAATCTGCTGAAGCCGCTTTTTCCCGTACTATCTCACCCACATTCCGGCCAATCGCTGATCCCGTTGCGGCCCCCAACCGGGGAATTCGCTCAGCGGGTGTAGCTCAGACCAAAATGGATGCCTTGCACGTAAAACGTGCTGTCTCGCATCGATGGTGCGGGAAGGTTGTTGTTGGCGTCGTTGATGTTTCGATCAAAGATGCCAGAGACCTGAATCGCGTCGGACATGGCCATCAAGTGGTAACCGATCGTGACGTCGAAGTGGTTGAATCGGTGCCATCCCAGGTTCACGTCCAGCTCAGGAACCCAACCGAACGTGTCGCTGGTGAAGGTGCCTTCGTTGGTGTCCGGATCGACGAACAGTCCGCCATCTTGCGGGGTGTCCGGAGGCCCAACTGTTGTGCTGCCTTGACGATCCGCCGTGCGACGAACGTTGCCGAACGCGGCCTTGGCCAACCAGTTGAAGCTCCAGCAACCTTCGCGGTAGCGACCGGCCAAACCAAATTGGGCTCCGTGGAATTCGTTGGTCGCTTCGAAGGAATCACGAATCGAGATGTAGTTGCCCGCGTCGGTTCCTTCGGTCAGCGTTGAACTGGATGAGATGTTCAGTCCCTCGGACAATCGCATGTACTGGTAACCATACAAAACGTCGAAGGTCGTTCCCAAACCGCCTCGCCAAAATTGACGCACCGAGATATCACCGCCGTGCAGTTCGCTGTAAGCATCCACGCCGACCGCACCAAAGCGACCATTGATGGCGGGATCCGCCGGTGCATTCGGGAAGACGACCACGTTGGAATCTTCCGCGTCCGTTGCGACGTTGAAGAACGGAATCGCGAGCACGTCGAAGTTTCTTTGGTCAGCACTGAAGCTGTAGTTTTCATCGCCAGCGACCCAGCCCCGGAAGACCAGGCTGCGGCATTGATGGTTGTCCAACCACAAGCCAAGCGTCAAACGACCGCCGGCCGTTGCATCTTTCAACACGCTGTCGTCGCCAGCCAAGACCGTGCCCGTATCCAGCGATCCGGTGTCCGGTGCCGTGTCGGTTGTGACCAGAGCTGGCAATCGATCGCCTTTGCGGAACATGATCATCAACTCAGCCGATCCAAACCAACGATTGGGATCAACACAGATCGCTCCGGCAGGACCGCACGAAGGCCCACACATTCCATCGCAGCCGCCATAGCCACAACTGTCGCAGCCATACGATTCGAATCCGCACCCTGGACCTTCCAGTCCACAGCCCACGTCGAATCCGCACCCGCAACCTTCGATTCCACAACCGGGCCCTTCCATGCCGCATCCCGGCCCATGGAAGTTCATTGGTGTGCCCGAGCCGACGATGGTTTCACCGGCAAATGTCGGATGTTCCATGATGGCAACCGAGCCAGATGTCTTTTGCAGCACGCGGCCTCGGTGACTCGATCCGGTCGACTGGATGATGCGAGCCCCTTCCCTCGGAACGCCATGGGCACCGGAGGAAGGATGAACCGACATGGCCGAAACAGGCCGAACGATTTGTGCGTTGGAAGGCTGCGAGTTTGAGCCCACAACTTCGCCCAGTTTTCGAAGTCGCAAACCGCCCGGTTCGTCCATGACTTGCAGGCCGTCAACTTCCGCGTCGGAGGTGACTTCCATGTCGTCATAAACGACTTCGTCGATTTGAATGCGGCTGAGTTGCGGCGAAGAATCGGGATACAATTCCCAATCGCCCGTTGTCTTCTCGGCAGCACTTCCAGGTGCTTGATACGTTCCGCGGTCCGGCTTTTTGACACGGACCTGAGCTGCCAATGGTGAACACGCCAGGCATGCCACAAGGACAGCACAGTTTTTCGCAAACCGGGGAAGTCGGCGCCAGATCAAAGAGTTCATGGGGTGTTTCGCTTGGATTCAATCGTCGGGGGTAGTCGCGAATCGGAGTGACCGGCGGGCTCGGAGCGTGCGTTCCACACGCGACCTCGCGCAACACCAGATGCCACGTGAACTGGTATCGGATGGGACGATCGTGACGGTTGAGCCGTTTTGGCAAACTTTGCGGGTTAGGCCACGGTTAAGGCTGAACCGCAGTTTCACGCTGGCCGTGTTTCACGGTTGTCATTGAGGTCGATATCGGCACCGGCAAAACGAAATCGGCTTTCGCTCATCGAATTTGCTACGATGAATTCGCGAACGAGGTGTCCTGCAATGGCCTTCACGTTCGCTCTTGTCGCCGCCCACTCACTGCCGGAGTCCACGCTCATGCGTTTGCGCCGAAATAGCCATTCCGCCCGCCGAATTCATTCCGTCTCCGGACTCGGCCTCGCATTGCTTGCCGCGATGGTTGGTGCTTTCACCATCAACACAATCCGGCCCGCGACCGCGTGCACCGTGATGCGGATGACCATCCAGGGACAATTGGTGATCGCCCGAAATCACGATTGGCCGTTTGGCGAAGCACTCGTGATCACCAACCATCGTGGCATCGAGAAAACATCGCTTGCGCCGATCAAACCCGCGACCTGGGTATCCAGATACGGCAGCGTTTCGTTTTGCCAGTTCGGCCGCGAAATTCCGTTTGCTGGGATGAACGAAAGAGGACTGACGGTCGACTTGTTGCGTTTGCCCGGGGCGACCTTCCCAGATCCTGTTGCGGTGGAAGCCGATCCAAACCTCACGGCGGTCAACGCGATTCAGTGGGTGCAGTATCAACTCGACACCGCCGAAACCGTTGCGGAAGTCGTCGACAGTCTTTCAACCGTGGTGCCGATCCCGATGCTGCCGATGGTTGAGACCGTTCATTATTTTGTGACGGATTCGACGGGCGATGTTGCCGTGGTCGAGTTCATCAACGGCAGAGCGGTGGTTCGCCACGGCGACCAATACCGTCTGGATGACGGGAAACCAAAGACTCGCGCGTGCGTGTTGGCCAATTCGTCCTGGGAAGATTCGCAAACGGAACTGCTGAACAACTCCAGCCGAATGCGTTACGACCGCGGAGTTCGCTTGGTTGAAATGGCAAATGAGATCGGAGTGGAGATTGCTCCCATCGACTACGCAACTCGCTGTTTGCGTATGGTCGCTCAAGGCCCGCTGACTCAGTGGAACTTGATCTACCAACCCGAAGAGCGTCGGATCCACTTCCGCACACAAAACTCCCCACAACGGCGATGGATTGACCTGGATGACCTGTCCTTCGATCCGGAGCAGATTCCTCAGGCGATCGACATTGATCGCAACATCGATGGAAACGTGGCGTCGCACATGAAAGCGGTCACCGATGCGGACAACGAGCGCATCGTGAACCATGCATTTGACCATTTCGTGCCCGCTGGTCTGCCTAGTCTGATGATCAAACAGCTTCTTCTGGACTATCCGAACAAGCTTCGATCGGCTCAAACCGCTCCCTGAATCTGGGTTGCGCGTCGGGAAACTAGCTTTCTCGAAAAATTCTTTTGAGGAACGGAACCCCCTCCACGGGGAGACTATCCGCTTCTATGAAGCTGAGCGGAACGTTAGACGGACCAGAAAGCGTCGCTCAAGCACGCAATTTTCCCGCTGCGCAGCGAACGACGAACGCTCATTTCTGTTCACCAAACCTTCACTTTGAGCTTCGCTGTTTCTTCATATTTGTTTCCTAGAGTCCCGCCCAAATCACTGACGGCGGCAAATCAGCGATGACGCTTTCCGCCGTTCTCACCCCACATAATTCGCTGGAAGAAACGAATGACCTGCCTGACGACCCAATCGAGTCGCCGAACCTCTGCCCACCAGTGCTCCGCTCCGATCACCAAGCGTTCCGTCACATCGACTCGCGGATTCACGCTGGTCGAGTTGTTGGTTGTGATCGCCATCATCGGCGTCCTGGTTGGACTTCTGCTGCCGGCGGTTCAGTCCGCTCGCGAAGCCGCACGTCGCATGCAATGCAGTAACAACCTCAAACAAATTGGCTTGGGACTTCACGTTTATCACGACACATTCAATAAGTTCCCCTACGGCTGGGACAACCGCGGCATGACCTGGAGCGGTCACATCTTGCCGCAGATCGAACAAGCCAACCTGTACCAAACCCTGATCTTCCAAGAGTCTGGGCTTGGCAACTGGGCGACCGACGATGGCCCCAACGAAGAGGCCTGCGAAACGGTCATCCCGACCTACCGTTGCCCCAGCATGGCGCTGCCATTGCACATGGATTACAACGGAATCCCACAACGCGTGCCCGCCAGCTACCGCGGCGTTGCCGGAACCTTGGCAACCTCCGACGACACTAGCACCGCACTACCCGACACGATTTCATTGGAAAGCTTGGATCAAGACGGCATCTTCTACGCCTGCAGCAAAACCAAGTTCCGTGACATCCTGGACGGAACGTCCAACACGATCATGATCGGCGAAAGCTACAACAACCCGAAGTTCGTCAAAGACGGCCAGGGCATGGACTACTGGTATATCGGTGCTCCACAAACCGATCCTTGCCGTTGCGACGGCGGAACTGGCGGAACGGAATTCTCCGAAGTCGCTGGCGTTACGATCACTCCGGTCAACGCTGTCATCCGTGCTCCACTGATGAGCGGTCGATTGATGGAACTGTCTTTCGGCAGCTACCACATTGGTGGTGCTCACTTCCTGAAATGCGATGGCTCGGTGACCTTCTTGACCGAATCGCTGGCCGAAGACGTCTACGATGCCCTGGGCTCACGTGACGGCGGCGAGATCCCCAGCGAACTCTGATTCGCAGTTCGCCCATCACATTCCATCCGACAACACATTGAACTTTCAATCATGGCTATGAACTCAGCAATCCAACGAGCGATGGCGCTGACATTGGTCGCCTGCCTCGCACTCACCTTGGCAACCAGCACGGGTTGCGGACCAAGTGCCCAAGCAGACTACGCATCGATCGGCTTGGTCCCGATCACCGGGAACGTCACCTTAGACGGCCAACCTCTCGAAGGAGCCGTGGTGATGTTCGAGTCGCCCGACACGACGTTCTGCTATGGAACGACGGACGCGGAAGGCAACTACGAGATCAAATTCAACAGCGAAGTGATGGGCGTTCCTCCGGGAGAAAAAGTCGTGCGAATCAGCACCACCGCCTCGACCGGTGAAGTTGACACGGAAGGCGCTGATGAAGATGACGATGACGCCGCGGCTCGACGCAAAAAGAAGAAGAAACGCAATCCGAACGAGCAGGTCCCTGAAGCCTACAACGAGAATTCGCAAATCAAAGCCACCGTCAGCGACAGCCAAACCGTTTACGACTTCGCACTGAAGTCCGACGGCTCACCGCTTTAAGGTCCACGTGACGTAGCGGAAGGGCGCGAGCCCTCCGGTTCCTCACCGGGCGGCTTGCGCCACACCGCTAACATCGCCACTTGTTGTTCACGCGTTGCTAAAGATTCGCTCGGCCGGTTGTCTGCTGGTTAACGGGCTGTTGATTGAGTCGTATACCGAACGACAACAATTAGCCATTCGGCGTTAGCCTGGGTTGGCGTCTGATAACCGCCGCTAACGCGGTACGGCTCATTGAATCAACCTCAAAAGCAACGGGTGCTTCCCATTGGGAAAGCACCCGTTTTTCGTGCGCCGAAATGATTCGGCGTCGTTCTAGGCTGCCAAATGCTTGGATTCGAAACGGCTTTGAACTGCCCAGGTTTTGTCACACGACTTCGCCCCAAAGGGGCAGCGCTATGCCAGCCCAGGGCAACGCCCTGGGTTGCGGTGGGACCAAGATTGCAAAGCCCTAACGGGGCGGTCCTAGCGGGTTATGGGGAAACTTTCTTATCGCCGCCCCCGTTGGGGCTCGCGTTGGGGCCTGCGTGACGAAACCCCAGGCGATGCCTGGGGCTATCTTAGAACTGCCCCGTTGGAGCGTAGGACAAAACGAAAGTCAACGTCGCATGCTCTGTGTCAACCCTCAAGTTCTTGCGGCCCAACGTCGTCCTGATCGACCGTGCAAAAGCGACCTACGAAGTTGCCGCTCGGATCGCTTCGATCAACGCGTGCGGCGAATCATGCGAGTACGCCACGTCTTGCGACTCTTTTGTTGCCAGCGTTTTGACTTGCACTGTGCCGGCTTCCCATTCATTCCCGCCGGCGATGAGAGCGACGGCGAAACCTTGTGAGTCGGCGTACTTGAGTTGTTGGCCGAGCTTCTTGGGTTCCGGATAAACTTCGGTGCCAATCCCAGCGTCGCGAAGCTGCGAGGCCAACTTCAAATAGTCGTCCCGGTGTCCCTTGTCGAAGAACGGCACGAACACCGCACAGGGTTTGCTGACACCCGACAATCGACCGAGGCTTTCCAGCGCGGCGAGCAATCGATCCAGTCCGAGCGAGGCACCGATGCCAGGCAGATGCTGCTTGGTGTACAGCCCTGCTAAGTTGTCGTAGCGGCCGCCGCTGCAAACGCTGCCGATGCCGGGCAATTCGTCCAGCGTCGTTTCAAAGATGACTCCGGTGTAGTAGTCCAACCCGCGAGCGATCGAGACATCGATCTTCAAACGGTCCGGGCTGACTCCGGATGCCAAGGCACCACGATAAATTTGGGTCAAACGTTCGATGCCTGCCGCGGCGGTTTCGTTGCCGCCGGTGATCTCGGGCAGCGATGCCAAGATCGACTCCGCGTCGCCGTCGCACTCTGCCAATCGCAACACCGCATCGGATTGCTCGGCCGTCACACCCGCGGATTCGACCATCTCATTGGCCGTTTTTTCGCGGCCGATCTTTCCAAGCTTGTCGAGACTTCGCAGCACCGGTGTCGTCTTGTCGGCCAATCCCAACGATTCCAACAACCCGGTCAGGATCGCCCGGTTGTTGATGCTGATCGTGAACGCGTCGATCCCGATCGCTCGCAACAACGCATCGATCACGCAGACCGCTTCGATGTCCGCCAGTTCTGACGTGGTGCCAATCGTGTCAAAGTCACACTGCACAAATTCGCGATACCGGCCTTCTTGTGGTTTCTCACCACGCCATACCGGAGCGATGTGATAACGCTTGAACGGGGTCCCCAACGTGCCAATGTGCTGAGCCGCGAATCGAGCCAATGGCACCGTCAGGTCAAACCTCATTCCGACGGGGCGTCCGCCGTTGTCTTCAAACGAGTAAAGCTGACGATCGGTTTCGTCGCTGCCTTTGCCAGTCAAGATTTCCAGGTGTTCGAGCGTCGGTGTGTCGATCGGTGCGAACCCGAAACTGCGAAACACTTCGCGAGCGGTTTGCATCAATTGTTCCCGCGGAATCATCGCGGCGGGTAAGTAGTCGCGGAATCCCTTCAGCGTGCGAGGTTGGATCATGGAGGTCGGTGAGGGGTGAATGGGAAAAAGGAAAGTGGAGGGTGTGAGTCGTAGCGGAAGTCGCCAAGACTTTCGGTTTGCATCCAAATCTGCCGAAACTTTTGACGAGTTCCGCTACCCAACGACAGGCAATCCAGTCGGGCGTCGACTGCGGATCGAGTCGATGTCCCGGTCGGCTCCTTCGGGGAACTGCGGCCCGAACAAAGCGTCCGCGTACTCGTCAATCTGCTCAGGCGTTTCGAAGTACTTCTCGTAGCACCAATCGTCCTCGAACTCACACTCCTTCGTCGTGTATTCGCGACAAATTTGAGGCCGGGTTTCGTAGATCCCGCATCGATGATCGTCTTGCAGGTGTTTGCAAGTCGTGTGAACGAGCAAATACCAAGTGTCTTCGTCCACGAACACGGTGGCTCGGTCGTGCAGCAGATACCACCGCATGAAGTCAAAATCTTTTCGTGTCACCGGTTCGTCGATCGGCAGCGCGAAGTACTTGCAGCACTTGGCCGTGCAGTGATCACACAGATTCGCTTCGGCGGGAAAGTCCGATCGACGACGGCCATTGACCGAGGGTGGCGTGGCGACAGGCAACTTGGATGCGGTGGGCATGATTGGGTCGAATGTGATAATTTGCGAATTCGTCGGGCCAACAGTTTCCTCGTAAAAGCCTCCACATGGAAGTCGTCATCACCGCCCTTGGTCCGGATCACTCCGGTTTGGCCGATCCGATCATTCACCACGTCACCGCACGAGGGGCTCGGATTTCCGAAATCCAGATGTACGACCACGACGAGGAAGAATTGTTCGCGATGCTCTGCCGACTGCAGTTCGACGCTGGTCCCGACCCCCAGCAGTTGCTGACGCAGTTGCAGGACGAAATGAAACAGATTGGCGAGCACACGGGGTTGTCGATCCGAGCTTGGAGCCCCGATGCAAGGGCGAGCCAGCCTCGTTTGGCGGTCGCCTGCACCTATGTCGAACACACTCCGCGAGCGGTATTGGAAGCTGTTTCCTCGGGTCAAATCGCCGCGGAAGTCCCCGTGATCATCTCCAACCGGAAGAAACTGGGCTTTCTGGCCGATGAGTTTGACTGCGATTTCCGGATGATCGGCGATGGCACCGGAGCGGTCGATGACGCGGCCCTGTTGGCGACGCTGGATGAATACGACATCGATTATCTGATTCTGGCTCGCTACATGCGAATACTTCCCGCCGACGCCTGCTGGCAATTCGCGGGCGGCCGAATCATCAACTTGCACCACGGATTGCTGCCAGGCTTTCCCGGATTCCGCCCGTACCATGATGCCCACAACGTCCGAATGCTGACGTTCGGTGCGACGTGCCACTTCATCATTCCCGAGCTCGACGCGGGAAACCAAACGATCAATCAGCGAACTTTTTCCGTGGCACCCGGCACGCCACTCGAAGAGATCATCGCCCAAGGTGAATCCGAAAACGAACCCGCCTGTTTGGTCGAAGGCGTCCGACGCGTCGTCGACCGAGAAGTCCACCTCCACTTCCATCGAGTCGTGCCCCGCAAAGATCTCGCCAGCGCGAACCCATTAGCCGCCGGCCGTTAGGCCCGGTTCCTCCACACGAAAACCGGTGCTAACGCACTGCGGCTGATACTTCCAGACTCAGCGAACGACCTCCTCTACCTCCAGCGTCCCGCACCAATCAGCCGACGGCCGTTAGGCCCGGTTCTCATCACACGGAATTCTCGCCACGCAGAAACCGGTGCTAACGCACACCGGCTAATAAATTCAGTTGTCGCGCCCCATCAACCGCATTCCGGACGAACTTTCAAATTGCGCTTCAGCCGCAGCTTTTCGTCCAACAACGGGCTCAATCCGTCTGACCGACCGGAATCGCTCCCCCCATCTAATCGCGCAAGTCTGCCGCAACGCTTGCAATGGGAATGAATTTCAATTGGGTTGGCCGCACGACCGGACCTGAACCAATTCGCCCCCAAGATTTTCCGCGTGGCGGGTCGATACCCACGGCGTCTGATGCACGCAGTGACCAGATGGCCTCGTTTCTCGAGGAAATTTGCCATGTCGAGGCGGCGTGGCACCATCGGCAGCAGACCTCCCGCTGGACGAAAGGATGTTGATGATCGGGTACTCCCTCGAAACGATCGATTTGCCGCAACTGCGTCGCCAAGTCGAAGACAAACTGTGCGATCTGGGCCAACTTGAACCCCATCAGTTCCCGCTGACTCAGCGGGAAGTGGTTCGAAGGGGTGCAACCTGCGGACTTTATTTTTGTCTGCATGGCCCCCGAAGCGTGAAGCTGACCGCGATCGCCGATCTCAAAACCCAATCGCTCGTCTACTACGGCGTTGACGGGGTCCGTTGCGAAACAGTTCCGATGGAAAACCTCACGCGGGCCGCCGCCTGAATCCGATAGATCAACTTCTTGCGAGTCACCTGGCAAGGGAAAACCGACGCCGGTGGAGCTGATCCAGCACCCGCGAAGCGAATTCAATCTCGTCTTGGCGGACCATGCATCCGTGCCTCGACAATTGCAAAACGCCCAAGTTCACACGCGAAGTGAAATTCCGTTTTGGATCAAGATTGAAAGCGGCGTTTTCGCCATAAAACGACTGTATTTTCCGTTTCCTCGGTTGTGGGGGGCGGTGTTAGGTCGTTATGATTCGCGGCCTTCACCGCGACGGGTTTGGCTTTTGCTGCGCTCGACCGCGACATTTCATTCCTCGACTTAGAGGATTTGGACCATGCAAACGATTGATTTGAAAGGGTTTACGGAGCGGCAATGGTAAAGTTATTGGTGCGTGATCGGGAAACGATTCAGGAGGCAGTCCGCCGGTTTAGAAAATTGGTCGAGCGAAGCGGTATCAAGAAAGAAATGCGTCGCCGCGAATTCTACGAAAAGCCGAGCGAAACCAATCGCCGTGCCCGCCTGCGTGCCGAACGCCGCAACAAACGCACCCGCATGTTGTCCCGCTGATTTTCGATTGCACGGCAACTTTGATCGTGCAGTAGAAACCATCAGCCCCAAGTCGTTCCGTTTCAATTGAAGCGGAACCTGCCCGAAGGGCAGACACCAGGTCTCTCAAAAGACCGGAAACAAAACAAAAGAAGAGTCCATGACTTTTCGACGGGCGATTAGCTCAGTTGGCTAGAGCGTCTCGTTTACACCGAGAATGTCGGGGGTTCGAGTCCCTCATCGCCCATCAAGCTCCGCTTTTCAGCGGAGCTTTTTTCATGCGCCGACAGCGTCCGCCTCCTCCACAGGGTGCAACCCACCGTTTGTAGGCCAGGTCCCACCTGGCGCGGGTGACCGGCCGATCAAATTCCCATGTCAATGTCACGTGGAATGGTGCAGACGCCTCGCTTTGTTCCAAAGCATTGCCGTGGTTGCCAGGTGAAACCTGGCCTACATTGGAGGCGTGCCCGAGCCCCGAGCCCAAGTGAATACGCTTGGTGACCTCACTCCGATTTTGCCGCCTCTAGCATCGCTTGCACACGCTGCTGTTCCTTGGCCAATGCTCCCGGCGGGATCGACATGGGTTCAAAATCAGGCGATGGATTGAGCGGCTCGTCACTTGGGATCTCGCGCAAACGCAAATTGCGATACCAAACCGGCTGACCGTGATCCTGCAGCCACAGCTCGCCACCGCGACCGGTGAGATCTCCGCCGCGGATCGTCAGCAGCTTCACCATCTCGGCCCACTTTGGATCGGTGTAGTCAAAGTCCAGAACCTTTTGACCGTTGAGCCAATGCTGAATCACTGTTCCTTTGCAGACCACTCTTCCGGAATTCCATTCGCCCACGGGACGCGTTGCATCTTTCGACGGGGCCATGCAAAAGAACAACGAAGCCGCAGATTGCCGCGGGTTTTCTCCGTACGGACTGCCCACGTTGTCGAGCACCTGATACTCGACTTGACCGGGCCGGTAATAAACGCCGCTGTTGCAACCCTTGGACACCTTCCATTCGAACCGAAGCTCAAAGTCATCCGGGACAAGCATGCGTTTGTAAGTGAGAGAACCACCGCCGGCGGCACGAAAAAACGCCCCGTCTTCGATTCGCCAATTCCCACCGTGCTCCCAGCCGTCAAAGGATTTGCCATCAAACAGCTCGACAAAATCCGTAGCAGCGTTGGATTGCTCGGCTGAAGAAACAGCCTCCACAGCGGCCCCAACGTTGTCTGCGGCATTCACAAGGCAGCACGCCAGAATGCTCGCGGCACCCAACACGGCACCGATCAAATGAAATTTCCGACCGGGCAGACACCAGCACTTCATCGCAAAACCTTGGCTACAAAGGGAGATTCCAATACGGCGCCCACTCTATCAGCCCTCAGCGGTGACGAGAAGCAAAACGCCTCAAGGACCTACAGCCCGGTGGCGGCGTGGACTAGGATGTAGGACCAGCAAGCGCATGCTGCGTCGCGGCTCTTCTTCCTCCAACGAACGTTTCCACCATGCCTTTGTTTGAAATCGAAACGGACGCCCACATCATCATCACTTGGGCCGAAAACGAAGACGACGCTCGCGAAGTCGTCGACGACGCCTACCCCGAAGATGAACTGATGCGTTTGACCAAACGCCCTCGTGATTCTTGGGTGATCAGCAAAGGTGCTCTCGGCCTAACAGACCGCACACTCGATCCGTGCATGACCGCTCGCGAATGCCTCAGCAAATCGGCTGGCGACAAGGTCAACGCGATTCGTTTGTACCGAATGGAAACCGGTTGTGACCTCGAACAAGCACGCATCGCGATCGAATCCAATATGGTAATGGGATGGTAGTGGACCCCGCCGAGTCCTCACCGCTTCCATCACTTCCAGATTGAGATTCCATGATGAATGCAGCGTCGCCTCCTAACCCATGGCTGTGGTTTGCGTGGTTGATGCTTGTTCCGTTGCTGGTCGGCTGCGATGGCTGTCGCCAAACCGAAGAAACCGATCTGAAGGAAGAAGTCGCGGAGCAAAAGCTGCCGCCGTTCACCATCAGCTCCGCCAAAGCGTTCCCAGCCACACGTGCGGATGCGGGAACCAAAGGTGCCACGGACGGAACCATCAAACCAGGACACTGGTTCGCCGCGGGAGTTGCACTGAAAAGCAATCGCGAAGACGAACGCGGTGCGATCATCACCGACACAAAAATCGTTCGTTCGGTCAATGTGATGAACGACGAAGTCGAACGCTCCGAGCTGGAGGCCAAGATTGCGAACGCATCGGCAAGAACGGTTGGCAAATCCTTCCGAGTTCGACGGCCAGCGGTTCTGCCAAAGGGGCAACGCCGCGAGTTAGAAACCCGAGCGTTGGCGTCGGAGGCGGGCGGCAGATTGATCGAAGGCCTCGAGTTTGATGGCGATTTTGTCTCATCGCGAACAGGCGCCGCCGTGCCGCTTCGGCCGAGCAAGTTCGCGGCGCTCCAACCACAATCGTTTTTCTTTGTCGTCCTCACCGAACGATCCGAGCGCTTCACGCGACTGCAAACCGCGGACTGGGTCGAACCACTGAGGGCCAACAACGAGTTTTATCGACCAAGAGAAAACTACCGCATCGTCATCCCGCCGACAAAAGGTGTCCTGCCGCTGTCCGAAACCATGCTGGATTGGACCTCCACCGCGGTGCTGTTTTGGGACGACCTGACCTCATCGGCGCTGACACCCGGTCAGCGGAACGCGATCGTTGATTGGTTGCATTTTGGCGGCACGCTGATCGTCAATGGACCATCGGGAACGGACGCGATTGATGACCCAAGATTGAAAGCTTTGCTGCCAATCGAAGCCGACGGGAACAAGGAACTCAACGGCGACAACGCCATCGCGTTTCTGAAATCACACCGGGTCAAAACCGACGAATCCATTCCTGCGATCGAAGCGAGATTGTCGGGCGACAACAGCACGGTCTCCGTGGCCGGCCAACCCGCCGCCGAATCGACTCCATTGGGTGAAGGCGACTTGGTCTACCAGCGACGAATTGGTCGCGGACGGATCGTGCAAAGCCGCGTGGACTTGCTGAGCGAATGGATGACGGCTTGGAAATCCTACGACAGCTTCTTCAACGGCGCCGTCCTGGCTCGACCGCCACGTGTATGCGAGAAACTAGAAGCGTTTCGCGTCTCCGCGCCGCAGTCTTTTCTAAGAGAAGATGAAATCGACACCGTCTCAGAAGAAGAGATGGCGGCGATCATTAACCAGCCAACGGTGCAGCAACGTTTGGTGGGAATGACAATCGAAGATGCCCCTCCCACGATCAACTCCGGCTTCCGCCTTTTCGCTCGAGACATGCGACTGGGCAAGCTTCCAAGCCAGAGCGACCCCCAAGACGAACCGGACAACGATGAAGCGTCCGTCGGATCCGGGCGACAAAAACCGTCCAGAACGCTCCAGATTGCTTCTGCCAAAGACTACCGAAACCGTCTGGACCAGGAGGTGCTGCAACATCCAGTCAGCGGTGTTGGCGGCTGGAAAGATGACAGCGCACTGTTGATGTCCTTTCGGAACTCGCTGCAAGATCGCATTGGAGTCACGATTCCCGATTCGTCACTGGTTGTGAAGAGCTTGCTGATCTACCTGATCGTTCTCATCCCGCTCAACTACGCCGTGTTCCGGTGGATGGGACGTCTGGAATGGGCTTGGCTGGCGATGATTCCGATCGCGTTGGTGGGAGCGTTTATGGTCGCGCGAGCGGCTCAGCTTGACATGGGTTTTGCACGAAGCCGCAACGAGCTGGCGTTTTTAGAGATCCCACGCGACCATGATCGCGGACACCTGACCCGCACGATCGCGTTGTACAACTCGCTCGCCAGCAACTATTCGATCCAGTTCGAGAATCCCGACGCCGCGATCACGATGCTCGCATCTCGGCGAACCGACTCTCGCAACGAAGCCATGTTCGGCTCCGATGGACTGACACTTCAACTTGGTTTTGACGCAGGTCCGCGTCTCGACGGAATCGCGGTTGGCAGTAACTCCTACGGTTCCGTTCACGTCGAGCAAATGGTCCCGGTCGGCGGCCAACTCTCGTTGTCCCAAGACGGCAGCACGCTCAGCAATGATTCCAATCTGGAACTAACGGACGTATACGTCATCCGACAACCATCCGGATCAAGCGAAACTTCGAAGACCGAAATCGCGGTGCTCGGCAGCGTCGCTCCCGGGGAAAATCCAAAGGTGTCGTATCAGCCCGCGGACCGGGTGCGAGTCCCCGGCGACGTCGATTCGGGCGTGCGGCTTTGCATGCAAAGAATCCTGGCCAGCACTTACATCGAACCCGGCACAACACGGTTGCTGGGGCGACTTGCCAAGGTGCCGCTCGATCAAGCGGACGCGGACGAGAGTCCAGCATGGGGCGGCTTGGAAATTCAACCGGTCTGCAGCCAAGTGGAGGCGGACACGATCGTGTTGGCACACTTGGAATACCCGGCCGTGCCCGCGGCTCAACCCGACGAAAACCTGATGGAAGACTTCCGCAGTCGAACCACCAAGTTGGAAGAAGAGAGGGCGAAGAAAGCAAAAGAGAAGAAAGCAGAAGAATCGAGGAAGAAACGTGAAGAAGAATCGGCGGGCACTGCCGTCAACGAAGAATCCGACACCACGAAGGAAACGCCATGATCACCTTGGAAGGCTTTGGCAAAGACTATGGTGAGTTCACCGCGGTCGAATCGATCGATTTGCAAATCGACGCAGGAGAAACGTTTGGTTTCATCGGCCCAAACGGTGCTGGCAAAAGCACCACGATTCGCTTCCTCGCCACGTTGTTGCGAGCCACCCGCGGACGCGGTGAGGTTGCCGGATGCGACGTGATGAACGACCCGATGGGGGTTCGCCGCGCAATCGGCTACATGCCCGATAACTTTGGCGTCTACGACGGAATGCGAGTTTGGGAGTTCCTGGACTTCTTCGCCGTTGCCTACGGCATCGCTCGATCGCAGCGTGGCCCCATCATCGACAACGTGCTCGAACTGCTGGACCTGGGTCACAAGCGAGACGACTTCGTCAACGGCTTGTCGCGTGGGATGAAACAACGGTTGTGCCTCGCCAAAACTTTGGTGCACGATCCACCGGTGCTGATTCTGGATGAACCCGCCAGCGGATTGGATCCGCGAGCACGTGTGGAAGTCAAAGCGTTGCTGAAAGAACTACGCCGAATGGGCAAGACCATCCTGATCAGCAGCCACATTCTGACGGAACTCGCCGATTGCTGCACATCGATCGGCATCATCGAACGTGGCCAGCTGTTGATGAGCGGGCCGATCGATCAGGTGTATCGCAAGATCCGGCGCAACCGCACGGTCGAAATCGCATTCACCGAGAACGCCGAAGCCGGCATCTCGATCCTTCGCAGCAGCCCCGCCCTTCGCGACCTGGAGATGCGTCCCGATCGAGTGATCGCGGAACTGGAAACCGATGACGCGGGACTGTCGACGTTGCTCAATCACTTGATTGCGCAGGGCGTTCAAATGCGATCGTTCTACGACCGCGATCCGACGCTGGAAGACGTCTTCATGAGCGTCACCGAAGGACTGGTCTCGTAGGTCCGGTTTTCACCGGACGCTTTCAACGTCTAGTGCTGCTCACAACACGAACACGAAAACTGCCACCGGCACTCGGCTAGCTCGAGCCGTTGGCACCTGCCTCAATTCAGCCGATCACTCTTCCGGAGCTTCTCGACGGAAGACAGCGACGATGTCATCGACCGGCACAACGAAAAGTTGGTTGTCGTGTTCCAAGTCCACCGGGATCGCATTCTTTGGGTGGAACAGAATTTTGTCGTACTGACGCAGCGGCAACTCTTCATCGTTTTCGACCACGGCACTGATCGTTACGATCCGCCCCGTGATGGTGGGAATCTCGGCTGCATCAGGCAGAGCGATTCCGCCACGCGTTTCTCGCTTGGGTTCGTCCTTGCGAACCAAAACGCGATCGCCGATCGGTTCGACGTATTCGAATACTTTCGGCGCGGTTTTCTTTTTGGCCATGTCTTGTTTCTTTGGTGCACATTCAGATGAAGCGTCCGGGGGGACTCAAACGGAATCCCCAAGACATCCCGCGAAACGTCGCAGGGATGTTCGAGTCGGGTGGGTCAATCGAAAAAGACCCTAGCGACCGTCCACTTTCGAGAAAATCATTTTGCCAGCGTTGGTTTGCAGCGTGCTGGTCACACGCACGTCGATCTCTTGCCCGATTTTGTGGCGGCCTCCTTCGACGACGACCATCGTGCCATCATCGAGATAGCCAATGCCTTGCTCGGGGCCTTCGCCGGGTTTGATGATTCGCAATCGGAACGATTCATCTGGCAAGAAGACTGGCCGCAACGAGTTGCTGATCTCGTTCAGATTGATCACTGGGACACCTTGGACCTTGGCAACCTTGTTCAGGTTGTAGTCGCCGGTGACGACTTTGCCTTCCAAGTGCTTGGCCAACAACACCAACTTCAGGTCGACCGTTTGGCCCGCCAATTCAGGCAGCTCACGGTCAAAGATCTGCAAGTCAACATTCTCGTCCGCACGCAGCCGGTTCAGCACGTCCAAACCACGGCGTCCTCGCGTGCGACGCAATTTGTCACTGCTGTCAGCGATCGCTTGCAGTTCGCTCAGGGCAAAACGCGGCATGATCAATTGGTTGTCGAAAACTCCCGTCGCGACCAAGTCCGCGATGCGGCCATCGATGACGACGCTAGTGTCCAGCACCAAGGGCTTGAACCCTTTGACTTCGCGGACAAATTCCACGTACGGAATGAGGAAGCGGAAGTCATCTTTGGTTTGCAGCAATACCGACGTGCAGACATAACACAGCACCAAACCGACGACCAATTGGAAGACACGCAGGTTGCTCGTCATCTCGATCAGCGGTGCCGCCGCAATCGTCAGAATGAAAGTCAGCAAGACCCCGATCAGCACCCCGAAATACACCGACGTGATTGTGTCGATCCGTTTCCGCGGCACGTAGATATCCAGCACCACGATCGCCACAGCCAATCCCATGATGGCGACAAACGTCAACCACGGGACTGCCTCCGACCCGCCGCTAGGCAGGGAGGTGTTGATGATCGCTGAAACGCCTCCGGCGCACAGCAAAAAGATGAATCGCAGGACAATCAGTGCCATGGTGGGTGCAGCGTTGGTCAAAACGCCGCTTCAGCAAATACGGGGATGAAAAGAGGGAGGCTCCAGTGTAGATGGTACCGCTGGAACGCCCAGGGGGTTCGCCTGTGCAGGAGAACCCTAGGTTAACGGTTGCCACAAATCGGTTGAGTGCGTCCACGGGAGACAAATTGTCCGACCGGATCCGAGGAACTCGAGCTCTCCCGACGGACCAGAAACGTGCTCAGCACTGATTTGTTCACCAATCCGACAGCGGCCCATTCTTGGACTGCCGCAGGACGGAAAACTGTTGGTCACAGAACCGGTCCGTCATTCCCGCCAAGTACTCGCCCACCACCCGGGCTTTCGGCCGGTGCTCGAGTCGACGCCGGAACCGCATGGGCAACCGATCGGGGTTCTGATGCAGAGCCTCAAACAGCGTCCGAACACGATTCGCGGCTGCTTCCCGGACCGGCATCAACCGATCGTGCCGGTAGACGGCCTCGAACAAAAAGCTCTCCAACTCGGCTCGTTCCGACGCCATCGTCTGCGAATGCCCCACTCGAATCCCAGCCTGACAAGCAGCATCGGCCGACAAACCGTCCGCGTCTTGCATTCGCTCGATCGAAATGTGAAGCAAGTCGCCGACCTGCAAATCAATCAGCTCGTGAACCAACAATTGACGCAGCGGCCCGATTGGCAACTCACCCGCCTTTTCGCGAACACGTTCCAAAGTCCGACGAATAATCGCCAGCTCGGACAAAGCGTCGATCGACAACAATCCCATTTGCAGTGCGTCATCGATATCGTGAGCGTCGTAGGCGATCGAATCTGCCGCGTCGACAATCTGGACCTCCAACAACGGTGCATGCCCCACCGCGGCTTCGGCCTTGTGTGCCCGGGTGTCTTGGCCGGCCAAAGTCTCTTGCGACAGGTTCAAACCGGGAAACGCGTGGTATCGCTGTTCGAGTTCTTGAACGATCGTCAGAGCGAATTGGTTGTGCGAGAAACCTCCGACCGATTGCATGCACTCCGAGAGAACGTCCTCCCCACAGTGACCAAAAGGCGGATGCCCGATGTCGTGCATCAACGCGAGAGCCTCGGTGAGGTCTTCGTTGAGCCGGAGGACTCGGGCCAGCGTCCGGGCGACCGAGGCGACTTCAAACGTGTGGGTCAATCGAGTCCGGTGATACGTGCCCATCTCGCCGGTGAACACTTGCATCTTCCCTGAAAGCCGCCGAAACGCACTGCTGTGCAAAATGCGGTCTCGGTCGCGACCGTAGGGACCGCGATAAGCGTGAGGTTGCTCGGGGTGCACTCGCCCCGCCGTGTCAGAGCTGTGCATGGCGTAGGACGCCAGCAACAAGTGTTCGCGATCGGCGTAACGGCGAAGATCGATCATCGGACCGGCTAGAGACATGAGTCGTCGTTCCATCAATGCCGACCGACGTCGGCGTTCTAGTTTTGTCAGCGAGTAATTTCAGTGGTCGGTAGAAAGCGGACCCTCAAGCGACACCTCCACCATCTGATGCCAAGCAATGGCAGATTCCGTCTCTACCCTCCTAACATGCAGCACGATTCGCGCCGCGACGACACTTTGCGTCGCATTCACGCGACGAATCTCAAATCCGTCCCCATCCAAACGATGAAGGAGCGGGCTCGAAACAGCCATCCTCAGCCGTCCGGCAGCCATTTTTCAACTCAATGGCTTCTGCCGGGTGGCCTGCGGCCAGTTCAGAGTAGCTTTCATGGCGTCATTCTCCCATAGCATCTGAGCCCGCGGGCCCCGGCATGACGAGCCATTTTGGCATGCAGCTTCCCAACCGCGTCATTTTCTACCGATTTTTGCCTCCAAGCGGCTTTCCACCCAAATTCAGCGGTGAATTGCCCACGAAAATCACGTGAAAGCCTCCTCCCCGGCGGGCGGGGGGACATGCGCCCAACGAATTGGTTGCCGAAACCGAACATCGGAATAGACTGAGCCCGCCGAATCGGTGCGGTCCCTACAAACGGTTCTCGCGTCTTTTTCCGACCCATCACTACGATCGGCCCTCCACCCCACCTTGATTAGCAGCATGACTGACCCAGTAATCGGCTCCGAATCGCCCGTCCCCGCCGCTTCGGCGACCACCACCGCCCCGATCACCAACCGATTCCGCCCGGCCAAAGTCATCATGGCCCTCCCGGCGTACAACGAAGAGCAATCGTTGCCGGAATTGTTAGAACGAATCGGCGAAGCATTCGCGGACAGCGGACTGCCCTACGAAGTCGTCATCGTCGACGATGGCAGCAAAGACGACACGGCCAAAATCGCTTCGCAGATGTCTTTCCAAATGCCAATCCATTTGGTGCGGCACGAAGTCAACCAAGGACTCGGCGTCACCATCCGCGACGGCTTGAAAGAGGCGGTCGACCGCGCCGGCGAACGCGACATCATTGTCACCATGGATGCCGACAACACGCATCCACCCGGATTGATCAACCGAATGGTCCAATCGGTCCACGAAGGATGCGACTGTGTGATCGCGTCTCGTTTCCAAAACGGTGCACGAGTCGTCGGTGTGCCGATCGAGCGTCACTTCCTCAGCATCGGGGCTCGCTTCCTGTTCACCGTGTTGTTCCCAACACGTGGCGTTCGCGATTACACGTCGGGATATCGAGCCTATCGTGCATCAGCGCTGCGAGACGCCTTTGATCATTACGGTGATGACTTCGTTGGCGAGACCGGCTTCTCGTGCATGGCCGACATCTTGCTGAAGCTTCGCAAACAAGGTTGCGTGTTCGGCGAATCGCCACTGCGTCTGCGCTACGACCAAAAGGGCGGCGACAGCAAAATGCAAGTCTTCAAAACCATCTGGTTGACACTGAAGATGCTCGGTCGCCACCGAGTCAAAGGAGCTTGATTGATGTCGGTTGCCACCTCGCCTGATTCGACATCCAACGCCAAGTCCTTTGATACCAACTCCGACACCGCAGCTGATGGAACTCCCAGTAGCAACTGGTTGGTCATCGGTGGTGGTGTCATGGGATTGCAGGTTGCTCGCGACCTGATCGATCGCGGCCAAAAAGTCACGATTGCCGAAGCCGCACCCACCTTTGGTGGATTGACCAGTGCATGGAACTTGGGCGATGTCGTTTGGGACCGCTTCTATCACGTCACGCTGCTAAGCGACACCAAACTGCGAGACCTACTGACCGATCTCGGTTTGGAATCGCAAATGGATTGGGTCGAAACCAAAACGGGTTTCTACTCCGGTGGACAACTGATCTCGATGAGTAACACGGCGGAATTCCTGAAGTTTCCGCCGCTGAACCTGATCCAGAAACTTCGTCTCGGCGGAACGATTTTCTACGCCTCCAAGATCAAAAACTGGCGACGCCTCGAAAAGCTATCCGTCGAAAAATGGTTGCGACGCTGGTCCGGCAAAGGCGTCTTTGAAAAGATCTGGCAACCACTCCTGCAAGCCAAACTCGGCGAAGCCTACAAACAGACTTCCGCCGCGTTCATCTGGGCCCACACCGCTCGCATGTACAAAGCCCGCCGCAGCGGCATGAAGACGGAGATGTTTGGCTATGTGCCCGGCGGCTACGCGACCATTCTGGATAAGTGGGTTGGATGGCTGAAAGATCGCGGGGCTCGAACGCTCACGTCGTCTCCGGCACGCCAAGTCCGCAAGCTCGATAGCGGTGAGTTCGAAGTCGATTTCGGCGATGGACGAATCGAGAAGTTCGACAACGTTGTTTCCACCATTGCGTCGCCCGTGATCGCCGACACAGTTCCGCAACTTTCCGAGGAAGAAAAGAAACGACATCGCGGCATCCGCTACCTCGGCGTGGTTTGCGCTTCGATGCTGATGAAAAAACCAATCAGCGAATACTACGTCACCAACATCACCGACACGTGGGTCCCGCTGACCGCTGTGATCGAGATGTCAACGATCGTGAACCCAGACAAACAGCTCGGCGGCAACCACTTGGTCTATTTGCCAAAGTACCTGCCGGATGATCACGAGGGTCTGAACGAATCCGACGAAGACTACAAAGAGAAATGCTTGTCGACGCTTGAGAAGATGTACGACCATTTCTCCCGCAATCAAGTTCTCGATTTCAAGATCGCTCGAGCGAAATACGTCGCCGCACTCGCGACGATCGATTACTCGACACGATTGCCTGACATTGTGACCAGCGTCCCTGGCTTCTACGCTTTGAACTCCGCTCACATCGTCAAAGGCAATCTGAACGTCAACGAGACGATCACTCTGGGCGAAGAAAAGTTCACCGAAGAAGTCTGGCCCGACTACCAACGACGTGTTGTGAAATGAACTGACCGCCATGCCACACGCCGCTCCTCCTCCATTGCTCGGCGTGTTGCTAGCCGGTGGACGTTCGTCGCGAATGGGAACGCCAAAGGCTTTGCTGCCACATCCAAGTGGCGGAACGTTTTTGACACACAGCCTGGACCGATTGCGATCGGTGTGTGAAGAGAAGATTGTGGTCAGCTTGGCCTCCGAGGCACATCGAGCCCAAGTTCAATTGCCGCGATCAGTCCCTGCGTTGTTTGATTCCCAGCCGGCCTTGGGACCAGCGATGGGCGTGTGGGTCGCCCTGCAACACGCGTCGTCCAACGGTTACGAAGGTTGTCTGTTCACGCCGGTGGACCTACCTGATTTGTCGGTCGACGATCTGCTGTCGTTGGTTGATGCCTGGCGAGAATCGCCGACGCAAATCGTGCTGGCACAGCAAACCGATCCGGAACGTCTACAGCCTTTGGTGGGCATCTATCCCATCGGCTGCATGGACTCTATTCAACGTGTCGTCGAATCCGAACACCGCAGCCTGTATCGTTACCTACGCTCGAGCGACCACCAAACCGTTGCGATTCCCTCCACCCGACTACGCAACGTCAACACGCCCGCCGATTTGGGCCCTCCTTTCGACAGCACCTGATTGAACCAACATGAACGCCACTCCCAAATTCGCGTTCGACTCACCTAAAGAAGCCATCGATGCATTGTCCCGTCGGATCGGGACAACCGGCGTCCAGCGAGTCGAAATCGGGGAATCACACGATTCATTGCGATCACTTCATCGGCGAGTTCTCGCCACACCAATTCTTGCCGACCGTGACAGCCCCGCGGCGGACGTGTCGGCAATGGATGGATACGCGATTCGTGAATCGGACTTGCTGAAAGAAGGACCGATCGAAGTGACCGGCGAAAGCGTCCCCGGTTCACCTCCACCGCCCGAGTCCGTCACCGGCGTCATTCGAATCTTCACGGGAGCGATCATTCCGGATGGCTGCGATCGGGTGATCCAGCGAGAACACACCGATGAAACCACAGCGGCCTCGCCGCCCGATTCCAGTTCGCTCGGCCAAATCCAGTGGACCGACAACGCCAAGACGATCCCATCGGGAGCCAACATTCGACGCCAGGGAGAAAACCTTTCTGCGGGCTCGATCGCGGTCAAGGCAGGCTTAGAATTGACCTCTCCGCGGCTCGCTGCGTTGACCAACTTTGGCATTCAACAAGTCGACCTCCACGCGCCCGTTCGCGTCGCGGTGTTGACGACCGGAGACGAATTGGCATCCGCCACAAACTCGGTTCAATCGCTATTGCCGCCTTGGAAGATTCGAAACAGCAACGCGTCGGCGTTGCTCGGTTTGTTGGCCAATCAACCCTGGATTGATTGTGCACCTCCGATGCACGCGATCGACGAACCCGCCGCACTCCTGACCGCAGTCCAACATGCGATCGAGCATCACGACGTGGTGCTGATGACCGGCGGAGTTTCGATGGGCGACTACGACTACGTACCTCGAATCTTGCGAGAAGCCGGTGCAGAGATCGTCTTTCACAAACTTCCGCTACGCCCCGGCAAACCGATCTTGGGCGCCGTTCACCAAAGCGAATCCAAATCGACGCTGATCCTTGGATTGCCCGGAAACCCAGTCAGTGCAACGATGGGAGCCCGCCGATTCGCGATGCCACTGATTCGCAAATTGGCCGGCATGACAAATTGGGAGGAATTTCCTCCGCTGGTGATGCTCGAGGAAGTCAGCGAAAAGACCCTGCCGCTGCATTGGTTGCGCGGCGTCCGCATGACTCAGCCTGGGCTGGCGGCATTGGTGATCGGCAAAGGCTCGGGCGATGTCGCCACACTCGCCGCGACAGACGGCTTCATCGAGATGCCGCCTCATGCAAATCATGCCGGGCCGTGGCCTTATTTCGCGTGGTGATTGATCCCGCCGTTGTTGATGTTGCAAAAGAAAAACGCCCGAGCATCGGAATGCTCGAGCGTTTTCGAATGCAATCTTGGAAACAAAAATCAAGCGAACTGATAACCTTCTTCGCCGTGGTCTGAAATGTCCAAACCACGCTGTTCGCTTTCGGCTGGGACTCGTAATCCGATGAAGACGTCGATCAGCTTCAGCAGGACCAGACTTCCCACTCCGGCGAACACGTATGTGACCAACACGGCGACGATCTGACCGATGACCAAGGTGAAGTCACCCCCTGATTCGATCAAACCGATTGGCACGCCGTCGCTGACGTCCCATGCCGCGCGAGTCGCGAAAACACCGGTCAGAATTGCACCGAGCGTTCCGCCGACTCCGTGGACACCAAACGCGTCCAACGCATCGTCGTAACGAAGCTTGTGCTTCAAAGTCGAGCAGGCCCAGTAACAAACACCGCCCGCCATCGCTCCCATGATCAAAGCTGGCATGGGCTGAACAAATCCGGCGGCGGGAGTGATGCAAACCAATCCAGCGACCGCACCACTGCTGGCGCCCAAAACGGTTGGCTTGCCGAGGACCAGCCACTCGAGCGTCACCCAGGCGACCGCTCCGGCGGCAGCCGAAAAGTGAGTCACGGCAAAAGCGCTGGCAGTCAAATCGTCCGAAGCAAGCTCACTGCCGGCGTTGAAGCCAAACCATCCCACCCACAGCATCGCGGCACCAAGTGCCGTGTAGGTCAGGTTGTGCGGTTGCAAAGGTTCGCGTGGGTAACCCATCCGAGGACCGATCAACAACGCCGCGACCAAAGCCGAAATCCCGCTGCTGATGTGAACAACCGTTCCGCCCGCGAAGTCGAGTGCTCCTCCGGCCAAGGCTTTGTCACCGGCGAAGTACGAAAGTGGTCCTTCGTCCCAAACCCAGTGTGTCAGCGGGCAGTAGATGAATGTTCCCCACAAAATCGAGAAAACCACCATCGCACTGAACTTCATCCGTTCCGCGAAAGCACCGCAGATCAGAGCGGGCGTGATGATAAAGAACATGCCTTGGAACAACATGTGAGTCATTCGCGTCATCGCGCCTTCCATTGGCGTGATGGCTTTGCCCAAGTCATCGTCCCAATATCGTTGCACGCCTTCCATGAACACGTAGTCAAAGTTGCCGAACCAGCCACCGGATCCGCCGAACGCGAACGAGTAACCGTAAAGTGCCCAAAGCACCGTCATCATTCCCATCAGGAAGATGCACTGCATCATCACGCTGAGAACGTTTTTGCGACGGACCAAACCGCCGTAGAACATCGCCAGGCCAGGTGCGGTCATGAACAACACCAAAGCACAACAAACCAGCATCCAACCGTTGTGGCCGGCCAGCAGAGCCTCATCAACTCCAGCTTGCAGGCTTTCCAAAGTCGGAGCCGCCGGCTCCTCGGCTGCTTCGGTTTCCTCCGCCGGAGCAGCTTCCTCCGCCGAAGCCGACGGTTCGGCCGGTGATGTCTCAGTGGCCGAGGTTTCTGCGACCTCGTCCTGAGCCGTCACACTGGCAACCGGCAGGCCAGCCAGGGGCACACCGAGAATGCACGTGAGCAAACAAACGACAACCAACACGCGTGACAACATTCCGGGCAGGCTCCAGTGAAAAGTCGATGGGGATGATGGTGGATGAGACGCCATTTGCGAATCATCCCAACCAAAGAGGACAACCGCGGCTTCCCGCTACGATAGGTTCGCTCCCCCGGGGAAACGGACCGCAATCGAAACGACTGTCGCGTGCGTTCTTCATGATTTCCGGTAGAATACGATGACGGCCGAACCCGGGACACCCTGCCCCTCGCTTCAAAGGTGTCATCCTGCTCGTAACCACGCCCTTTCGCGGCCTTCCCACCCATCATGTGGCCCCATGCGTTCCGTTTCTTTGATCCACCAAAGCACGAAAATTGCTGGCTTTGTGCTGCTTTTCGCCCTCGCTCCGGTCTCCCACGCCGACACCCCCGAGGAAATTGCCGCTCAAATTGAAAGCTTGTCCAGCGATTCATATTTGCGACGAGAGAACGCCACCGAAGCACTTTTGAAGGCCGGCCCCGCCGCAATCGAGCCCCTGGTCAAAGTGCTTGAACGCGGCGACCTGGAAACGACCCAACGCGCGATCGGCATCCTGCAATCGATCGCCATGGATCGGCCGATCATCGAAGGAGAATCCGGGAGGCCAAAGCTAGCCCGTGTGGACCCCAACGAACCGAACGCCTGGGAGACGCTGCTGTCGCTGTCGACGATGGGCGGCAGTCGTGGTGAAAGAGCCTCCATGGCGGTCGAAGAAATCACCCAAGTCCGGCGTGCTCAGACAATTCAAACGTTGTCTCTGCAAAGTGCCGTGATCGGCGTCAAAGAATTTGTCTACGGCGCGACGACCACTCTGCAACGCGTCGTCGAAATCAACGACGCGTACCAAGGCGATGACTCGCTCCTGGAGCTACTGCGCTGGATCGATCGAGTCGAGTTCGCTCGTATCGAAGGCCCCGCCATTCGCAAGGGAGTCGTGAAAGGCGTGACCCAGATGCCCGATCTCAAAACGCTGTCGCTGCTCTATGGCGACATCGACATGGAAACGATGAAGGTCATTGGCGACCTTGATTCCATTGACCACCTGGAATTCCGTTACGTCCCGCTGAACGACGAGCTGCTCGATGCCATCGCAAAGCTTCCGATTCGCATTTCACTGACGCTCAACGGCACCGATCTCTCGTCCAAACAAGTCGACGCGCTGCGACAAACGTTGCCAGGCTTGAACATCGAATTCAAACGCGGCGGCTTTCTGGGTGTACGTTGCAACGACTCGTTGAACGAGTGCATCATTCAAAGTGTGGTCGAAGATAGCGGAGCCGAACTCGCGGGACTCCAGCGCGACGATGTGATCGTTCGAGCCAACGGCGAACCGGTTCGCAGATTCGCGGACCTGCAAGCTGTGATCAACACGCGAGACCCAGGGCAAAACATTCACATTGTTTACCGGCGACTCAACCGCGAGTATGAAACCGATGCAAAACTTGGCAAACTGACCGAACCCAACTAGTTCTCAGCCTGCATCGGTTCACGCTCGCAACTCCTCTCCCATTCGCGCTAACACCATCGACACCGAAGCTCCGCAGATCGATTCCGGCAACTGGCAAGATTCCAACTGGCGTTCTCGAGTGCGCAAGCGACTGCTGACTTGGTTCTCGGACAACGCTCGTGATCTTCCCTGGCGACGCGATCACTCGCCGTACCGGGTTTGGATCAGCGAGATCATGTGCCAGCAAACTCAGGTGGCTACGGTTCTGCCGTACTTCGAACGCTTCCTCAGCACCTATCCAACGATTCGCGATTTGGCGGATGCTGACGAAAGCCAACTGATGCGAATGTGGGAGGGGCTGGGTTATTACCGCCGAGCCAGATCGCTGCACGCCGCAGCGAAGAAGATGGTGGAAGAACACGACGGCGAGTTCCCGGAGTCCTTCGACGACGTGTTGGCATTGCCAGGCATCGGCCGCTACACCGCGGGAGCGATCCAGTCGATTTCTCGCAACAAAGCGTTTCCGATTTTGGAAGGCAACACGCAACGAGTCTTCAGCCGTTGGATCGGCTTGACCGTTCCGCCAACCGAAAAGGTCGCTCAAGCCCGACTGTGGGAATTGTCCGACAAAATGCTGCCACGCCGAAAGGCAGACGATCGTTCCAACGGCCCGGCGGGATTCAACCAAGCCGCGATGGAACTGGGCGCTTTGATCTGTTCTCCTCGCTCGCCAAAGTGCGGCGAGTGCCCGGTGGCGACAATCTGCCACGCCAACCAAATGGGGCTGCAGGGCGAAATCCCGGGCAAAATCAGCAAGGTCCAATACGAGTCTCGAACCGAAATCGCCGTCGTGATTTCTCGCGACGATCGGTACCTCGTGCGAACAATTCCCGAAGGAGTTCGTTTCGCCGGGATGATCGATTTCCCTCGCGCCGGTCCACCGGAAGCCGACGACGTAGTGGGAATGGAATCGTGGTTGGCAGGCCAACTGGGCGGTGATGTGACGCTCGGAATGCGTTTAAAAACCATCAAACACGCGGTCACTCGCTACCGAATGACCCTGCACGTTCACCTTGGCGAGTGGAACGTGAACAGCGACCGCGTCGCAGAAGACGGACCGATGCCGGACTCCTGGCAGTGGGCAACGGTCGACGAGTTGGCGGACATGCCGATGAGTGTGACCGGGCGAAAAATCGTCCGCTTACTCGACCGTCCACAGCGTTCTCTTTTCTCCGAACTCTGAGCCGACTCGTCCCATTCGGTCTCAAAACGAATCGCCTCAATTTGAGTCGCGAACCGTGCCTGAGATGCTAAACTGTAAGTCCTGCCTCGAGGCGAGAAACCAACGCGTTTCGCACTGCCTTGCCATCGGTTTTCCTGCTGCCACTGCCAGCCGAGAGAACAAGCCGGACTCGTCCGCCCGATGCTTCGTTTCAACGACGCCTTCCCAAACACTTTGAATTTCACCATGACCATTCATCGCTTTTTGATGTGTGCCGCGGCGACTTTAGTTGCCACCGGCCCCACCGTTTTCGCCGCAGAAACCGTTTCACTCGGCGCCCCAACACTCACCGCTGGAATCCCCGGCGACGGCCCTCTGACGCTGGAACAAGCCCAACGTTTTCTGGCCAACGCCGACAACCACACGGAACTGAAGGTTGAACTTCCCAAGGGGCTCGACGCCGCCTCGGGCAACATTCATATCCCTGAGGACAACCCGATCACGCGAGCCAAGATCGAATTGGGACGCCAGCTCTATTTCGACCCTCGTTTGTCGGCCGACGGCACAATCTCTTGTGCGACTTGCCACGCACCTGAAACCGGCTGGGGTGCTCCCACTCAATTCGGCGAAGGCATCCGAGGCCAAACCGGCAACCGAAACTCACCGGTCTCGTTCAATCGCATTCTCAGCAAACACCAATTCCATGATGGCCGCGCTGCGTCGTTGGAAGAGCAGGCTGTTGGACCGATCGCCAACCCAATCGAAATGGGCAACACCCACGAAGTCTGCGTCAAAACCTTGTCGGACAATGCGATCTACAAAGCCCAATTCGACAAGATCTTCGATGACGGCGTGACGATCGACAACGTTGGCAAAGCACTTGCCACGTTTGAACGAGCGATCGTGACCGGGCCAGCTCCTTACGATTACTACGCTCCTTTGTCGGCGTTTGAGAAAACGTTTGCCGAGGATTTGGAATACCTCGACGAAGAACCCGCCCTCGCCGAGCAATATGCCAAGCTAAAAGAAGAAGCCGCCAAGAACCCAATGTCCGAATCATCGATTCGCGGCATGGAGCTGACGTTCGGCAAAGCCAACTGCACCGCTTGCCACGCGGGCGCCAACTTCACCGATGAACAGTTTCATAACATCGGTGTGGGCATGGATTCAGAAAATCCAGACTTGGGTCGTTTCGAAGTGACCAAGGAAGAAAAGGATCGCGGCGCGTTCAAAACGCCCACGATGCGAAACGTCGCCGACACGGGGCCTTACATGCACGACGGCAGCCAAGCGACTCTGGAAGAAGTCATCGAGTGGTACAACAAAGGCGGGCACCCAAACCCGTACTTGAGCGACAAGATGAAACCATTGAACTTGACCGAACAAGAAAAAGCAGACTTGGTCGAGTTCATGCGTCAGGGACTGCAAAGCGACTTCCCCGTCATCGAAGTCGGACGCTTGCCAGCCGAAAGCTGATCCGCCGGTCAACTTGTAGCTCGGTGGTCGACCCACCGAGAACGAGGTCGTGCAGTTTTGAAGTGC